>NZ_JBHXPF010000008.1:38161-206255 GCF_042718715.1 Streptomyces sp. NPDC058576 | reverse complement strand
GGCTTGTCGGTGGGGGCCGCACGGCCTCCGGCCGGTGGGGCCCGCTCCGGAGCTCTTCCTACCCCAGGACTAGGCGGGCACGCTCGCCACACCCTGCGCGAGGAACGGCTTCCCGTTCACCCGCTGCGAGACGCCCTCGCGGTCCAGGTACGGCGTGATGCCGCCCAGGTGGAAGGGCCAGCCCGCACCGGTGATCAGGCACAGGTCGATGTCCTGGGCCTCGGCGACGACGCCCTCGTCCAGCATCAGGCCGATCTCCTGCGCCACCGCGTCGAGCACGCGGTCACGGGTCTGCTCCTCGGTGAGGACGGTGTCGCCCTGCTTGAGGAGGGCGGCGACCTCGGGGTCGAGGACCGGCGCTCCGGAGTCGTAGACGTAGAAGCCGCGCTTGCCCGCCTTGACGACGGCCGCGAGGTTCTGCGAGACGGTGAAGCGCTCCGGGAAGGAGCGGTTCAGGGTCTCGGAGACGTGCAGGCCGATGGCCGGGCCCACCAGCTCCAGGAGCACCAGCGGGGACATCGGCAGGCCGAGCGGCTCGACGGCCTTCTCCGCGACCTCGACCGGGGTGCCCTCGTCGATGACGTTCTGGATCTCGCCCATGAAGCGGGTGAGGATGCGGTTGACGACGAACGCCGGGGCGTCCTTCACCAGGACCGCGGTCTTCTTCAGCTTGCGGGCCACACCGAACGCGGTGGCCAGCGAGGCGTCGTCCGTCTGCTCGCCGCGCACGATCTCCAGGAGCGGCAGGATCGCGACCGGGTTGAAGAAGTGGAAGCCGACGACCCGCTCGGGGTTCTTCAGCTTCGACGCCATCTCGGTCACCGACAGCGAGGAGGTGTTGGTGGCGAGGATCGCGTGCGCCGGGGCGACCGCCTCGACCTCCGCGAACACCTGCTGCTTGACGCCGATCTCCTCGAAGACGGCCTCGATGATGAAGTCCGCGTCCGCGAAGCCCTCGGCCTTGTCGAGGACACCGGAGACCAGGCCCTTGAGGCGGTTGGCCTTGTCCTGGTTGATGCGGCCCTTGCCGAGCAGCTTCTCGATCTCGGCGTGGACGTAGCCCACACCCTTGTCGACGCGCGCCTGGTCGATGTCCGTGAGGACGACCGGGACCTCCAGGCGGCGCAGGAACAGCAGCGCCAGCTGCGAGGCCATCAGGCCCGCGCCGACGACGCCGACCTTGGTGACCGGGCGGGCCAGGTTCTTGTCCGGGGCGCCGGCCGGGCGCTTGGCGCGCTTCTGGACCAGGTTGAAGGCGTAGATGCCGCTGCGCAGCTCGCCGCCCATGATCAGGTCCGCCAGCGCCTGGTCCTCGGCGTCGAAGCCGGCGGACAGGTCGCCGTCCTTCGCCGCAGCGATGATGTCCAGCGCGCGGTACGCGGCCGGGGCCGCACCGTGCACCTTGGAGTCGGCGATGGCCCGGCCCCGGGCGACGGCCTGGTCCCAGGCGTCGCCGCGGTCGACCTCGGCGCGCTGGACCGCGACCGTGCCCTTGAGGACGTTCGCGGTCCAGATCAGCGACTGCTCCAGGAAGTCCGCACCCTCGAAGATCGCGTCCGCGATGCCGAGTTCGAAGACCTGCTTGCCCTTGAGCTGACGGTTCTGGTTGAGCGAGTTCTCGATGATCACCGAGACCGCGCGGTCCGCGCCGATCAGGTTCGGGAGCAGCGCGCAGCCGCCCCAGCCGGGGACCAGACCGAGGAAGACCTCGGGCAGCGAGAACGCCGGGAGCGCCTTGGAGACGGTGCGGTAGGTGCAGTGCAGACCGACCTCGACACCGCCGCCCATGGCCGCGCCGTTGTAGTACGCGAAGGTGGGGACCGCGAGGCCGGAGAGGCGGCGGAAGACGTCGTGGCCGCCCTTGCCGATGGCCAGCGCGTCCTCGTGACGGCTCAGCAGCTCGACGCCCTTGAGGTCGGCGCCGACCGCGAAGATGAACGGCTTGCCGGTGATGCCGACACCGGTGATGGTGCCCTCGGACGCCTCCTTCTCGACCTGGTCGATCGCGGCGTTCAGGTTCGCCAGCGACTGCGGTCCGAAGGTGGTCGGCTTGGTGTGGTCCAGGCCGTTGTCCAGCGTGATGAGCGCGAACCGCCCGGCACCGGACGGCAGGTCCAGGTGGCGTACGTGCGCCTGCGTGACGACCTCGCCGGGGAACAGCTCGGCCGCACCCTTCAGAAGCTCAGTGGTGGAGCTCACTTGTTGCCTCCGTCAGCGTTGAAGTGCGGGTTCTCCCAGACGACCGTCGCGCCCATGCCGAAGCCGACGCACATCGTCGTCAGGCCGTAGCGGACCTCGGGCTGCTCCTCGAACTGCCGGGCCAGCTGCGTCATGAGCCGGACACCGGAGGAGGCCAGCGGGTGGCCGTAGGCGATCGCGCCGCCGTACTGGTTGACGCGGGCGTCGTCGTCGGCGATGCCGTAGTGCTCCAGGAAGGCGAGCACCTGCACGGCGAACGCCTCGTTGATCTCGAAGAGACCGATGTCGGAGATGGAGAGGCCGGCCTGGGCCAGCGCCTTCTCGGTCGCCGGGATCGGGCCATAGCCCATGACCTCCGGCTCGACGCCCGCGAAGGCGTAGGAGACGAGGCGCATCTTGACCGGGAGGCCCAGCTCGCGGGCGACGTCCTCGGCGGCGAGCAGGGAGGCGGTGGCGCCGTCGTTGAGACCCGCGGCGTTACCGGCCGTGACCCGGCCGTGGGCACGGAAGGGGGTCTTCAGACCGGCCAGGGACTCCAGCGTGGTGCCGGGGCGCATCGGCTCGTCGGCGGTGACCAGGCCCCAGCCCGTCTCGCCCGCCTCGGCGTTGGTGCGGCGCACCGACACCGGTACCAGGTCCTGCTGGATCTTGCCGTTGGCGTACGCCTTGGCGGCCTTCTCCTGCGAACGCACCGCGTACGCGTCGGCGCGCTGCTTGGTGATCGTGGGGTAGCGGTCGTGCAGGTTCTCCGCCGTCATGCCCATGAACAGGGCGGACTCGTCGACCAGCTTCTCCGACACGAAGCGCGGGTTCGGGTCGACGCCCTCGCCCATCGGGTGGCGGCCCATGTGCTCGACGCCACCGGCCACGACGACGTCGTACGCGCCGAAGGCGATCGAACCGGCCGTCGAGGTGACGGCGGTCAGCGCGCCCGCGCACATGCGGTCGATCGAGTAGCCGGGGACGGACTGCGGCAGACCGGCCAGGATTCCGGCGGTGCGGCCCAGCGTGAGGCCCTGGTCCCCGATCTGCGTGGTCGCGGCGATGGCGACCTCGTCGATCTTCTTGGGGTCCAGGTCCGGGTTGCGGCGCAGCAGCTCCCGGATGGCCTTCACGACGAGGTCGTCGGCGCGGGTCTCGTGGTAAATGCCCTTCGGGCCCGCTTTGCCGAACGGGGTGCGGACGCCGTCGACGAAGACGACGTCCCGGATGGTACGAGGCACGGTGGCTCTCCTCCAGGGTGCGGGATGGCACTGCTGCGGGGCGCGCCACGGGGGTGCGCCGCCTGCCCATCATGCTACTTGCGGGTAACCAGACTGCCCACCCCCCACGGCCGGAGCGTCGAAGGTCACACCGGTCCGGCGGGCGGCACAGGGCTCCCCGGACGCCCCGGCCGTACGTTCCCGACCGGGCCCCTCACCGCATGGTCGCAGCGATCGGCCCGGAGGACCGCACCACCTCCGCGACGAACCGGCCCCGCCCGATGCCCAGCCGCCGCAACGCCGGACCATGGTCCACCGCCACCACCAGCGAGGCCACGGCCAGGGCGGCACGCCACCCGGAGGTCACCAGAACCCGTACCGGCGGCGGCAGCGGGCGCAGGCCCCGGCGCAGGCGGTGGCAGTGGAAGGGCACGTGCCGCTCCTCGTCGGCCAGGATCCGCCCCGCCACCTCCCGGGTCAGCGCGTCCTCGCCGCCCTCCCGCAGGGCCCGGTAGTACCGCAGCGCGATCACCTCCGCGATCATGAGGACCAGCAGTTCGAGGCGGAGTCCCAGGGCTCGGCGCAGCGCCACGAAAACCCGGTCGCTCCAGTGCGAGGCGATCACGGGCGCGCCGCCCGAGGCCAGCAGGAGCGCCAGCAACCTGGCGTGATTTCGCTCCTCCGCGACGAACATCCGCACCGCCGACGCGTACTCCGCGTCACCGGCCGCCTCCGCTTCGGTGATCAGCCCGGCCCCGTCGCCGTCCTCGCCGACCTGGAAACGCTGCAGACTGCGCCGGATCGCGGGGTGCGGCGGCACGCCGGTCTGCCAGTC
The DNA here is from genome assembly GCF_042718715.1 of Streptomyces sp. NPDC058576. NCBI lineage: Bacteria > Bacillati > Actinomycetota > Actinomycetes > Kitasatosporales > Streptomycetaceae > Streptomyces > Streptomyces sp. NPDC058576. Next base: position 202,019 of record NZ_JBHXPF010000008.1, on the reverse strand, counting down.
CGGATCGCCTCGTTCCGCCCGGTCAAGCCGCGCTTCCTCGAAGGCGCGTATCCATTCGCCGTACGCCGTGGTGTCCATGTCCGTCCCCCGTGACTCCGATGAATCCTCTGGCTCCGATGGCTCCGATGGTTCTTGTGGTTCCCGCGGTTCCTGCCGGGCAGGGAAAACCCCCCGGCCGACGGCCGAGGGGTGTTCGCGAGTGCCGGCGTGGGGTCAGGCGGTGGCGTCCAGCGCCCGGACCAGGAGCGGGGCGACCTGCTGGATCTGCCAGTTCCGTGCCCCGTATCCGGCGAGGGTGTCCTCGACGGCGCCCGGGGTCGGGTTCTTCGGCGGCTCCCAGCAGACCCGGCGCACGGTGTCCGGCGTGATCAGGTTCTCCTGGGGCATGTGGAGGCGCTCGGCCAGCTCGGAGACGGCGGTGCGGGCGGCCGAGAGCCGGGCGGCGGCGGCCGGGTCCTTGTCGGCCCAGGAGCGCGGGGGAGGCGGTCCGGCCGGCTGCTGGCCGGGCTGCGGGAGCGCCGACTCGGGCAGCGCCTTGGCCCGCTCCACGGCAGCCTGCCACTGCTCCAGCTGACGCCGGCCCATGCGGTGGCCGAATCCCGGCAGCGCGGTCAGGGCCTGCACATCGACCGGCAGCGCGAGCGCGGCCTCGACGATCGCGGCGTCGCCGAGCACCTTGCCCGGCGAGACGTCGCGGCGCTGGGCGACCTGGTCACGGGTGGTCCACAGTTCCCGGACGACGGCCATCTGACGGCGGCGGCGCACCTTGTGCATGCCCGAGGTGCGGCGCCAGGGGTCCTTGCGGGGCGGGGCCGGCGGCGCGGAGGCGATGGCGTCGAACTCCTCCCGGGCCCACTCCAGCTTGCCCTGCCGCTCCAGCTCCTCCTCCAGCGCGTCGCGCAGGTCGATCAGGAGCTCCACGTCGAGTGCGGCGTAGCGCAGCCAGGGCTCGGGCAGCGGACGGGTGGACCAGTCGACCGCGGAGTGGCCCTTCTCCAGGGCGTACCCGAGGACGTTCTCCACCATCGCGCCGAGGCCGACGCGCGGGAAGCCCGCGAGCCGTCCCGCCAGCTCGGTGTCGAAGAGCGAGGTGGGGGTCATGCCTATGTCGCGCAGGCACGGCAGGTCCTGGGTCGCCGCGTGCAGGATCCACTCCGTGCCGCCCAGGGCGGAGCCGAGGCCGGAGAGGTCGGGGCAGCCGACCGGGTCGACCAGGGCGCTGCCCGCGCCCTCGCGGCGCAGCTGTACGAGGTAGGCGCGCTGGCCGTAGCGGTATCCTGAGGCGCGCTCGGCGTCGACGGCCACCGGGCCGGTGCCCGCGGCGAAGGCCGCGATCACCCGGGCGAGGGCGTCGTCGGACGTCACCACCGGGGGAATGCCCTCGCGCGGCTCCAGCAAGGGGATCGGCGCCGGGGCGACGTCGTCCGGGGGAGCGCCCCCGGTGGTTCGCAGTGAAGTGTCTGCTGCGGTCTCTTGGGCGTCGGTCACGTGTCAAGGGTATCTGTGTATGCAGGGAGCCCGTCGACGGAACGTTCCGTCGACGGGCGGCCATGCGCGTATTCCAGCCGGAGACGCATCGGTGCACGTCCCGGCGGGGTGCGGTCAGTGGATGATGCCCGTCCGCAGGGCGACCGCGACCATGCCGGCCCGGTCTCCGGTGCCGAGCTTGCGGGCGATGCGGGCGAGGTGCGACTTGACGGTCAGGGCGGAGAGGCCCATCGAGACGCCGATGGCCTTGTTGGACTGGCCTTCGGCGACCAGGCGGAGCACCTCCACCTCACGTCCGGACAGTTCGCGGTAGCCGCCCGGGTGGCTCGGGGAACCGGGAGGCCTGCGGTGCATACGGGCCGCGTTGGCGCCGATGGGGGCGACGCCGGGGCGGGTGGGGTGACCGATGTTGGTTCGGGTGCCGGTGACGACGTAGCCCTTCACGCCGCCCGCGAGGGCGTTGCGAACGGCGCCGATGTCGTCGGCGGCGGAGAGGGCGAGACCGTTGGGCCAGCCTGCGGCGCGGGTCTCGGACAGCAGGGTCAGCCCGGAACCGTCGGGCAGGTGGACGTCGGCAATGCAGATGTCGCGCGGGTTGCCGACGCGGGGACGTGCCTCCGCGATGGACGACGCCTCGATGACGTCACGTACTCCGAGGGCCCACAGATGGCGGGTGACGGTGGAACGGACGCGCGGGTCGGCCACGACGACCATGGCCGTCGGCTTGTTCGGGCGGTAGGCGACCAGGCTTGCGGGCTGCTCAAGGAGAACGGACACCAGGCCTCCTGGGGGGAGTGGCGGGACGGGCCGGCTCGGGGGATGAAGCCGGGGGCGAACCGTGCTTGAAGGGTCATTGACCTCTTCGGCAGCGGACCCGTCCTCCTTTAGGGGAAGATCACGATTTGGTGAGTAACAATTCGGGCAAATAGGACGTGCGATCGATTGTACGAAAAGAGAGTCGGCGCTTGTGCGATACGGGTGACGGAGTGTTACGAAACCTGCGGCCCGCGCCGCTGCGGCAGCGTCACCACCGCCGCGTCCGCCGGATCCGACGGCGGCAGTCCCGCGATCTGGCACAGCAGATCGCCCCAGGCCATCAGGTGCGACGCCGCGTCCGGCGCTCCGCCCCGCCCCTCGCGCGGCGTCCACGAGGCGCGGATCTCGATCTGCGTCGCCGGACGGCGCGCGGACAGCGCACCGAAGTAGTGCGATCCGGCGCGTGTCACCGTCCCCCCGGCCTCTCCGTACGACAGGCCCCGCGCGTCCAGCGCACCCGTCAGCCAGGACCAGCACACCTCCGGGAGCAGCGGGTCCGCCGCCATCTCCGGCTCCAGCTCCGCCCGGACCAGCGTCACCAGCCGGAACGTGCCCTGCCAGGCGTCGTGCCCCGCGGGGTCGTGCAGCAGGACCAGTCTGCCGTCCGCGAGATCGTCCTCGCCGTCCACCACCGCCGCCTCCAGGGCGTACGCGTGCGGAGCGAGGCGCTGGGGCGGCCTGGTCGCCTCCACCTCCAACTCCGGGCGCAGCCGCGCGGAGCGCAGCGCGTCGACCGCCGCCAGGAACGCGGGCGGCACGGAAGGACCCTCCGCACGGTCCTCGCTGTCAACGCCGTCGGAATGATCGGAAAACTGTCCCTGAGCCGGAGCCATGCGGGGAAGAGTAGGCGGAAGGCGGGCCTCGCGCAGGGAGAGACACCCGTGCGGGGCCGGGCTCCTACGCATTGCGTGCGAAGATTCTGTGCGTGAGTGCCAACGACAGCCCTTCGGGCCAGCAGACGACGACCTCCGCCAGCCTCGACGCGGTCCGCCACGCCACCCACGACTCGGCGTTCCTGAAGGCCTGCCGGCGCGAACCGGTGCCGCACACGCCGGTCTGGTTCATGCGCCAGGCGGGGCGTTCGCTGCCCGAGTACCTGAAGGTCCGCGAGGGCATCGCGATGCTCGACTCCTGCATGATGCCGGAGCTGGTCACCGAGATCACGCTGCAGCCCGTACGCCGCCACAAGGTCGACGCCGCGATCTACTTCAGCGACATCGTCGTGCCCCTGAAGGCCATCGGCATCGACCTCGACATCAAGCCCGGCGTCGGCCCCGTCATCGCCCAGCCGATCCGCACCCGCGCTGACCTCGCCCGGCTGCGCGACCTCACCCCCGAGGACGTCCCGTACGTCACCGAGGCCATCGGGATGCTCACCGCCGAGCTCGGCGCCACCCCGCTCATCGGCTTCGCCGGAGCCCCCTTCACACTGGCCAGCTACCTCGTCGAGGGCGGCCCCTCGCGCAACCACGAGCGCACCAAGGCCATGATGTACGGCGACCCGCAGCTCTGGGCCGACCTCGTGGACCGGCTCGCGGAGATCACCGGCGCGTTCCTCAAGGTCCAGATCGAGGCCGGCGCCTCCGCCGTCCAGCTCTTCGACTCCTGGGTCGGCGCGCTGGCCCCCGCCGACTACCGCCGCGCGGTGCTCCCCGCCTCCGCGAAGGTCTTCGACGCCATCGCCCCCTACGGCGTCCCCCGCATCCACTTCGGCGTCGGCACCGGCGAACTGCTCGGCCTGATGGGCGAGGCCGGAGCGGACGTCGTCGGCGTCGACTGGCGGGTCCCGCTGGACGAGGCCGCCCGCCGTGTCGGCCCCGGCAAGGCGCTCCAGGGCAACCTCGACCCGGCCGTGCTGTACGCGCCGACCCCGGCCGTCGAGGAGAAGACCCGCGAGGTGCTGGACGCCGCCGCCGGGCTCGAGGGCCACATCTTCAACCTGGGCCACGGCGTCATGCCGACCATGGACCCGGACGCGCTCACCCGCCTCGTGGGTCACGTCCACGAGCAGACCGCGCGCTGAAGCGCCGAGCGCACGGGGGCCGGCCGGGAGAGGCCGGCCCCCGTGCGCTCAGCTCCCCGCGCCCCGCACCGCCGCGACCGTCTTGCGGGCGGCCACCAGCACCGGGTCCCAGACCGGCGAGAACGGCGGGGCGTAGCCGAGGTCGAGCGCCGTCATCTGCTCCACCGTCATCCCGGCCGTCAGCGCCACCGCCGCCACGTCCACCCGCTTCGCCGACCCCTCGCGGCCGACGATCTGCACCCCGAGCAGCCGGCCCGTACGCAGCTCCGCGATCATCTTCACCGTCATCGGCTTCGCCCCCGGGTAGTACCCCGCCCGCTGCGTCGACTCGATCGTCGCCGTGACATAGCGCAGCCCGACCGCGCGGGCGTCCTTCTCCCGCAGCCCGGTCCGGGCGATCTCCAGGTCGCAGACCTTGCTCACCGCCGTACCGACCACGCCCGGGAACGTGCCGTAGCCGCCCCCGACGTTGGAACCGATCACCTGGCCGTGCTTGTTGGCGTGGGTGCCCAGCGCGACGTGCCGGGTGCGGCCCGCCACCAGGTCCAGGACCTCCACGCAGTCGCCGCCCGCCCAGATGTTCTCGTGGCCCACCACCCGCATCGCCAGGTCCGTGAGCAGTCCGCCGTGCGGGCCCACCGGCAGTCCCGCGTCGCGCGCGAGCGCCGTCTCCGGCTCCACGCCGATGCCGAGGACCACCACGTCCGCCGGATACGTCCCCGCGTCCGTCGCCACCTCGCTCACCCGGCCGTCCGGACCGGTGAGGATCTTGGTCACGGCCGCCCCGTTGACCGTGGTGATGCCCAGCCCGTCCATCGCCTCGTGGACGAGCCGCCCCATGTCCGCATCGAGCGTCGCCATCGGCTGCTCGCCCCGGTTGAGGACGGTCACCTCGAAGCCCCGCTTGAGCATCGCCTCGGCCATCTCGACGCCGATGTACCCCGCGCCCACCACGACCGCCCGGCGGGTCTCCCCGGAACCCAGGGCGTCCAGCGAGTCCAGGAGCGCCTGCCCGTCGTCCAGGGTCTGCACCCCGTGCACCCCGGCCGCGTCCATCCCGGGCAGCGCCGGGCGCACCGGACGGGCCCCGGTGGCGATCACCAGCTTGTCGAAGCCCGTCCAGTACGTCTGCCCGCTCTCCCGGTCCAGCGCCTTCACCCGCCGCCCGGCCACGTCCAGCTCGGTCACCTCGGTCCGCATCCGCAGATCGATGTCCCGCTCCCGGTGCTCCTCGGGGGTGCGGGCGATCAGGTCGTCCCTGGCCTCGACGTCGCCGCTCACCCAGTACGGGATGCCGCACGCGGAGTACGAGGTGAAGTGCCCGCGCTCGAAGGCGACGATCTCCAGGTCGTCCGGCCCCTTCAGCCTGCGGGCCTGTGACGCGGCGGACATGCCCGCCGCGTCACCGCCGATGACCACCAGTCGCTCCGCTGCCATGCCGGGTCCCTTTCGCCGGTTCGCCGCATCGGCGAGTCAAGGCCCCACGCTACGACGCCGCAGCGGTTCAGGAGGCCGGGGCGCCGTCCTTCCCGGCCACGGGCGCCGCAACCGCCGGCGCGGTACGACGGGCCGCCGCGCGCTTCCGCAGCACCCTCCAGGCCACCACGGCCAGGGCGGCGGTGAGCAGGAACGGGAACGCGGCCCCGAACGCCACCGCGATCCACCGCAGCATCGTCACGAACGCGTCCCAGCCGCCGCCCAGCGCGTCCAGGAAACCGGGGTCGTCCTCCTTCTCGCCGTCGTCGCCCGGGGCGTCCGGCGGCGTCAGGTCCAGGGTGATCGTCGCCAGCGAGGTGCGGTCCTTCAGGCTCGCCTGCTGCGCCAGCAGCGACTCCAGGTCCGACTGACGGCTGCTCAGCTCGCCCTCCAGAGCGACCACATCGTTGATCTTCTCCGCCTTGTCCATCAGCTCCCGCACCCGCGCCACGCTCGCGCGCTGGGTGGAGATCCGGCTGTCCACGTCGACCACCTGGTCGGTGACGTCCTTCGCGTTCGAGGCACGCGACAGCAGCTTTCCGGAACCTGACAGCTCCCGCAGCACCTCCTGGAACCGCTCCTGCGGCACCCGCAGAACCAGGTGCGAGGTCTCGTAGGTGTCGTCGAGCCGCTCGGTGTTCTCCGACGCCACCAGACCCCCCGCGCCCTCGGCCACGCCGCGCGCGGCGGCCACCGCCTTCGGCACGCTCTTCACCTCGACGGAGAGCGTGGCCGTACGGATGACATGGGTGCCCCCGGGCTTCGGCGCCGCCTTCTTCCCGGCCGCCTTCCCGTCCGCCTGCTGCTCGGCGGCGGAGGCCGCCGCCCCGTTCTCGTCCGCGAACCCCTCGCGCGGCGCGGACTTTCCGTCCGCCGCCTTCGCCCCGTCGCCCGACGCGTCGCCCGCCGCCCCGCAGCCGCCGACGGCGAGCAGGAGGCCGAGCGCCCCGGCGACGAGCGCGGCCCTCCCCCGGACGAAGGATCGATCGATTCTGCTCTCCACACGCATAACTGGTCCCCCCAGGAAGTCGGTTGATGGTGACTGTTCGACGCGGCGGCCTCGCCGCGGGTTGCCGCCCGCCGGTTTCGAAGTGGTCACGGTCGGGCCGCGGTACGGGTTTGAGAGAGTGGACCCATGCAGCGTTCTCAACAGCGTGCGGAAACGCCCCCGGGCCACGTCGTCGTCGTCGGCGGCGGCATCGCCGGCCTGGCGGCCGCCCACCGCCTGGTCGCCACCGGACTGCGGGTCACCCTCCTGGAGGCCACGGACCGGCTCGGCGGCAAGCTCATGACCGGCGAGATCGCGGGCGTCCAGGTCGACCTGGGGGCCGAGTCGATGCTCGCCCGGCGCCCCGAGGCGGTCGCCCTGGCCGAGGCGGTGGGTCTCGCCGACCGCCTCCAGCCGCCCGCCACCGCCACCGCGTCGCTCTGGACGCGCGACGCGCTGCGCCCCATGCCCAAGGGCCACGTCATGGGCGTTCCGGGCGACCCGGCGGTCCTCGGCGAGGTGCTGTCGCCCGAGGGCCTGGCCCGGATCGCCGAGGAGCGCGACCTCACCCCGACGCCCGTCGGCGACGACGTCGCGGTCGGCGCGTACGTCGCCGACCGGCTCGGCCGCGAGGTCGTGGACCGGCTGGTGGAGCCCCTTCTCGGCGGGGTCTACGCGGGCGACGCCTACCGGATCTCGATGCGCGCCGCCGTCCCCCAGCTCTTCGAGGCCGTGAAGGAGGGGGGCCCGCTGCTGGACGCCGTCCGCCGCATCCAGGAACGGGCCGCCGCCCGGCAGCAGACCGGCCCCGTCTTCCAGGGCATCGCGGGCGGCATCGGCACCCTTCCGGCCGCCGTGGGCGACGCCGTCCGGGCCGGCGGCGGCGAGATCCTCGCCGAGACCCCCGTCCTCGGTCTCACCCGTACGGAGACGGGCTGGGCCGTCCGCACCGACACCGGGACCATCGCCGCCGACGGCATCGTCCTGGCCACCCCCGCCTGGTCCGCCGGCACCCTGCTGGCCGCCGAGTCCCCGGCCGCCTCCGCCGAGCTGTCCGGCGTCGAGTACGCCTCGATGGCCCTGGTCACCCTCGCCTTCCGGCGCACCGACATCGAGCGGTACGAGACGTTGCGCGACCGCTCCGGCTTCCTCGTACCGCCGGTCGACGGGCACACGATCAAGGCGTCCACGTTCTCCAGCAACAAGTGGCAGTGGGTCGCCGACGCCGCCCCCGACCTGTTCGTGCTCCGCACCTCCGTCGGCCGGTACGGCGAGGAGGACCACCTCCACCGGGAGGACGAGGAACTCGTCGCCGTCTCCCTGCGCGACCTCGCCGCCGCCACCGGCCTCACCGCCCGGCCCGTCGACACCGAGGTCACCCGCTGGATCGGCGGCCTGCCGCAGTACCCGGTCGGCCACCTCGCCCGGGTCGCCCGTATCCGCGACGAGGTCGCCAAGCTGCCCGCGCTGCGGGTCTGCGGCGCGGTCTACGACGGGGTCGGCATCCCCGCCTGCGTCGCGAGCGCGCATCGCGCGGCCGACGAGATCGCGAGCGAGATCATCGCCACGCCGACCCTGGTTCGGGGCACGGGGAGCGAGGCGGGACAATAGCCGTATGAGTGCTCCTGAGACTGTGACATCAAGCAAGAGTCCGAACGCCGGCAAGAAGGCCAAGGACCTCAACGAGGTCATCCGCTACACCCTGTGGTCGGTCTTCAAACTGCGCGACGTGCTCCCGCTGGACCGCGCGGGACACGCCGACGAGGTCCAGGAGCTGTTCGACCAGCTCGCGGCGAAGGACATCACCGTCCGGGGCACCTACGACCTCTCCGGGCTGCGCGCGGACGCGGACATCATGATCTGGTGGCACGCCGAGACCTCGGACGAGCTCCAGGAGGCGTACAACCTCTTCCGGCGCACCAAGCTCGGCCGCGCGCTCGACCCGGTCTGGTCGAACATGGCGCTGCACCGCCCCGCCGAGTTCAACAAGTCGCACATCCCGGCGTTCCTCGCCGACGAGACGCCGCGCGACTACATCAGCGTCTACCCCTTCGTCCGGTCCTACGACTGGTACCTGCTGCCCGACGAGGACCGCCGCCGCATGCTCGCGGACCACGGCAAGATGGCCCGGGGCTACCCGGACGTCCGCGCCAACACCGTCGCCTCGTTCTCGCTGGGCGACTACGAGTGGATCCTCGCCTTCGAGGCGGACGAGCTGTACCGCATCGTCGACCTGATGCGTCACCTGCGCGCCTCCGAGGCACGGCTCCACGTGCGCGAGGAGGTCCCGTTCTACACGGGCCGCAGGAAGAGCGTCGCAGACCTGGTGGCCGGGCTCGCATAACCAGCGAGTCCCGCACCACCCCAACCCGGAAGATCAGAGGGACGGGCACCGGGCACCGACCGTGCCGCCCGCCTCTCCAGCGACACCGGGTTCGGCTTCGGGGGCCGTCGCACCGTGAAGGTGCGGCGGCCCCCGCTCCGTACGCCCGCGACGTCAGTCCAGCGAGACCGGGTTGGGCTCCGGGTGCGCGGCGCAGTCCGCACCCCGCCCCGGCACCTCGCCGGTCAGCAGGTACCGGCGCAGATGGTCGTCGACGCAGGCGTTCCCGGCCCCGCCGATGCCGTGCGTCCCCGCGTCCCGTTCGGTCACCAGCGAGGACCCGGGCAGCCGCTTCCGCAGCTCCAGCGCCCCCTGGTACGGGGTCGCCGCGTCCCGCTCCGCCGCGAGGATCAGCACCGGCGGCAGTTCGCCCCACCCCACCCGGACGTCCACCGGCCGCTGCCGGGGCGCGGGCCAGAACGCGCACGGCAGATTGGTGAAGGCGTTGTCCCAGGCCTCGAACGGCGCGACGCGCGCCAGCTCCGTGTGGTCGCGGTCCCACACCTCGAAGTCCTCCGGCCAGGACGCGTCGTTGCACTCGACGGCCGTGTACACCGCCTGGGCGTTCTCGTTGTCCTTCGCCGCCACCGCACGCGGGGAGGCCTGCGCGACCAGCGGCTCCGGGTTGCCCCGGACGTACTCCGACAGGGCCGTCGCCCGCATCGCCCAGTAGTCGTCGTAGTACCCCGCCCCCAGGAACGCCGAGTGCAGCTGCCCCGGTCCGACCTTGCCGCCCGCCGGCTTCACCGCCAGCTCGGCGCGCACCTCGTCGTAGGCCTTCTGCACCGCCTCCGGGGTGGTCCCCAGGCGGTACACGTCGTCGTGCTTGGCCACCCAGCGGCGGAAGTCCTCCCAGCGCGCCTCGAAGGCCAGCGACTGGCCCATGTTGGAGCGGTACCAGATCTGCTCCGGGTCCGGATCGACCGCCGAGTCGAAGACCATGCGCCGTACGTGGGAGGGGAACAGCGTCGCGTACAGCGCCCCGAAGTACGTCCCGTACGACGCGCCCATGAACGTCAGGCGCGGCTCACCGAGCGCGGCCCGCAGGACGTCCAGGTCCCGGGCGTTGTTCAGCGAGGTGTAGTGCCGCAGGGTCTCGCCCGCGTGCTCCGCGCACCCCTGCGCGTACGCCTTCGCACGGGCGACGCGCCGCTCCTTGTACTCCCGCGTCGGGTGCGTCGGCGCCTCGGTCGGGCCCTTCGTGTACGCGGCGGGGTCCTGGCAGCTCAGCGGGGCGGAGGAGCCGTTGACGCCGCGCGGGGCGTAGCCGACCAGGTCGTACGCCTCGGCGATCTCCTTCCACTCCGGCAACTCCCCGGCGAGCGGGAAGGTGACGCTGGACGCGCCGGGCCCGCCCGGGTTGTAGACGAAGGCGCCCTGCCGCTCCTCGGCCGGACCGGTGGCGGGCGTGCGGCTGACGGTCAGTTCGAGCTGCCGCCCGTCCGGCTTCGCGTAGTCCAGGGGCACCTTCACCGTGCCGCACTTCAACGAGTCCGGGAGCATCTCCTCCTCGGGGCAGGAGACGAAGTCGATCCCGGCGGCGGTGGCACGCGCGGCGGCGATCGCGGTGCCCCGGTCCTCGGCGGATCCCGGGCGCTCCCAGGCCCCCGCGGGAGCGGCGGCCAAGGCGGACAGGACCAGGGAGCCGATCGATGTGTAGAGCGCAGCAGTTCTCACGCGCGGGGGCCTCTCTGCGGATGCGGAGAGGCATGGTCGGGCGAGCGGGCGCCGATGTCCAGCCCCGCCCCGGCATGTCCGGGAGGACCACCCTGATGGGCGGTCAACCACGGTGCCGCGCAGCCCGGTTCGCTCGGTTCAGGACCCGCCGCCGCAGCCTCCGCCCCCGCCTCCGCCGCCCCCGCCCCCACAGCTGGACCCGCCGCCGCCGCCTCCGCTGCTGCCGCCGCACCCGGAGCCCGAGGAGCACCCGGACCCGCCGCCGCAGCTCGATCCGGAACCGCCCCCGGTCGACCCTCCGCAACTGGAGCCGCCGGGGCCGGAGGCGGCGCACCAGACCGTCGTGGCGGCGAAGGCGGTGGCTCCCGTCGCCATGGACCCGGCGACGGGCGCGGAGGACCGGCGGCGCGGAGCGCTCAGCCGTGCCGCCGCGACCAGTTGCTCCCCGAGCGCCGGGTCCGGCAGGGCGCGCAGTCCCCGGGTGGCGACCAGATGGGAGGGGGTCACCACATGGGCGTAGGCGGTGCGGAAGGCCAGGGCGGCGCGGCGGCCCGACTTCGTGATGCGGCTCGCGGAGGAGGCCGCGACGATCAGCCCGCTGAATCCGCCGATCAGGATCGCGGGCAGCATCTTCACGATGAACGGGACCGGGAAGTCCAGGGAGTCGTCCAGGGCGTACTGGATGAACGTGAGCACCAGGCTCAAGGGCAGCGCTACCAGGCACGCCACCCCCTGGATCAGCCCCCACCTGCGCAGCGGGCGGATCCGATGGGGCGGTACGAGCAGCCCGCGCGCCGCGAGTCCGTCGCCGGTCTCCTGGACCGCCGGGTGCCGCATCACTCTTTCCCGCAGGACGTGCAGGGCGCCGTTCGGCGCGGCGGCCAGCTCCTGGAGCACCGCACGCTCCACCGGGTCGTTCGCCCGCGGATGCCGTACGGAGATGATGCCGGGACCGCCGATGAGCACCCGGCCGTCCGCGTGGAGCGCGGTCAGGGCGGTGTCCACGACCCGGGCCGGACCGCCGTTCAGGAACGCGACCTCGTACAGGTCGTGGAGTTCGGGGCGGGGGCTCGCGGAGGGGCGGCGGGACCGTTCGGCCACCGCCCTGACGACGAGCAGCACCGACGAGAGGACGACCGCGAGGGTCGCCAGCAGAGCGAGAACGTTCACAGCGGTCACTTCCCCACGAGGGCGGCACGGGCCGCCCGGACCAGACGGGTGGTACGGCGTGGCGGCCTGGCGCCCGCCCGGTCCCGCCACCAGTACGTCAGCCGGCGTCGCGCCGCCGGATCGGTGGGCCCGCCCGTGATGAGCACGTGCTCAGCGAAGTCCAGGGCGTCGCGCCGGTAGCCGCCGGACATCGGACGGCTCCCGGCGTACGCCAGGAACGCGGCGCGGTAGCCGTCGCCGAGGATCTCCGGCAGCTCCGGCGCGACCTTCGCGACGACGTCCGCGCGCTTGGCGGCCAACGCCCGGCTCTGCACCCGCAGCCGCCGGTGGTCGAAGCCCTCGGGGGCCGGCGTTCCGGCCACGAGAGCGGAGAGCAGCGCGGTCTGCGCGACGGCGGTACGGTCACGGGTCCCGGCCGGCACGGGGACGGCCGCCGCTGCCTTACGGGGTCCGGCGGCTGCGGCGTCGTCGGGCGCGGGGGCCGGGTCCGCCGGGGGAGCCGCCTGCCGTAGCGTCGCCCGGATCGCGTCCAGTTCGCCCGCCAGCTCCGCGGCCGGCGGGAAGGCGTCGTCCCGCTCCAGCAGCACGCCCGGCGGGTCGACCCGGGAGCGCAGCTCGGCCAGCACCTCCAGGACGGGGGCGGACACCGGGTGGGCGTGCGTGTCGTGCCAGACGCCGTTCTTCTCGACCCCGCCCGCCACATGGACGTACGCGATGGCCTCCACCGGCAGCTCGTCCAGTGCCTTCGCCGGGTCCTGGCCCAGGTTGACGTGGTTGGTGTGCAGATTGGCCACGTCGATCAGCAGCCGCACCCCGGTCCGCTCGACCAGCTCCGCCAGGAACTGCCCCTCGGTCAGCTCCTCGTCCGGCCAGGAGATCAGCGCCGCGATGTTCTCCAGCGCCAGCGGCACCGGCAGTGAGTCCTGCGCGATCCGCACGTTCTCGCACAGCACGTCCAGCGCGTCCCAGGTGCGGGGCACCGGCAGCAGATGCCCCGCCTCCAGCCTCGGCGAGGCGGTCAGCGGCCCCCCGGCCCGTACGAACGCGATGTGCTCGGTCACGAGCGGCGTCCCCAGCAGTTCGGCGCGCGCCGCGAGGCCGGCGAGGCGACCGAGGTCGGGCCGGTCCGCGCCGCCGAGCCCGAGTGCCACCCCGTGCGGCACGACGGTCACGCCGCGCTCCCGGAGCCGTACCAGCGAGTCCGGGAGATGGTCGGCGCAGAGGTTCTCCGCGACCGCCTCGACCCAGTCGATCCCGCTCAGCGCCTCCACCTCGGCCGCGATCTCCGGCCGCCAACCGATACCGATGCCCAGTTCCATGGTGCCCCCCGTCCCCCTGCTCACCTCGTTCTGTCCAGGGGTCATGGCCCCGACGCGCGGCGATGAACCCGACCGGGGGGACGTTCAGAGCTTCATTTGAGGTTCCGTGACCGCCGCCGCCGTTACGGCATCGGCATCATCGTGGGCGGCACCGGGCGTGAGGTGAAGGACTGGTCGCCGGTCGGAGTCGCGGGTACCGGGGCCAGGGGGGCCTGCCCGTCCCGGGGCATCGACGGGCCCGAGGGACTGGCCGTCGACCCGCTCGCCGCCTCGCGCGCCAGCGCGTCGAAGTCGACGAACCCGGTGGCCTCCAGCATGGTGATGTGGTCCAGCACGGTCTGGTTGGCGTCGCTCGCCAGCTGCCGGATCAGCGTGTTCCGGGTGGTGTGGCGGACCTGGCCGATCAGGCCGAAGACCTTGCCGTGGGCGGCCCGCAGGATATTGGCGAACTTCCGCTCGTACGCGTCCCCGCTCGCCGCCGTCAGCTCCCGCAGCCACTCCTGCTGCTGGGCGGTCGGCTGGTTGGGCAGCTCCACCCCGAGCTTCGCGGCCACGTCCCGGGCCCGCCGGTCCAGGTCCGTGTGCCCGACGACCAGATGGTCCCCGGCGGCCTTCGTCGCCTCACTGGGCGCCCGTTCGATCGCCTGCTGCCCGGCGGGCAGCTCCCACAGTCCGGCGAGCCGCACCTTGACCAGGAAGTCCCGGTCGGTCGCGGAGAGCGGGCCCCACTGGGTGGCGACGCTGGAGGCGTTCAGGTTCGCCTCGCCGGTGCCCGAGCGGTCCGCGTAGGACCAGACGGGGAACGCGATCGCGCCGAGTGTGGCGACCAGTGCCGCGATGATGAGGGCCGTTCCGTTGATGCGTCGCAACAAGGTGTCTCCCGGGACGAGGCGTGACAGCGTCGATCGGACGGGCGTCGATCAACCGCCAAGCGACTGGCTGTGCAGGCTACTTGGCGGTAACGCCGGTGGGGCAGTACCGGGAGATACGGAAAGGGAGGCAGAAACACTCAGCGCGCGGGCGATCGGTTCCAGGTCACCTTTCCGGCCGGCGGCGCAGCGCCGGGTGGTCGGCGATCACCGTGCGGGAGCTCGGCGCGATCTCCGTGAACCCCGCGTCGCGCACCACGGGCAGGCCGCTCGCGGTCAGCTCCCGCCAGTGCTCCGGGGCGGCCGTGGCCACGGAGAGCGGGAACCCCGCCTCGCGCCAGGCCTTGCGCTCGGTGTCGGACAGCTCCCACCAGGCCAGCTGGGCGCCGTGGCCGACCTGCGCCATCGTCTTGCCCGCCGACATCTCCAGCTCCGGGCTGAGCCACAGCACCGGGCCCTCCGGGTCCGGGGCGGCGGGCGGCCCGGGGTCGTCCAGCTCGGTGCCCGACACCTGGAGTTTGGCCAGCTCCTTGGGCCAGCCGTCCAGCGGGATCGGCGGGAACACCCGTACCTCCGCGCCGTCCTCGCCCGTCACCGTGATGCCGTCCAGCGCCGCGGCCTTGCGCCACTCCGCGCCGCGCGCCCGGCGCACCACCTTGCGGATCCGGGCGTCCTCCCAGTCCCGCATCGCCCCGGCCCACGCGCCCTCGCCGAGGGACCGCTCGTCGGACAGGATCGTGAGCACCGCGCGGGCGGCGGTGCGCAGGGCGTCCGTTCGGGCGGGCGGGTCCGTCTTCTCCAGGTGCACCACGAGCGGGAGCACGTACTGCGGGGCTTCGTCCCGGTCGGTCGGACCGTTGTGGAAGGGGCTCTGGGGGGTGTCGTCGCTGCTCACCGTCCCAGTCTGCCAGGCGGTGGCTGGTCACCCGCTTGGCGGAACGAACGGGTCCGGGTGAGGATGCTCCCCATGAAGAGCGATCTCTTTTCCAGCGAGCACATGGCCCAGCAGGCAAGCGCCCCCGGCATGTCGCTGCAGAACGCCAAGTCGATCAAGTACGCCGTCAACGGGGAGATGCACGCCCGCCAGGGCTCGATGATCGCCTTCCGCGGCAACCTCCAGTTCGAGCGCAAGGGCCAGGGCATCGGCGGCATGCTCAAGCGTGCCGTCACCGGCGAGGGCCTGGCGCTGATGGCCGTCCGGGGCCAGGGCGAGGCGTGGTTCGCGCATGAGGCGGCGAACTGCTTCATCGTGGAGCTGGACCAGGGTGACTCGATCACCATCAACGGCCGTAACGTCCTGTGCTTCGACCCCACGCTCTCCTACGAGATCAAGACCGTGAAGGGCGCCGGAATGGTCGGCGGCGGCCTCTTCAACAGCGTCTTCACGGGCTACGGCAAGCTCGGCCTGATGTGCGAGGGCACCCCGATCGTGATCCCCGTGACGGCCGCCCAGCCGGTGTCCGTGGACACGGACGCGGTCGTCGGCTGGAGCCAGCAGCTCACGACCAGCCTGAACCGCTCCCAGAGCGTCGGCTCGATGGTGCGCGGCGGATCCGGCGAGGCCGTGCAGCTGGTGCTCCAGGGCGAGGGCTTCGTCATCGTGCGGCCCAGCGAGGCCAGGCCCGAGAAGACCTCCAACTGAGCCCGGACCCGCCGCCCGACGCGGTGAGTAGGCTCGTGGATGTGGAAAAGGACAGGGACGAGGCGTACTGCGCGACCCCGGGGCCGATCGCACCGGCCGGACCGGCGGCGCCGGGCGGCGCGGCCGAGGGGCATTCGTACGCCGAGTGCGTGCTGTGCCGCGAGCCGACCGAGTACCCGGCGGCCACGAAGGGCGCCACGCTCTGTCCGGTCTGCGCCTGGCAGGAGGCGGGCCGCACGGCCTGCTCGGGCTGACGGCCTGCTCCGCGACCGGCCTGCCTGCCTGCCTGTCTGTCTGCTTGCCTGCCGCCCACGCCCGTGCTCAGGCGCTGTCCTCCATCAGCTCCGACACCTTCACCAGGCGGTAGCCGCGCTCGCGCAGCTCCGGCACGATCCGGCGTACCGCGGCCTCGGTGGCGGGGGCGGCGCTGCGGGTGCAGTGCATCACCACGAGCGACCCCGGCCGCACCCCGTCCAGCACCTGCTCGGCCACCGCGTCCGCGTCCGTGGCGAAGGCGTCGCCGCTGACCACGTCCCACTGCACGGCCGTCACGTTCGCCGGGGCCAGCGCACGCAGCGCCGTGTCGTCGTAGCAGCCGCCGGGGAAGCGGAAGTACGGCACCACGTTGCGCACTCCTGCCTTCCGGAACGCCGTGAAGGCACGTTCGACGTCGCGGGTCATCGCGGTCTTCCCGACCACCGGCAGGCCGTAACAGGGGGCGCTGAAGGCGTGGTGGCTGTAGGAGTGGTTGGCGACCTCGAACAGGGGATCGGCGCCGATGGCCTTCGCCTGCGCCGGGTACTCCTCGGCCCAGCGCCCGGTCATGAAGACGGTGGAGGGCACCTTCAGCCGGCGCAGCAGCGCGACCAGTTCCGGGTTGTCGAACCGCTCGCCGGAGGCTGCCCGGGGGCCCTGATCGGCCGTCATGTCCGCGTCGAACGTGAGCGCCACGACCTTCTCCGCGGCGGTGCCCGAGGCGTTCCCGCCCGTCGGTCTCCGCTCGAAGACCGGGGTGCGGCCCGCCGGGCCGGGGGCCATGGTGGGCGGCTTGTCGGGAGCGGCGGAAGCCGAAGCGGGAGCCGTGGGCGGGGGACCGGGTGCGGGGGCGGGGCCCCCGCACCCGGTCAGAGCGCTACCCGTCAGCACCCCCGCCACCGTCAGGGCCGTCGTCGTCCGCCTCGCCCGCATCGTCCGCGCAGTAGTGATCACTCACGGAAAATATCTGACAATACGGTCATATGTGTCGACGGCGCTCCGGCGCCCGTCCCGTGGCGGCGACTACCTCAGCACCACGGCCCCGTCACCGCGAACGTCGTCCCCGGCGTGTAGCAGTTCACGTACATCGTCGAGCCGTCCGGCGAGAACGTGACCCCCGCGAACTCGCCCCACTCCGGCTCCTCGGGCGTCCCGATGTTCTGCCGCCCGCGCGCCATCGTGTACACCTCGCCGCGCCGGGTCACCCCGAGCACGTGCTGCGCGCCGCCGCCGTCCTCGCAGACCATCAGCCCGCCGTCGGCCGCCAGGCAGATGTTGTCGGGGGACTCGCCGGGCAGCTGGATGTCGGTGTCCGGGCCGAAGATCACCACCAGGGTCAGCCGCCGCTTCTTCGGCTCGTAGCGCCACACCTGCCCGTAGTGGTCGGCCGCCGAGCCCTCGTCGCGGTGGGCGAAGCTGGAGACGAAGTAGACGGACGAGCCGCCCCAGTAGCACCCCTCCAGCTTCTGGGCGTGCGTGATGCCCTTCGAGCCGAAGTCCTGGAGCCGGATCGGGGTCTCGGCCGCCAGCGGATCCGGTACGGGCACCCACTCGATCCGGTCGAAGCTCGTGCCGGTCTCCTGGACGACGGAGAGGTCGGGCACGCCCGGCACCCGCATCGCCTCCAGCGCCCCGCCCGCCCGGAGCGAACCGGTGCCGCCGAGCGGCTTCTCGGGCAGGAAGCGGTAGAAGAGCCCGAACGGCTTGTCGAACGCGTCCTCCGTCTCGTACACGATCCCGGACTTCGGGTCGACGGCGATCGCCTCGTGCTGGAAGCGGCCCATCGCGGTGAGCGGGACGGCCCCGGTGCGGCGCGGATCGGCGCCGTCCACCTCGAAGATGAAGCCGTGGTCCTTGGTGTACCCGTTGGTCCCGGCCTTGTCCTCGTTCTCCTCGCAGGTCAGCCAGGTGCGCCAGGGGGTGGGCCCGCCCGCGCAGTTGACCGCCGTGCCGGCGATGGCGACGCGCTCGCCGAGCACCTTGTTGCGGCCGTCCAGCTCCAGCGACGTACAGCCGCCCTTGGCCGCCGGGTCGTACGTCAGCCCCGGAATCGTCGGCACGCCGATCTCGGCCGTGTGCCGGTTCTCGTGATTGCGGACGAGGTGGACCCGGCCGTGGCGGCCGGGCAGAGCGGCCATGCCGTCGTGGTTGCCCGGCACCCGGCCCTCACCGGAGCGCAGCGGCTCGCCCTCCCGGGACAGCACCCGGTAGCGGAATCCTTTCGGCAGGTCGAGCAGACCGTCCGGATCGGGGACGAGGGGGCCGTAGCCGTCGTGGCCGCGCGCGGCTGCCGTGCCCGCGAAGAGTTCGGAGAAGGCCCCCGTGAAGGCGATCGCGGCGGCTGCGCCGCTGCCTGCCAGGACCTGACGTCGGGTTGCGGTGGGGCGGGGTGCGGTTGACATGAGGTGACTCCCTGTTGGCGGACAGGTGAAGTGACCCGCACGTGTGTAGCACGCACAGAGGCGCGGGGGGAACCATGCGCACCCCCCGCGCCTCGTGTTGCTGCTGGGACGTCCCTGTTGGGAGCAGCCGTACGCCGACGGTCAGGCCGGCCGTACGCCGACGGTCAGGCCAGCGAGGCCGACAGCGTGATCGTCGTGCCCGTCAGCGCCTGGCTGACCGGGCAGTTGGCCTTGGCGTCCTCGGCGGCCTTCACGAAGGCATCCTCGTCGAGACCGGGGACCGTGCCCTCGACCGTGAGGTGGATGCCGGTGATGCCGGTGCCGGGCTGGAAGGTGACCTCGGCCTTCGTCTCCAGCTTGGTGGGCGGGGTGCCGGCGCCCGCGAGGCCGTGGGAGAGCGCCATCGAGAAGCAGCTGGAGTGCGCGGCCGCGATCAGCTCCTCCGGGCTGGTCTTGCCGTTCGCCGCCTCGGAGCGGGACGGCCAGGAGACCTGGTACTCACCGATGCCGGAGGAGTCGAGGGAGACGACCCCCTTGCCCTCGATCAGGTTGCCTTCCCAGACCGTGTGCGCCTGACGCGTGGTAGCCATGCTGGATCCCTTCGAACGGTGTGCGCGGTTGTACGGGACAACGGGACGTACGAGGCACGCGCACGCCGTCGTGCGCCGCGCCCCCGGTCGCGTTACGCCCCCGAACCTACTGCGCCACCAGCCCCTTCGCGTCACGTGCCAGCGCCGTCAGCCGGGAGATCGCCCGGAAGTACTTCTTCCGGTACCCCCCGTTCAGCATCTCGTCGCTGAAGAGCTGGTCGAACGGCAGCCCGGAGGCGAGCACCGGGACCTCCCGGTCGTACAGCCGGTCGGCCAGCACCACCAGGCGCAACGCGGTCGACTGGTCGGGCACCGCCGTCACTCCGGTCAGGCAGACCGCGCCCAGCTCGTCGGTCAGCGCGCCGTACCGGCTCGGGTGCACCTTCGCCAGGTGATCCAGCAGCCCCGGGAAGTCGTCCAGCGACGCGCCCGGCGTGGCGTACGCGGCCCGGGTGACCTGCTCGTCGGTGTACGGCGGCGGGGCCTCGGGCAGACCCCGGTGCCGGTAGTCCTCGCCGTCGATGCGCAGCGGGCGGAAATGCGCGGACAGGCCCTGGATCTCGCGCAGGAAGTCGGCGGCGGCGAACCGGCCCTCGCCGAGCTTGCCCGGCAGCGTGTTCGAGGTCGCGGCGAGCGCCACCCCGGCCTCCACGAGCCGGCTGAGCAGCGAGGACACCAGCACCGTGTCGCCGGGATCGTCCAGCTCGAACTCGTCGATGCACAGGAGGCGGTGACCGCTGAGCGTGGCCACGGTCTGCTGGAAGCCCAGCGCGCCCACCAGGTTGGTCAGCTCCACGAACGTGCCGAACGCCTTCAGCGACGGCTCCGCGGGCGTGGCGTGCCAGAGGGAGGCCAGCAGGTGGGTCTTGCCGACGCCGTAGCCGCCGTCGAGGTAGACGCCGCGCGGCCCGGCCGGAGCGGCCGGCTTCTTGCTCCCGAACCACTTGCGGCGGCCGGAACCTGTCGCGTGCGCGCCGCCGAGCCCGGCGGCGAAGCCCGCGAGGACCGTCACCGCCTCGCTCTGGCTGGGCTGGTTCGGATCGGGTACGTACGTGTCGAAGCGCACCGAATCGAAGCGCGGCGGGGGCACCATCTCGGCGACCAGACGGTCTGCGGGGACGTGCGGCTCGCGGGCGCACAGGGACAGCGGGGCCGTTTCGGCAAGGGGGCTCGGCCCCGGAAACGCGGTGGATGACGACACGACCAGCCACCCTAAGGCCCATGCCAGACTGCAACCCATGCGAAGCCTGTTCCCTGTGACGGACCTGACAAAGAGCGCTTCGGGAGGGGAGCACCCGAACGGGCCGCTCACCGACCGCGAGTGGAGCCTCGACGAGCTGGCGGAGGCGTACGCCTACCCCGTCGGCCTCCCCGCCGGGACCCCCTGGCTGCGCGCCAACATGGTCTCCACCCTCGACGGGGCGGCCCAGCACGACGGCCGCTCCCAGGGCATCTCCTGCGCCTCCGACATGCGGATCTTCGGCACCCTGCGGGGCCTGGCCGACGTGGTGATCGCCGGGGCCGAGACCGTACGCCTGGAGGGGTACCGTCCGGCCCGCGCCCGGGAGGCGTTCGCCGCGCGCCGGGCGGCCGCCGGGCAGGGGCCCGCGCCCGCCGTCGCGGTGGTGACCGGCTCGATGGACCTGGACTTCTCGCTGCCGCTGTTCACCGAGCCGCTCGTCCCGACGCTCGTGATGACCGGCGCCGGGGCCCCCGCCGACCGGATCGAGGCGGCCCGGAAGGCCGGGGCCGAGGTGGTGATCGCGGGCGAGGGCGCCCGGGTGGACCCGGTCCGGGTGGTGCGGGAGCTGGCCGACCGGGGGCTGCGGCGGCAGCTCACCGAGGGCGGACCCCGGCTGCTCGGCCAGTTCGTGGCGGCCGGCGTGCTGGACGAGCTCTGCCTGACGATCTCCCCGATGCTCACAGCGGGTGACGCTCAGCGCATCGCCGGGGGTCCCGGGGTCGCGGTGCCGGAACGTTTTTTCCTCGCATCGCTGCTGGAGGAGGCCGGGTTCCTCTTCACTCGGTACCGTCGGACTGACAGTTAGCGGAATTTACCGTTCCGCTTAGCTTCGGCTGGGCACACTTACCCCTGCAGACCCCGTGGAAGCACGGGGAAGGATGGTTTCAGCAAACGACCGTCGACGGTCGAGCCGGCAGTCGACGAGACGAAGAAGCGGAAGGGCGCCTGTCGTGTTCACAAGCGTTTTGATGATCGAGAAGCCGCTCACTCCCGAGGACGTGGATTTCGTCACCACCCTCCACGGCGAGGAGCGGATCTCGTTCGTCGTTCTGTTGCAGCCGCGCGGTGACCAGGCCGATGTCCTGCTGCGCGCGATCGACGACGTGGCGATGGGGGAACTGAAGGAAGCGGTCCGCGAGGGCGAGGAGCCGGAGGGCAGCGAGGCCCGCGAAACCGCCGAGATCGGCCTCGAATACTCCCTGCGGGCCCTGCGCCAGGCCGGCTCCGAAGCCGTCGGACAGGTGATCGAGGATCACCCCCTGGACAAACTGACGACCGTCGTCGAGGAGGCGGGCGCGGACGAGGTCATCGTCCTGACCGCCCCGCACTACGTGGAGGAGTTCTTCCACCGCGACTGGGCCTCCCGGGCCCGGCACAAGGTGGGCGTCCCGGTGCTCAAGCTCTTCGCGCACAGCGAATAGGCTGAAGCCGCGCGGTCCGGGCTGGCCCTCGGCCGCCCACTCGGAACCCGAACCACGACCGCAGGAGCACAGATGGCACCCGGCATTCCCGCCGCCATGGAACGACCCCACTTCATCGGCATCGGCGGCGCCGGAATGTCGGGCATCGCGAAGATCCTCGCCCAGCGCGGAGCGAAGGTGGCGGGCAGCGACGCCAAGGAGTCCGCCACGGTCGAGTCGCTGCGGGCGCTGGGGGCGACCGTGCACATCGGGCACGAGGCCCGGCACCTGGCCGAGGACGCGTCCTGCGTGGTCGTCTCCAGCGCCATCCGCGCCGACAACCCGGAGCTGCTCCGGGCGAACGAGCTGGCCGTCCCGGTCGTCCACCGCTCGGACGCCCTGGCCTCCCTGATGAACGGCCTGCGGGCCATCGCGGTGGCGGGTACCCACGGCAAGACGACCACCACCTCCATGCTGGCCGTCGCCCTCTCCTCGCTGAGCCTGGCCCCCTCGTACGCCATCGGCGGCGACCTGGAGGGCCCCGGCACCAACGCCACGCACGGCGAGGGGGACATCTTCGTCGCGGAGGCGGACGAGAGCGACCGCAGCTTCCAGAAGTACGACCCCGAGGTCGCGATCGTCCTCAACGTCGAGCTGGACCACCACGCGAACTACGCCTCGATGGACGAGATCTACGACTCCTTCGAGACGTTCGTCGGCAAGGTCGTCCCCGGCGGCACCCTGGTCGTCTCCGCCGACCAGCCCGGCGCGGTCGAGCTGACCCGCCGGGTCCGGGACCTCTCCGACCTCAAGGTCGTCACCTACGGCTCCGCCGAGAACGCCGACGTCCGCGTCCACAAGGTCACCCCGCGCGGCCTGACCAGCGAGGTCACGGTCCTGCTCAACGGGAAGTTCCTCACCTTCACCGTCTCCGTCCCCGGCAGCCACTACGCCCACAACGCGGTCGCCGCGCTCGCCGCCGGCGTCGCCCTCGGCATCCCGGCGCACAACCTGGCCTCCGCGCTCGGCAGCTACACCGGGGTCAAGCGCCGCCTCCAGCTCAAGGGCGAGGCGGCGGGCGTGCAGGTCATCGACTCGTACGCGCACCACCCGACCGAGATGACCGCCGACCTGGAGGCCATGCGCGGCGCGGCCGCCGACGCCCGCATCCTGGTCGTCTTCCAGCCGCACCTGTTCTCCCGTACGCAGGAGCTGGGCACCGAGATGGGCCAGGCCCTCGCGCTGGCCGACGCCTCCGTGGTCCTGGACATCTACCCGGCCCGCGAGGACCCGATCCCCGGCATCACCAGCGCCCTGATCATCGACGCGGCGAAGGCGGCCGGGGCCGAGGTCACCGCCGTCCACGACCAGGCCGACGTACCCGCCGCGGTCGCGGGAATGGCGAAGCCCGGCGATCTCGTTCTCACCATGGGAGCGGGCGACGTCACCGACCTCGGCCCGCGCATCCTGGACCACCTGTCGAGTGCCCGGTAGCCGACCGGCCACCGAGCGAGCGACGATATCGCCGAGCTGAGGAGCAAGCCGTGCCGTACGACGTCGAGAAGCCGGACGAGCAGTGGCGGGAAGAGCTGACCCCCGCCGAGTACGCGGTGCTGCGCCAGGCCGGCACCGAACCCGCCTTCGTGGGTGAGTACACCGACACCAAGACGGCGGGCCTCTACTCCTGCCGGGCCTGCGGGGCGGAGCTGTTCCGCTCCGACACCAAGTTCGAGTCGCACTGCGGCTGGCCGTCCTTCTACGACCCGAAGGACACCGACGCGGTCGAGGTGGTCGAGGACCGCAGCCACGGCATGGTCCGCACCGAGGTGCGCTGCGCCCGCTGCGGCTCGCACCTGGGCCACGTCTTCAAGGGCGAGGGCTATCCGACCCCGACGGACCAGCGTTACTGCATCAACTCGATCTCGCTGACGCTGGCGCCGGACGAGAGCTGAGCGGGCGATCCCGGTGAGCCGGGGTGCTGCGGCCGGTCCGACGCCGCACCCCGGACACTGGCGACTTGAAGTGAGGTAATACGCGTCATACGCTACGTGCATGGCCAAGACGCGTATCAGCATCAGCCTCGACCAGCAGCAGGCGGAGCGGATCAGGCGGCACGCGGAACGGGCCGGGATGGACCTCTCGGCCTATCTGGTGCACGCCGCGACGCGTCAGATGGCGGAGAGCGACGCCATAGAGGAGCAGTTCGCCGGGGTGGACGCGCTGATCGCGCAGGCGGAATCAGAGGCCGGTGCCCTCGCCGAGGAGCCGGAGGGACGCCCTGAAGAGCTGACCGAACAGCAGCGGCGTGACGTCGAGACGGCACTGGCGCTGGTGGCCGGCACCGACCGTCAGGGCGCGCGGACGCGGGGGCACGCCGCGTGAGCGGACGAGTGCCCGTGTACGACTCGGGCATGCTGATCGCGCTCGCCGACCGCAAGGCCAAGGCGGTCGCTCTCCACGAGGGAATGCGTACGTCCGCGCACCGCGCTGTGGTGCTCGGTCCCGTCCTGGCGCAGGTGTGGCGCCCGCGTCCGTCGCTGGTCCACGCTCTGGCCGTCGCGCTGAAGGACTGTACGGTGCCGCAGGCCCGGTCTTCCGAGCCGCCGATACGGGAGACGAAGGCGGGTCGCCCGGAGTGCCTCGCGTGTGCGACCGGCCCGGACATCACCGACTGGCGGCGCATCGGGACAGTGCTCGGGCAGGCGGTGCTGCCGACGAAGAAGAGGCCGGACGTGGTGGACGCATGGGTCGCCCTGGCCGCCGCCCGGCACGGCAGCGCGGTGATCTTCACCAGCGACCCGGGCGACCTGCTGGCGTATCTGGCGGTTCTGCGGCCACCGGACGTGCATGTGGTTCCTGTATAAGCCCGGAGAGGACAGCGCTGGACCCGGCGGGATCGTGCTGATCGCTCCCGTGCGGCCCCCCAGCCCCGTCTCAGACCGCGTCCGTGTCCGACCGCAGCAGCGGGTGAATGACCCCCGGGAAGACGGTCGCCTGCACGACCTCCTCGGCCGACCCGCCCTGGACGACGGTCTCCGCGACGCCCCAGGGCCGCCCGGCCAGGTGGACGGTGAGGGTGTACGAGGAGGAGCAGCCGGTGCACTCGTAGCGGTCGGCCCAGGTCTCGACCTCGGTGGTGGAGCCCGGGTAGCGCTTCACGTGGCGGTGGCGGGCGTGGCAGTGGTCGCAGGTCTCGCCCGGCTCACAGGTGCCGCCGCAGGGGCAGGGCACGTCGAAGGAGTCGGCGGGCGTCCAGCGCTGCACGAGGACGGCGTCGCGGGTGGCGGCGGTGTCCTTCATGGCCTTGAGGTTGCGGGCGGCGACGTTGTACGACTCGCCGGTGGCGGCCATCCGGTCGCGGATGACGTCCTTGCGTCCACGGTTGGTCGTCATGGTGGTGCTCCTCCTGGGTTCACGCAGCCCGTCAGGAGGCTCACGAGTCGTACCGGTACCCCTCTTACGGTACCGGCCCGGCCCGGACGCTCCCGACCGCGCGGCCCGTCCGACGGCGTCGTGCGGGCACCGTCGTGCGGAGGGGCCGCCCGTACTACCCCGTGCGGCGGAGGGGGATCATCACGCGGTGCGACGTGCCGGGCCGGGCGGTGCGAAAGATTTCGGGTCATGACGACGACGGATTCCACCCCGCCCGCTCCCGGCGTGCTGCCACCGGCCCGGCCGGTTCCGCCGCCCCCGCGGTGGGCGGTGCGCGCCGCCCATGTCGCGGCCTGGTCGACCGTCCCCTCCGGGGTGTGGCGGGTCGCGCTCGTGCTCGGCGTGCCCGTGGGGGTGATGGAGCGCGAGGAGTTCCTCGCCGCGTTCCCCGACCACTCCCCGCTGATCGCCCTGGCCTACGTCCTGCTGATCGGCGCGGTCGCCGAGTTCGCCTCGTACCTCACCCTCGGCCTGGTACGGCCCTGGGGCGAGGTGGTCCCGCGTGGGATTCCGTTCCTCGGCGGACGCCCGGTCGACCACGGGCTCGCGGTCCTCGCCGCTTCCCTCGGGGCCCTCGCGGTCACGGCCCTGTGGTGGGTCTTCTTCTTCGGCGGCCTGCTGACGGGCCCCGGGCCGGACCCCGGCATATCGGCCGGTGAAGCCTTCTTCATCGCCTCCTACGCCCCGCTCCTGCTGTGGGGCCCGCTCCTGGCGGCGGTGACGTGGTCGTACCACCGACGGCACCGGGCCCGCGCGGGGGCGTGACCGGGCCCGCGCATGCCGCGGTGCCGGACCGGGGCGGTACGTTGCTGCCATGTGCATATCGACAGGTGAGGCGGCGTTCTCCGGCACGATCCTGTACTGCGGGCGCCAACACCACGATGAGCACGGACTCATCCATGTCCTGGGCTACCAGAACACGGCGGTCAACCTGGCGGACGGCCCGAACGCCATGCTGCTGCACGTGCCGACGAGGCACCTCACACCGTGCCACTTTCTCTCGGCGGGGCGCTCCGGTGACGTCCTGCGCCGCATGGTCTCCGCCGTGCAGGACGCCGCTGCGGCGGCCGACGACATCGTGTGGATGGGTGCGGAACCGCGGGCCGTCCAGGTCTTCGACCACGACGTCTACACGGTCCTCCTGGCGGACGACCCCACAGCCGTCCCCGCCGCGCTCTCGCAGGTGCCGCCGCACCGGCGCCCCGATCTCGACCCGGAGCTCCTGCGCTTCTACGCCGAGCACTTCCCCGACCACACCATCGTCGTGTGCTGCTTCGACAACGCCGAAGCGCGGCGCGCCAAGCCCCTGTTGCTGTGGTACGAGCCCCTTGACCCCGACCGTCTGACCGGGCCGGCCCTGGACAGCCACACCGGTAAGGCACCGGACCTCGACGCCGCCGTGCCGGTGGACCACTGGGTTCTGTTCTCCACCGACGAGGCCGCCGCCGACTGGGGCGCGCCCGTCGAGTACTCCGGGGGCGTGCGCCACAGCCTGCGCGATTTCCTCCCCGCCACCGTCATCGGCCGGCACTACGGAGACGGGGAGACGCTGCCGAACGGGGACTTCACCATCAGCCACGGCGACCTGCTCAGTGGCGACCCCGACCGGATCGAGCGCCGGCAGCCGTCCCGCCGCTGACGGCTGCTCACCCCTGGACCGCGTACGAGAGGAAGCGCGTCCAGGCCGTCGGGGCGAGGGCGAGCTGGGAGTCGCGGACGTGGACGGTGGAGGGGCAGGCGGCGACCTCGACGCCGGAGTGGCCGGATCCGCCGCGCTGTAGCTGGACGTGTGCCACTCCAGGGCGACCTCCACGCAGGAGTCGCCGCATCCGCCGCTGTAGCTGCTCCTGAACCAGGCCAGGGGTGTGGTGCTCATCTCGCTCCTCGCATACGCCGCATCAGGCTCTTGGAGTCGTCCAACGAGAGAGCCTGTGAACGCATACTGGCACTCCGCATCTGGAGCGCGCTGATCACTTTGAGGTCGGCGACGAACTGTCCGTGCTCCTGCCCTTCCAGATAGCCGAACCACTGGTGGTCCGGCGTCTCCAGCAGCTGCATCGGCCCATGCAGCCCCGCGTGGTGATGCCGCACCAGCGGCATGATCTGGACGTCCACATTGCGTCGCTCGGACAGGTCGAGGATGTGGTCGAGCAGCTCCTCGGTGACCTCCTTGCCGCCCAAGTCCCGCAGGAACAGGTGCTCTTCGAGGATGAAGCTGAAGGAGGTGTTCGGCCGCTCGCGCAGCAGTTGCTGACGATCCAGCCGAGCCGCGAGCTGGGCCTCGATCTGCTCGTCGCCGAGCGGCGGCAACTGGTCGGTGAACAGCGTCCGCGCGTACGTCGGTGTCTACAACAGCCCCGGAATCAACCGGCACTCGTACGTGTACAGACTCAGTGCCGACAGCTCCAGATCCGCCCACGGCCGGAACCAACTCGCCAGCCCCTTCCGCCGTGTCAGATGCTTCGCCGCCGCCAGGATCACCCCGCCTCGAGAATGCTGTCCGCCCGCTCCGCGAAGTCCCGGGGCGGCGGCGGCCCTGCTCGACGGAGGCGACGGTCTCGGGGGAGTACCCGACGAGCGGAGCGTACTGTTCCTGCGTCAGCCGCGCCCGCTTGCGGAAGGTCTTGACGACCTCCCCGAACATCTTGAGGCTGTACTGCGGTTCGGGCTCGGTACTGCGCCCGCTCCCATTGCCGAAGGTCCCGTACGCCGTGCTGTCGATGTTGTCCGTGCCGTGCGTCATGTACGGCCACCTCCCCGTGGGCCTGTCCTGGTTCGCAACCCGTCCATACTCACGGAACGTGACCCAACTTCCCGTCGCCCGGAGGTCCACCCGCCTCACCGAGGACACTGGTAGTCCACCGCGGTTGGCGCATGCCGAAGGCCTGCCTGGCGATGTAACTCCAGGTGTCCTCGTGACACTCCAGTTGCACGAACGAAACCGTGCCCGCCGTGTTCAGCATGTCATGGTGCTCTCCGTGCAACTGCCCGTACAGGTCGGAGCTGCGCTTCTCCTTCTCCTTCTGGCTCCGCTCCGCCTCGGCGCGGGCCTCCTGGTCGGACTTCTTCTGTTCCGCCTTGACTCGTGCCTGCTCGGCTTCGTTGTCCGAGGGCACGCGCGGTCCTCCTCACGCCAGCGCTTCTCCTGCTCCCAGCGCTCTGCCTCGATGGCTCGCTTCTGCTCCTGGCCGGCCTTCTACTGATCGAGCAGCGACTTGATCTAAACCCCTCCTCGGTTCGGTGACTCCGATGATCCCGTCGCTGTCTGGCCCTACGAGGGTGATCAATGGAATGAATGGGTTCATGTCAGGTCAAGTTCATGGTCCTGTCCGGCCTGTCACCCCGGAACGACCGTCAGCTGAGGGTCCAGAGGCGGGGCCGGTCCCGGCCAGCGAAGGGCTGGAAAACGGCGCGTCACATGGAGTGCTTAGGGGGAGATACGGCCGGTTGCATCTCTGAGTGACCAGGGGGTTACGTGAAGTGGAAAGACGCGTTCGAGAACGCGATGGAGGAACTGAAGGCGATACGGGCCCTGCTGGCACCGGTCGGCCGTCTCGATGACCCCACGGTCGGGCTGACCGCGCTGCACGGCGAGCTCACCCAGACACGCCTGAAGATCCTGGAGACGATCCAGGGAGGCATCACCGGCCTGCGGGAGGAGAACCGCGAGGTACGCCGCCGCCAGGACCGGATGATCAGCGATCTCAACGAGACCCGCGGCGAGCTCCGGCAGCTACTCGAACTCGCCGACATCATCCGCCCTCTCGCGGAGCTCCAGAGGCCGGCCGAGAACTCCGGCGACGTCACCGGCACCTACCCGTCCTCCGAGCCGGATCCGGCAACCGGCCCGACCGCGCCCACGGCGGCGCAGCCGCCCGCCTCACCCGACACCGACTCCCAGGGGGGAACCATGGAGTACAACGAGCGCCAGGCGCAGCCCGAGCACCGAGGCCAGGACGACCTGCTCAAGCAGAGAATCGAGGCCGCCTACCAAGGCAACAACACCCCTGCGGCCCCGCCGGCTGCCGCCTCGCCGTCGGCCTCCGGCCGGGAGGAGGACCCGCGGGTCACCCACGGGGTCCTGCTGCTGAAGGCCGCCGGGGTGGCCTCTGTGGATCTGGTCGCGCACCGCGACACCTGGGAGTGGCTCACCGCCCTGGCCGTCGACCACGACCACTTCCGCACCCCGCCCTCGGTCGAGGACGTCAAGGAAGGACGCGTCCAGACCGTCCTGTCCGGCCGCTCCCTCATCGGCCTGCTCATCAAGCTGTGGGACACCCGCCACGCCGCCACCCCGCTGGAGGCGGACTGGGCACTGGCCACGACCACCTACAACCGCATCGCCGCCGATCTCACCAGCGTCGACGGCGAAGGCCAGACCATCCGCATCGTCCTGGACGATGGCCTCCCCCACACCGACAACGACTGAACCGCTGCACGCCGGTGGTCGGCGGTTCGTGCCGGAGTCGGCGGTGACCAGCTGGCCGTGGCACAGCCGGCGGCCCGCACCGATTACCGATCGGTGCGGGCCGCCGGGCGTTCAGAGTGCGGAGGCGAAGCCCCAGCCGAGGTTCGGCTCCTGACGGTGTGCGGGGAACGCTCCGGTAGGTGTCATGGGCCGGAGCGTGCGCCCTGCCAGCCGGTGGAAACAGGCGCAGACGACGCCTACCAGGATGGCCTCAGAGTGCGGGGTAGGGCATTCGCGACAGCTCGTATTCAACGACAGTGACCGTTTCGCCGTTCACGATCTTCCGCAAATCTTCAGGGAACGGATAGGCGAAGTCGAGATCGGTGGAGAGCAGGTCACCGCGAAGACACGCCATGTGGTTGCTGACGTTCTGGCGGCGCCGGTTTTCTGCGTACCGGCAGTGGACTTGAGGTGCTGACGGGCCAGGAATGACGGACGTCGGGGAGATGCTGAACACTTCGCCTTCGAGATCGGCGCTCAGCCGAAGACCACGCTCACGGATGGACTCGCTCCAACATGTCCCCTATATGGCGTCGACGGTGTATCAAAGCGCGGTGTAGGCGCGACGGTGCTTGACCCGGTTCATAGGCACACGTCTTACCAGGGCTCCGGCGGTCGGAGGTGGAACTCAGTGCCGACATGTGCGAAAGCTCTGGCCGGACGCCCTATCCCATCCCCTGCTGGATCGCCTAGAACAGTAGCCCGACGATCCCCGCCCCGGTGGCGTAGGCGGCGCCGCGCAGGGCGCTGGACAGCAGGGCGTGGCGGCGGCGGGCCAGCCAGTTGCGTACGGGCCGTTTCTCCGAGGAGCCGTCCGGGGGTTCGGGCTGAACGCGCACGATCGTGGAGTCGACCGCGACGACCCAGCCCAGGTCACCGTCGGCATCCGCTTGAGCGAGCAGCGCGGCGAAGACACGTTCCCAGGTGCCGCGCCTGACGGGCCAGTGCGCGGCGGGCTCTGGTATGTCGCGAGCCTGTCAGCTCATCCGCACTTCAGCTCTTTCTGGGCGAAGGCAGTGAACTGCTTGAGGAGGCCGGGGAGGGCCTCGCGTGCGTTCTTTCCTCCCGCATCAGTCACGTGAATGCGCAGCTCCACGAACTTTCCGGTGGAGGGGCCGGCCCCGGGGAGGGGCCTGCACGGCACGTACGAGGCCGCACCGGTATCCCAGGCGATTCCTTTCACCCCCGTGCGCACGGAGTCTGGCTTGCGTGCCGCCCACGAACTCCAGTCGATGAAGTCTTCTTCGTCCTCGAAATCGGCGAAGGCGCGGAAGCCGTAGTTTCCGTCGACGTACAGGATGCAGCTCGTGGACGAATTGTGTTCAGCAAACTGGAAGGGGTCGATCTCCTGGCTCAGCTTGTCGCCCTGTGGCAGGAGGGGCTGCACAGCCGTTCTGTCGAAGGCGTTCCAGCAAAATTGATTCGGTATCTCCGGAATGGACTTGGTTTTTGCCTCGGAGCATCCGTTCGTGAGGGTCCCCAAGGAAAGGAAAAGCGCGAGTGGGGCCATGACTCTTGCGGGGCGGCGCATGGTGTTACTCCCTCAGGGGCGTGTCTTTTCCGCCATGTCGCGCCCGATGGCGTGCGCGCTCGCGGTTGCCGTGGTGGCGGAGCCTATGTAGTCGTTGTACTGTGCAGGCGTCAGGCCCGCTGCTTTGCCACCGGTGGTGACGGCGGCCGTAGCTGCATCTCTGGTGGCCCTCTCTGCTTCCGCGTAATCCTTCCCGGATTCGAGAGAGACTTCATCCAGGTCGTTGTTCTTTGCGTTTTCCACTACCGATTCAGTGACGTCTTCCTGGATCCAGGTGATGGCATCCCCGCCCACGGGCAGCATTTCGAAGTACTTGGTACCGGCAAGGTCGATGATCCGGTTCGTCCACTTCGCGTTGTCCTCGACGCCTTTGTTGTACTCC
Organism: Streptomyces sp. NPDC058576; assembly: GCF_042718715.1. Lineage (NCBI taxonomy): Bacteria > Bacillati > Actinomycetota > Actinomycetes > Kitasatosporales > Streptomycetaceae > Streptomyces > Streptomyces sp. NPDC058576. The sequence continues at coordinate 170,465 of NZ_JBHXPF010000008.1, read as the reverse complement.
TCGTTCTTGTGCAGCTCCAGTTCGACGGTTGCGTGCGCCCTCGCTTCTGACATCATCCCTGCGATCTCCCCGCCCGGATGAACGGCATTACGAATCGCCTCCCCCATGTCCGCATGGCGTTCGGGGTGGCGGAACGCGTCGCCCACGAGCGCCGTCGTGTAGGCCTGCTGCGCGTGGGTGATCGCACCATAGGCGTCCGGGTCCTGGCCGACCGAGCCGAGGAACCGGGTCATCAAGTGTTTCTCGAATTCCGCCGGTTCGCCGAACGGCTTGATCTGGCCCGCCGCGTTCTCAGCGCTCGCCTGCAAGTCCGGCATGTACTCCGCGGCCATGTCGCCGAACTGCGGGGCCAGAGCGCTCAGCGGGCCGGGCGGGTCCCCGGCCTTGGCCGAGACCAGTTCCGGATTCGTGCCGATCTTTTCGACGACCTTCTCCATGACGCCGCTCATGTCCTTGGAGTGACGCACCGGCGGTGCGTCGTCGTCGCCGGGGATGCGGCCTGTGACCGCTGCCTCCAAGGCATTGCCCATGGCCTTCTGGCCGAGCGTGGTGCCGCTGTCGGCCGTCGTGTCGTACCAATCGTCCGCAGGCTTCTTGTCGAGCATGTAGTCGACCACGCTCTGCGCGTCCTTGCCGCTGGTCTCCACGTCCAGCATGGTGACGATGCCATCGTTGTTGGTGTCCGACCGCAGGCTTTCGTTGAAGAACTCCGCCGACGCCGCAGGATGTCTGCTCATCGCCTCCATGAGGCCGGTGACCGGGTTGAAGCCCTTGCCACCGTCCGCGCCGAGGTTGAACGCCATGTCCTGGTTGTACGGCAGATTTCGGGACCAGATCTGGGGATCCTTCCTGTCCATGGCGATCATGTCCCGGCCGACCGACGTCAGGAACTGCTGGTCGTACGTGCCTTCCCGCAGCAGCGCCCCGAGGGACTGGTAGCCGTACACCTTCGCGCCGACGCCCGCGAACCCGGAGACGTCGATCTCCTGGCGGCCCGCCTTCAGCAGCTGGTTTGTCCAGGTGGCGTCCAGGTGGTTCGGCACCGAAGAGGTGGTGGCCAGGCCGAGCATTGCCCCCATGTCGCTCTGGATGTTGCGGACGATTCCCACGCGGTCCGCTCCCGCCGGGCCGAGGGACGTGGAGTCCAGGGACATCCGCGTGTACGCCTCCAGCGTCCCCTCCGCGCCCAGCCTGCGGTAGAAGGCGGTGGCGAACTCGGGGTCGCGGCGATTGTCGTCGATGATGTCTTCGAGTTTGCGTAGCGCCTCGACGTTGCGGGCCGTGCCGCCCTCTCCCGTGACCGTCTTCAACAGCTCCGCCGCGTGACCCGCCTGCTCCGCGTCGAGGGTCTTGTAGGCGGGCTCACTGAAGTCGTGCTTGCTCTTCATGTTCGCTTCGAGGGCGCGTTTCAAGGACTCGTCGGCATCGGAGCAGTCCTCGACGATCCGGTCGACCTTCCGCTGCCAGGACGCCACGGCCTCTTTCTGCTTCCGTAGAGCCTCCGGATAGTCCGGATCCCGCCGCGAGGTCTGATCGTCCTCCAGGTCGTGCCGTGCCGACACCTTGCCCTTGGCGCTGATCACCACACCTGCTGCTGGCCCCTCTTCGTCCCGTATGCCGATCAGCGTCTTCTTGGCGTACGCGAAGGAAGTGTGGGCATCCACCAACAGGGACTTGATGCCCCGGGCCTGGGACACGGCGTCATCGAACTCCGCGGCCGTCTTCCCGATGAACTCCTTGGTGACGCCGGCGTTGACGCCTTCCCACCGAGCCTTGCCCGCTTTCGCCTTCATGCCGGTCCGGGCGTCCTCAGCAAGCTTCTCCAGCCTGGTCACCATCGTGGTCCAGTCATCGGCCGCCGTCTTCAGCTTGCCGACAGGTGCGTGCACCACGTCGTCGAAAGTCAGCACGGTTCCCCCATGAACGGCTGGTCGGAGCAGGGTGAGACGGAGCCGCCTCGCCGGGTGCCAAACCTATCCGGTGTGCGCAGGAGCAACGTATGCGCGTGCGATTTCGCGCCAGTCGCGGTGCCGGGCGGTTCGTCCCCCGGCCTACCCCCGCCGCACCCGCCCCGCGATCCGGCGGCCCAGGCGGCCCAGCGTGCTCGACCGGTTCCAGTCCCGGAAGGCGTCGGCCCGGCCGCTGCTGCCCGTGCGGCCCACCGTCGACTCGACCTCCGCGACGTCCTCGGCCGACATGGCGCGGACGGCGGGGCGCAGGACCTCGTCCAGGAGGGCGGCGGCCACCGGGGGCCAGGCCTTGCCCGCGTGCGGGTGGGCGGTCCAGACGGTGAAGCAGTCCGCCGCGTAGGCGGGCTGGGCGCGCAGCCGGGTCCGTACGGTCTCCGTCCGGGCGGTGCGGTCGTACGCCGCGATCAGCTCGGCGTCGTCGCCGTGGACGAAGTCGTACAGCTCCGCCCCCGGGCGGTCCGGGGCCAGCAGCCGTTCGACCAGGGCCGCGTGCGCCCGCTCCCGGAGTGCCGGTTCGACCGGTTCCGCCTGGGCGCACAGGGTGCGGACCGTCTCGGCCCAGCCGGGTTCCGGCGCCCCGGCGCGCAGTTCGCGGACCAGGTCCAGCAATAGGAGGCCCGCCCGCTCCCGCCCGCCGATCTCCCCGGGGAAGCCGCGCAGCAGGTCATGGGCGAGGGCGGCCGCCTCGTCGGTGCTCGCAGCGGACGGACCGGCGGAGGGCGTCCCGGTGGCGGACGGCTCCGCGGCGGACGCGCCCAGTGCCGCGTCGACCAGGCGCGCCCACGTACCGGCCACGCGGTGCGAGTCCGAGGTGGCCGCGTCCAGCAGGAGGCGGGCCTCCTCCACCGTCGGGGCCCGGTCCTCCCACACCAGGCCCACCCCCGTGCGCAGGACCAGCGGCTCGGCGAACGGGGAGAGGCCGGCCGCGCGCAGCACCCGGTGCCACACCGCCGCCCGGTCACCGCCCAGCGTCGCCATCGCCCCCGACACCTCGGCGCACATCCGCAGATGCGGCAGCACCTGCGTCCCCGTGAACGGCAGCGCCACCCGCTCCAGGAACCGGGCCACCGCCCCCGGGTCCTGCGGAGCGATCCGGTCCAGCGCGCCGAGCAACGCCGTCCGCACCTCGAACTGCTCGTCCAGCAGCTCCAGCAGGGTTGCCGCAAAGCTCGGAGCGCCCGCGGCCCCTTCCTCTTCCCGTACCGCCGCCTCCGCCAGCAGTGCGGGCGCCAGCCGGTCCACGACGCTCGGCAGCGACTCCGTGCCGTCCACGCCCAGCAGCCGTGCCACCCGCAGCAGTTGTACGGTCCGTGCCACCGAACGGGACCCGGTCGTGTCGCCCAGCTCGGTCAGGATCTCCGGGCCGAGCCGCTCCGCGACCTTCGCCCCCTCCGGGCCCACGAACGCGTCCCGGCGCGGCAGTTCCAGCGAGCCGTTGCCGCCCCGTACCGCCTCCGTGACCAGCATCGCCGCCAGCGGGGCGGTCACCGACGCCGGGCAGCGGCCCTCCAGTGCACCGAACAGCCGCCCGGCGGCGTCGAATTCGGAGCTCGTACGGTCGTCGATGCCGGGGGAGGTGAGGGCCTCGACCAACTGGCCCGTGCGCTTGGCGTCCAGGGTGTAGGGGCGGTCGGCGGCCCAGCCGGCCGCCGCCGCACGTCCGTCCGGGCCGAGCGCGATCCCCGCGCACAGGGCCGTCACCGCCAACGGCCCCGCGGTGAATGGCTCCCCGGGCAGTTCCCGCGCCTCCTGGAACAGCTCCGGCGACCGGCTCCGCCAGATCCGGGCCGCCGTCGTCGCCCACACGTCGTCCGTACCGCCGCCTGCCGGTGACTGCCCCGCGCACACGTGCACCCGCAGGCCCGCCGCCCGGGCCGCCTCCGCGTCCTCCGGCAGTACCCCCGCCACCCGCGCCGCCGAACTCCCCGGCCGCCGGGTGTACGTGGTGAACGTCAGCCGCTCCGCGCTCTCCCTCGGCAGGGTCACGGACGCGAGACCCAGCCACCGGGCCACGTCCGCGCACTGCCGCTCCACCAGCACCACCGGCGGGCCGCCGGCCGCCTCCGCGTCGCTCGCCCGGCGCAGATCCGCCAGGACGGCGGCGAGCCAGGGGCCGCGCGACACGGCGAAGTCGTCCAGGCCCTCGGAGACCGCCGTGGCCCCCGGCGGCAGCGTCAGCGGGTCCGGTATCGCGCCGCCGGGCGTCGCCGCCACCCAGTGCGGGGAGCGCCACGCCTCGACCGGCAGCCGGTCGCCCGGCAACGGCACCCCCGGCGGCAGATGCACCGCGTGCGCGTGGAACCGGATCCCCGACCCCGTACCGCCGCCCGTGTCCCGTGCCGGGGCCGACCGGGACACCAGGCGGCTGCCGTCGGAGAGGGCGGCGTACGTGAACGCCTGCGGCAGCGAGCGCAGTTCGCCGTCCGACGGGCGGTCGGGAACGCCTGCGGGCAGCTCGTAGCGCACCAAGGGCTCGATCTCCGCCAGCAGGGCCCCGGACACCCCGGGACCGACCGCCGTGAACCGGCCCGCCGCTCCCTCGTCCCCCGGCGCGGCGGAGGTGTAGTGCACCTGTGCAAGGCTCATCTGTCGGCCCTCTTCGTCCTGCCGCGCCCGGTCCCCGTGCCCACCCCGTACGGCTGGGTCGGGGGGAGGAGTCCGCAGCCGCGGGGGCGACGTTATCAAGGACGGGCAGGTAATCCCTACGCTGCGTCAGGCGCGGGCCCGAGGGCGGTGGGGCCAGGTCGTCGGGATGAGCGTGGTGAGGCTTTCCGCAGTGGTTGGCGGAGGTGGCCGACAGCTACACGCTCATCCCGCAGGACCGGCCGGACGCTCTCGTCGGGCACCTCCGGGCGTTCCTTGCGGAGACCGCCTGACGGGGGCCGGGGCGGCTGTGTGACGGGGCGCCCGCATGTCCCGATGAGGCAACAGTCCCCGGGCACCACCACCACGGCGGGGCGGCGAACTTATGATCGACGCGGCGTCGAGGAGGAACGGGGAAACGCTGTGAGCCGTCACGTGCCGTTAAGAGGAGGGCGGCTCGCGCTGCCCCTGACCCTGGTGACCGTGCTGCTCGCCGGTTGCTCCGGTACGGCGGACGACCCCGGGAGGGCCGAGAAGCGCGACGCGTCCGCCAGTGCGACGGCGCGTGCCCCTGCGAACGGCGGCGCGGAATCCGGACCGTCCGCCGAGGCGACCGGGACCCTCGACCCCGACCCGGCCCGGCTGCCCGGAACCCGGGCGGCGGCGCTCGACCTCATCCGCCGCGTCATCGCCGACCCCGACAGTTTCGGCTCCGGCGTGGTGAAGCGGAGCCCGTACGAGAGCGGCCCCGCGACCTGGCCCGTCCTCGGCAAGGACTGCGTCTGGCAGCAGCAGAAGCCCGGCCACGGTGTCCTGGCGACGCGCAGCCGGTCGTTCGAACTGCCCGCCTCGGCGGGGAAGGGCCCGGTGCGGCTCGCCGCGACCGTCACCGTCCACCGCACCGCCGGGGACGCGGCCTGGGAGGTGGCGGAGTCGATCGAGGAGTCGATGCGCTGCCCCACCCAGCAGTTGCGCGAGGGCGAGCTGATCGGCTCCCTCGTCGCGGGCGCGCTGTTCGGCGGCGAGGCCAACCAGAACAACTCCGACGACTTCCTGAGCGAGACGGGGCTTTACCAGAGTTCCGAGGTCGGCGGGCCGCACTACTACGCCTGGCAGCAGGCGCAGGTCCTGCAGTTCACCGTCGCCGTCACCGGCAAGGGGGCGAAGGGTCGCACCGAGCGGGAGATCGACGATTTGGTCGTCCAGGCGCAGGCCGCCATGCTGGTGCAGCTCGGATCCGCCGTCGAGAAGCAGAGCTGAGGCCGGGCGATGGACGATCTGCGACCCACCGACCCCGCCCGGATCGGCGGACACCGGCTCCTCGGCCGCCTCGGAGCAGGCGGCATGGGCGTCGTCTACCTCGGGCGCACCGACGCCGGAGCGCTCGCCGCGATCAAGGTGATCCTGCCCGAGCACGCCGGGGACGAGGACTTCCGGGCCCGCTTCCGCCGCGAGGCCGAAGCCGCCCGCCGGGTCGACAGCCCGTGGGCCGTGCCCGTCACCGGGGCCGACACCGAGGCCGAACGCCCCTGGCTCGCGACCGAGTTCGTGCCCGGGCCGACGCTCTCCGACGTCGTCGCCCGGCGCGGGCCGCTGCCCGTGCGCAGCGTGAGAGTCCTCGGCCGGCTGCTCGCCCGCGCCTTGGCCGCCGTGCACGCCGCCGGGCTCGTCCACCGCGACGTCAAACCGGGCAACGTCCTGCTGACGGCCGGCGGCCCCCGGCTGATCGACTTCGGGATCGCCCGCACCGCCGACGCCACCGCGCTCACCGCCACCGGACTGATCGTCGGCACCCCCGGCTTCCTCCCGCCCGAGCAGGTGTCGGGGAGCGCGGAGTCGGCGTCCGGGAGCTTTGAGCAGGTGTCGGGGAGCGCGGAGTCGGCGTCCGGGAGCTTTGAGCAGGTGTCGGGGGACGCCGAGGCGGCGTCCGGGAGCCGCGAGCAGGCGGCCGGGAACACCGAGAGGGCGTCCGGGAGTCCGGTCGGGTCCGCCGGGGACGTCTTCTCGCTCGGCTGCCTCCTCGCGTACGCGGCCACCGGCCGGCCGCCCTTCGGCAGCGGCGCGGTCGACGCCGTGCTCTACCGCACCGTCCACGACGCACCCGACCTTGACGGCATCCACGACGCCTCCCTGCGCGCCCTGCTGGAGCGGTGCCTCGCCAAGAACCCCGGCGAACGTCCGGCCGCCGCCGAGCTCGACGCCCTGATCGCCGAGGACGCACCCGCCGGAGCCTCCGCCGACTGGCTGCCCGAGGACGTCGTCCGGATCATCGCGGACCGGGCCGCCGCGCTGCTGGCCCTGCCCGACATCGAGGCCACCGTGGCCGTCACCGATAAGCCCGGGCCCCCGCAACCCGGCCCCGCCCGGCGGCGGTTCCTGCTGTTCGCGGCCGGCGGCGCCCTCGCCCTCGGCGCCGGAGCCTTCGCCGCCGTACGTCTCACCCGCGGCGAGTCCGGCACCGGCGGCGGGGACGGGGCTCCCGGCGGCAGCCGCTGGATCATCGGCGTGCACGCCGACCTCACCGGACCCGGGAGCGCCGCCGGGCGCGCCCAGGAACGCGGCGCCCGGCTCGCCGTCGACCGCTTCAACTCCCTCGACGACCAGCCCTTCCGGCTCGCCGTGAAGGTCCTCGACGACCAAGGCGACGCCCGTCGGTCCGCCCAGGTCGCCGAGGAGTTCGCCCGCGACCCGGAGGTCCTCGCGGTCATCGGCCCCACGAGCGACGAGGCGGCCGGGGCGGCCCTGTCCGCGTACGACGAGGCGGTGCTGCCGGTCCTGACGGTGTCGGCCCTCCAGATCACCTTCCCGCGACGGGCCAACGCCTCCTTCTTCCAGGCCGCCCCCTCCTACGCCTCGCTCGGGGTCCCGGTCGTCAACCGCCTCCTGCTGCGCCCCGACGTCGAGCGGCTGGGCGTCCTCGTCGACCGGGCCGGCGGTCAGGCGGCCTACCAGGCGGGGTACGCGACCAACCTGCTGACGCCCCAGCTCACCACCGGCACCACCCACCCCCGGGTGGTGCCCGCCGGCACCACCGTCTTCGACCCGGTCCTCACCGATCTCCTGTCCAACCGGAGCGACGCCCTCTTCTACGCCGGTGACGCGGCCGGCGCCGCCCGGGTCGCCCGCATCCTGGCCGACCTCTCCTTCGCCGGACCGTGCATGGCCCAGCACACCGTCATGGGGCCGGAGTTCCTGGAGAAGGCGGGTGCGGCGGCCGACGGCTGGGAGTTCGTCGCACCGTTCACCGACGCGAGCGCCCCGGCCAGCGCGACCTTCGCCGCCGCCCACCGCAAACGTTTCGGCGCCGCGCCCGCCGCCTGGTCGGCCGAGGCGTACGACGTGGCCGGGCTCGTCGCCCGCGAACTGGCCGCCGTCGCCGAGGCCGCGGCCAAGGGGGCATCCGCGAGCGCCACGGCCTCGACCGGCGCCACGCCCTCCGGCGACGGCCGGCCCACCCGGGCCGCGCTCTCCGCCGCGATCGCCGCCGCACGGTACGAGGGGGTCTCGCGCTCCTACGCGTTCGACGAGGAGCGCCAGCAACTCGTCGGCCAGGACGCCCACCTGTACCGGGTGGAGGACGGCCGTATCCGCTACCTCGGCCCGGCCCCGAAGCCGAAGAGCTGACGTGCGGCCCCTCACCTCCGAGGACCCCCGCACCGTCGGCCCCTACCGCACCCTCGTCCGGCTCGGCGCGGGCGGCATGGGCGTGGTCTACCTGGCGCGCTCGGCGGGCGGGGCGCTCGCAGCCGTCAAGGTGATCCGGGCCGAGCACGCCGCCGACCCCGGCTTCCGGGACCGTTTCCGCCGGGAGGCCGAGGCCGCCGCGCGGATCACCGGCCCGTGGGTGGTCCCGGTGCTCGGCGCGGACACCGAGGCCCGGGAACCGTGGCTGGCCACCGCGTTCGTCCCCGGGCCCCCGCTGAGCGAGGTGGTGGGGGCCGGCGGCCCGTTGCCCACGGCCACCGTCCGGGCGCTCGGGAGCCGGCTCGCCGAGGCCCTCGCCGCGGTCCACGAGACCGGGCTGATCCACCGCGACGTCAAACCCGGCAACGTGCTCCTCGCCCTCGACGGCCCCCGCCTCATCGACTTCGGGATCGCCCGCCACGAGGGGGCCACCGCGCTGACCGCCACCGGCGCGGTGATCGGAACGCCCGGCTACCTGGCTCCCGAGCAGGCGTCGGCCGGGCCACCGGGGCCGCCGTGCGACGTGTTCTCGCTCGGCTGCGTCCTCGTGTACGCGGCGACCGGGCGCGGGCCGTTCGGCGAGGGCGGCGGGGCGGGTGCCCTGTTCCGTACGGTCCACGAGGAGGCGGACCTGACCGGCGTCCCACCTGGACTGGTCCCCGTGGTCACCGCCTGCCTCGCCAAGGACCCGGCCGCCCGGCCCACCGCGAGCCGGGTCCGCGACGCCTTGGCGGCGGGCGGTGAGGCGACCCCGGACCCCCGCGAAGCTCTCCGCACGGTCCCGAACCCGGTCCCGGGCGAGTCTTCGGGCCTGGCCCTGGACGCGGCCCGGCTGGGCGCGCTGGAGTCCGGGGAGGCCCTCGACCCGGGCCGGCTGGGCACGCCGGAGTCCGGCACGGCTCCGGACGCGGCCCGGCTGGGCGCGCTGGAGTCCGGGGAGGCCCTCGACCCGGGCCGGCTGGGCACGCCGGAGTCCGGCACGGCTCCGGACCCGGGCGAGGCTTCCGCCCCCGCCCTAGCCCCCTGGCCGATGCCCGCCGGGCTGCCCGCGTCGATCGCCGAGCGGTCCGCCGCCGCCCTTGCGCTGCCGGACCCCGAGCCGCTCCCCGCCACGCTCACCCCGGCCGGTGACGAAGCGAGCGGGGGCGGAGCCGTCGGCCGTACAGGCGGTCCCACCCGTCGCAGGGTCCTGACCGCCGGCGCGGCCGGGGCCGTCGTCCTCGCCGGCGGGTCCACCGCGGCCTGGATCGCCCTGCGGGACAGCGGTCGGGAGGCGGGCGGTCCCTCGGCGGGAGCCGGGGCGACGACCACGTACACGATCGGCCTCCACGCCGACCTCAGCGGACCCGGCCGGGCCACCGGACTGGCCCACCAGCGCGGCGCCCAGCTCGCCGTCGCCGACCACAACGCCCGCGAGGAGAAGGCGTTCCGGCTCGCCCTGCGCACCGAGGACGACGCGGGCGACCCGGCCGCGGCGCTCCGGGCGGCCGGGCGGCTGGCGGCGGACACCGCGGTCGTCGCGGTCCTCGGGCCGACCGCGGACGTCCTGCGCGAGGAGGTCGTCCGGCGGTACGGCGCGGCGCGGCTGGCCACCGTCGTCGTCGCGGCGGGCTCCAGCACCGTCGAGACCGGCACCGGCCTCCACCTCTGCGTGACCCGCCCCCTGGACCGTATGCTCGCGCCCGGCCTCATCGGCTACCTCACCCGCACCAGCCCCGCCACCCGCATCCTCCTCGTCGAGGACGCGGCCGACACCGGACTCGGCGCGGAGATCGGGCGCACCTTCCGCAACGCCGCCCTGACCGGTGCCACCCTTCTCGAACACCCCCTGGCCCGGGGCGACGCGGGCTTCGGCGCGGTCGTCCGCAAGGCCGTGAGCAGCCGGGCGGACGGGCTGGTGCTCGCGGGCGGCGACGCGTCCCGGGCCGCCCGGCTGGCCACCGCGCTGGCGGACGAGGGCTTCACCGGGGCCCGGGTCGCCGCCGGACCCGCCCTCGGGCCCGCCTTCCTCGACGGGGCGGGCGAGGCCGCGGAGGGCTGGGTCTTCGCCGAGGCGTACGCCGACCCGGCCGCCCTCCCAGCGGCCGAGGCGTTCACCGCCGCCCACCGCGAGCGCTTCGGCGCACCCCCGGCGACCTGGGCGGCCGAGGCGTACGACGCGGTCGGCCTGATCGCCCGCGCCGCCGGGACCACCAGCGCCTCGGGCGAGGTCCGCAACGGCATCGGCGGGCGGCTCGTGCGGACCGAGCACCGGGGCATCGTGCGCCCCCTCGCCTTCCACGCCTCGACCCGGCAGGTGCGGTACGAGAACGGGATCTTCCTCTACCGGATCGAGCAGGGCCGCCCCCGCTTCCTGGGCCCGTACGGCGAGCTGTAGGGCCTGTCGTGGAAAAGGCGCGCGGGGGGGGGCGGCCGGCCGGTTTGCCCAAGCCCCGGGCGCGGGCACAAAAGGCCGGGGACCCGCCCCGGCGCGGGGCCCCGGCCGGGTGTGCTTGGGGGCTTACCAAAACCGCCGGGCGGCGCGGCCCCCCTCCACTGTGCCCCCCCAGGCCCTGGCCGAGGAAACGAAGGCCGGAGAACGGCAGCGGTCCGTGAAGCCACGGCCAGGTGTGAAGATCTCCTGCGGCGGCGCTTAAGAAATCCTCGATGGACCCGGGGCCCCGCCGTACGGCAGCCTTCTCGGTGACGGCCGGGGACGGCGCGTGGAGCCCTTCGAGATGCTCCGTCCCGTCCCGCCGAACCCCCACCATGGTGGGGGACACCCAAGATCCACCCCGGGCCGCAGGGTTCCTCCGACATGCCCCGAGGCCCGGGGTATCCACTCGCGTACCGACGTCAGGGAGCCACAGCCGTGAAGGCACTCGTCAAGCAGAAGGCCGAGCCCGGACTGTGGCTGATGGACGTGCCGGAGCCGGAGTACGGCCCCGGCGACGTCCTGATCAAGGTCCTGCGCACCGGCATCTGCGGCACCGACCTGCACATCCGCGCCTATGACGGCTGGGCCCAGCAGGCGGTCACCACCCCGCTGGTCCTCGGCCACGAGTTCGTCGGCGAGGTCGCGGCCCTCGGCTCCGACGTCGCCGACGTCGCGGTCGGCGATCTGGTCAGCGGCGAGGGCCACCTCGTCTGCGGCAAGTGCCGCAACTGTCTCGCCGGCCGCCGCCACCTCTGCCGCTCCACGATCGGACTCGGCGTCGGCCGCGACGGGGCGTTCGCGGAGTACGTCGTCCTGCCCGCCTCGAACGTGTGGGTGCACCGGGTCCCCGTCGACCTCGACATCGCCGCGATCTTCGACCCGTTCGGCAACGCCGTGCACACCGCGCTGTCCTTCCCGCTGGTCGGCGAGGACGTCCTGATCACCGGCGCCGGCCCGATCGGCATCATGGCCGCCGCCGTCGCCAAGCACGCCGGCGCCCGCAACGTCGTCATCACCGACGTCAGCGAGGCCCGCCTCGCCCTCGCCCGCAAGGTCGGCGTCAGCCTCGCCCTGAACGTCGCGGAGAGCACCATCGCGGACGGGCAGCGGGAACTCGGCCTGCGCGAGGGCTTCGACATCGGCCTGGAGATGTCCGGCCGCCCCGAGGCGATGCGCGACATGGTCGCGAACATGACGCACGGCGGCCGGATCGCGATGCTCGGCCTGCCCGCCGAGGACTTCGCCGTCGACTGGTCCCGCATCGTCACCTCGATGATCACCATCAAGGGGATCTACGGCCGCGAGATGTACGAGACCTGGTACGCCATGTCCGTCCTGCTGGAGGGCGGCCTCGACCTCGCCCCCGTGATCACGGGCCGGTACGGCTTCCGCGACTTCGAGGCGGCCTTCGACGACGCCGCGAGCGGCCTCGGCGGCAAGGTCATCCTCGACTGGACCGTCTGACCTTCCGACCGCTCCGCTTCCCTTGATCCCTTAAGGAATCCCGCATGTTCGACTCCGTACGCGACGATCTGCGCACCACCCTCGACGAGATCCGGGCCGCCGGGCTGCACAAGCCCGAGCGCGTGATCGGCACCCCGCAGTCCGCGACCGTGTCCGTCACCTCCGGCGGGCGCCCCGGCGAGGTCCTCAACTTCTGCGCCAACAACTACCTGGGCCTCGCCGACCACCCCGAGGTGATCGCCGCCGCCCACGAGGCGCTGGACCGCTGGGGCTACGGGATGGCCTCGGTCCGCTTCATCTGCGGCACCCAGGAGGTCCACAAGGAGCTGGAGCAGCGCCTCTCCGCGTTCCTCGGCCAGGAGGACACGATCCTCTACTCCTCCTGCTTCGACGCCAACGGCGGCGTCTTCGAGACGCTGCTCGGCCCCGAGGACGCGGTCATCTCCGACGCCCTCAACCACGCCTCCATCATCGACGGCATCCGGCTCTCCAAGGCCAAGCGCCACCGCTACGCCAACCGCGACATGGCCGACCTGGAGACGCAGCTCAAGGAGGCGTCCGGGGCCCGCCGCCGCCTGATCGTCACCGACGGCGTCTTCTCCATGGACGGTTACGTCGCCCCGCTCCAGGAGATCTGCGACCTGGCCGACCGCTACGACGCCATGGTCATGGTCGACGACTCGCACGCCGTCGGCTTCGTCGGCCCCGGCGGACGCGGCACGCCCGAACTGCACGGCGTCATGGACCGGGTCGACATCATCACCGGCACCCTCGGCAAGGCGCTCGGCGGAGCCTCCGGCGGTTACGTCGCGGCCCGCGCGGAGATCGTCGCCCTGCTGCGCCAGCGCTCGCGCCCCTACCTCTTCTCCAACACCCTCGCCCCGGTCATCGCCGCCGCCTCCCTCAAGGTCATCGACCTGCTGGAGTCCGCCGGCGACCTCCGCGAGCAGCTCGCCGCCAACACCGAGCTGTTCCGCACCCGGATGACCGAGGAGGGCTTCGACATCCTCCCCGGCGACCACGCCATCGCGCCCGTCATGATCGGGGACGCGGGCAAGGCGGGCCGGATGGCGGAACTGCTCCTGGAGCGCGGCGTGTACGTGATCGGGTTCTCGTACCCCGTCGTCCCGCAGGGCGCGGCCCGCATCCGCGTCCAGCTCTCGGCCGCGCACTCCACCGCCGACGTGAACCGCGCCGTGGACGCGTTCGTCGACGCGCGGGCCGCCCTGGAGGCGTAACGGGTCACCGGGTCGGGCGGTCCGTCGCGACCTGGGACAATGGGCACATGATCGATGCGCGGCGGCTGCGAATCCTCCGTGCGGTGGCCGACCACCGCACCGTGACCGCGGCCGCCGCCGCGTTGTACCTGACCCCCTCCGCCGTCTCCCAGCAGCTCGCCGCCCTGGAGCAGGAGACCGGCCACCGCCTCGTCGAACGCGGGGCGCGCGGCGCCCGGCTCACCGCCGCCGGGGAGATCCTGCTCAGCCACACCAATCTGGTCCTGGCCCAGCTGGAGCGGGCCGAGGCGGAGCTGGCCGACTACAGCGCGGGCGTCGCCGGCACGGTCACGGTCGCCGCGTTCGCCACCGGCATCGGCCTGGTCCTGGCCCCCGCCCTCACCGAGCTGGCCCGCACCGCGCCCGGCATCCGGGTCAAGGTCCAGGACGCGGAGGGCGACGCGAGCGTCCCCATGGTGCTGGACCGGCAGGTCGACGTGGCGGTCGCCGTCGAATACCGGGGCGCGCCCGCCGAGGACGACCGCCGCCTCACCCGGGTCCCGCTGTACTCGGAGCCGTTCGACGCGGTGCTGCCGGTGGGCCACCGCCTCGCGGACCAGGCCCAGGTGGCGGTCGCCGACCTGGCGGAGGACCCGTGGATCGGACCGTACCCGGGCAACCCCTGCCACGACGTGGTGGTCCTGGCCTGCGAGTACGCCGGGTTCGCGCCGCGCCTGGAACACTCCTCGGACGACTTCCACGCCGTGGTCGCCCTGGCCGGGGCGGACGCCGGAGTGGCCCTGGTGCCCCGCTCCGCGCTGCGCGCGATGGAACCGGCCGGCGTCGTCGTCCGCCCGGTCGAGGGCAGCGCCCCCACCCGCCGGGTCTTCGCCGCCGTACGCCAGGGGGCCGAGGGCCATCCGCTGATCCGGCCGGTGCTGGACGCGATGGAGGCGGTGGCCGTACGGGAAGCGGACGCGGCGGCCCGGGCCTGACCCCCACCGCCCCCGCCCATGGCCCCCGCCGCCTGAAGCCGTGTCCCCGCTCAGGCGGTGCGAGGGGACGTACGCCGGAACCTTCGCCCCCGCCGCCCCGCCGGAGCGGTTCCGGGCGGCCCCGGGTCGTAGGAGATCTGCCAGCAGACCAGCGCCACCAGGATCCAGATCGTCGCCCAGGCCGGCAGCGCCACGCCGAGCGGGGCCAGCGCGACGGACACCGCCACGCAGGGCAGCGCCCAGCCCAGGAGCCAGACCCGGTCGGACCGGTCCGCGAGCGGCAGCGCCGCGACCAGGCCCGCCGCGAAGTACCCGGCCATCGCCCCGCACAGCAGCCAGTGCTGGCCCTTCGGCAGGACGTCGTCGACATGCGCGACGGCCGAGCCCAGCGCGGTCGCCAACGCGACCAGGAAGCCGGTCATCACCGCGTGCAGCAGCATCGCCAGCCTCGGCGCGAGCACGCCCTTGCGCAGATGGGGGATGCCGTTGGTGCCGTAGAGCAGGCTCAGCGTGCAGATCGCGGCCAGCAGCGCGAACGCCCCGAGGCCGGTGGCGGCGAGCGGCCCGTCCCAGCTGTCGTGCTCGGACGCGGCGCCGATGATCTGGATGACGCCCTCGCCCAGCACGATGATCACGTACAGCCCGAGCCGTTCGCCCATGTGCGCGGCGTCGATCCGTGACTCGCCGATCCGGGGCGGTCCGGCGACCGGGCCGTGCGCGGGGCCAGGCGGCGGGCGGCCGTCGCGGCGGCGCGCGGCCCGTTCGCCCGCCCGCCGCAGCGTGCGGTCGCGGGTGGAGACCAGCAGCGTGACGATGTCCAGCGCGATGCCGAGCGCCCAGAGCCAGTAGCGCAGCGGGCTGTCCACGAAGAGCGAGACGAGCCAGGGCACCGCGCCCGCGCCGAACTGGGCCAGCGGCCAGTCCACCACGACGCTGCCCCGCCGCCAGACCTGGCCCGCCTGCCAGCGCAGCGCGACATAGGCGATGACGAAGGCGATCGCGTGGCTGGTTCGGACCGTGTGCACGGAGGCCGCCATCACGGCCATGCCGAACATCGCGATCAGCAGCGTGCGGACCCGGGTCTCGGATGCCGCGATGTCCCCGTAGACGGCGAACCCGGCCCAGCTGGTCCAGAAGGCCAGGTAGAGGACCGCGTACAGGGCGAGGTCCGCCAGGTGGGGGCCGTCGTGCAGCAGATGGGCCAGCTGGCCCGCCCCGGCGACGACGACGAGGTCGAAGAACAGCTCGTTCCAGCCGGCGTGCCGCTCGGCCGGCGCGGCCCTCTCCGTGGACTCCTCGGACTCCATGGACCCATCGTCATCGGACGGTGTCGGGCCGCGCCTCGGCTGTGGGCCGAATGGCGACGGCTCAGGCGGCGGGCTGGAGCAGGTCCCACCGGTTGCCGTACAGGTCCTCGAAGACCGCGACCGAGCCGTAACTCTCGTGGCGCGGCTCCTCCAGGAAGCGGACCCCGGCCGCGCGCATCCGCTCGTGATCGGCCGAGAAGTCCTCCGTGTGCAGGAAGAAGCCGACCCGGCCGCCGGTCTGCGCCCCCACCGCCGCGCTCTGCTCCTCGTCCTTCGCACGGGCCAGCAGCAGCCCCGTGCCGGGCGCGGCCCCGCGCGGGCGCACCACCACCCAGCGGGAGCCGTCGCCCCGGTCGGTGTCCTCCACCAGGTCGAAGCCGAGCGCGTCGCGGTAGAACACGAGCGCCTCGTCGTAGTCGCGGACGACCAGGGTGACCAGGGCGATCTGGGACATGGCGGGCCCTTCCAGAGGTTTCACGGGTTCTGCGGTGGTGAGGTTATACGTAACACTAGCGTCCGGGGCCCCGACCCCGGGCACAATGCGCCGCATGGACATCGTGGACGCTACGAGCACCGGCGGCCGGGCCGCGCTGATCGACCGGGCCCGCGTGCTCGCGGACGCCGGACAGCGGCGCGTCCTCGGGATCGCGGGCCCGCCCGGAGCCGGGAAGTCCACTCTGGCGGACCGGCTGGTCGCGGCCCTGGACGGACGCGCCGCCCTCGTCCCGATGGACGGCTTCCACCTCGCCGCCGCCGAGCTGGACCGACTCGGCCGCGCCGACCGCAAGGGCGCGCCCGACACCTTCGACGCGGCCGGGTACGCGGCCCTGCTGCGGCGGCTGCGCGCACCCGACCCGGTGCACGCGGTCTACGCCCCGGCCTTCGACCGGTCCCTGGAGGAGCCGGTCGCGGGGTCGCTTCCCGTACCGCCGGACGTCCCGCTCGTCGTCACCGAGGGCAACTACCTGCTGCTCGACGACGGCCCCTGGGCCCCGGTGCGCGGGCTGCTGGACGAGGTGTGGTTCGTGGACCTCGATCCGGAGGTCCGGGTGCGCCGGCTCGTCGACCGGCATGTGCACCACGGGAGGCCCCGGCGTGACGCGGAGAAGTGGGTGGCCCGGTCCGACGAGGCGAACGCCCGGCTGGTGGAGCGGGGCCGGGACCGGGCGGATCTGGTCGTGCGGCTGCCCGGCGGGCGGCGCCGGACGGGCGGCGGCTGACAGCCCCGGCCGTAAGCCGGTCGCGTCCGTCCCGCGGGGCGGGCAGGATGCTGTGTGCCGTGTCGCACCGCCAGGAGGCCTGATGTCCAGCCCGAGCCCGTTCGCCCAGCAGTCCGCACCGCCCCCGCCCTTCACCGCCGACGACTACCGGGCCCGGATGGCACGGGCCGCCGAGTCCGCCGCCGAGGCCGGGCTCGCCGGGGTGATCGTCGCGCCGGGGCCCGACCTCGTCCACCTCACCGGCTACCGCCCTGTGAGCACCGAGCGCCTCACCCTCCTCGTGCTGCGGGCCGGCCACGACCCGGTGCTGGTCGTCCCGACCCTGGAGGCCCCCGACGCGGCGGCCGCCACCGGGGCGCCCGCCCTCGCCCTGCGGGACTGGACCGACGGCAAGGACCCGTACGCGGTGACCGCCCCGCTGCTGGACGCCCAGGGGCGCTTCGCCGTCAGCGACAACGCCTGGGCGATGCATCTGCTCGGCCTCCAGCGGGAGTTGCCCGGCACCACCTACACCGCGCTCACCGAAGCCCTCCCGATGCTCCGCGCCGTGAAGGACGCGGCCGAGCTGGAGAGGCTCACCGCCGCCGGGGCCGCCGCCGACGCCACGTACGCGGAGATCCTGAAGACACGCTTCTCCGGCCGCCGGGAGGTCGATGTGGCCACCGATCTCGCCGCCCTGCTCAGGGAGTTCGGGCACTCCCAAGTGGACTTCACCGTCGTCGGATCCGGCCCCAACGGGGCCAACCCGCACCACGAGGCGGGCGAACGCACCATCGAGCGCGGCGACATGGTCGTCCTCGACTTCGGCGGCCTGAAGCACGGTTACGGCTCCGACACCTCCCGTACGGTCCACGTCGGTGAGCCCACCGCCGAGGAGCAGCGGGTCCACGACATCGTCCGCGAGGCCCAGCAGGCCGGCTGCGCCGCCGTCCGGCCCGGCGTCGCCTGCCAGGAGATCGACCGGGCCGCCCGCGCGGTGATCACCGAGTTCGGCTACGGCGACCGGTTCATCCACCGCACCGGCCACGGCATCGGCGTCACCACACACGAGCCGCCCTACATGATCGAGGGCGAGGAGCAGCCGCTGGTGCCCGGCATGTGCTTCTCCGTGGAGCCCGGCATCTACCTCCCGGGCCGCTTCGGCGTCCGGATCGAGGACATCGTGGCGGTGACCGAGGACGGCGGGCGGCGGCTCAACACCACCGCCCGCGAGCTGGCCGTCGTGGAGTAGGACGCCCCGGAGCCGGTGGGCGAGGAGGGCCCGGGCCGCCCGGCTGAGCCGTCGGGCGGCTCGCGGTCCCGGAAGCGGTGCGGGACGTCGTACGGGAGGGGCAGCGGCCGGGCGCCCGCCGCGTCCGGCCGCTCGGCCCGCTCCGCCGTCGGCTCCCGGTCAGTCGTCCGCCAGCACCACGCACGACTCCGGCGGCAGGTGCAGCACCCCGTCCGCCCCCGGCGCCTCCACCGGCTCCCACGCGGCCAACACCCGGCCGCCGGAACGGCGGTGGCGTCCGAGACCGAGCGGGATCGCCGCCGGCTTGTCCGCCAGGTTGACCACGATCCGCAGATCGCCCCTGCGGTACGCGAACCAACGCGCGTCCTCGTCGAAGGCGACCTTCACCGACGCCAGGTCCGGATCGTGCAGATCGGGCAACGTACGCCGCAGCGCGATCAGTTCGCGGTACCAGGCGAGCAGCCGTGCGTGCGGTTCGCGCTCCGGCTCGGCCCAGTCGAGGCAGGAACGGTCCCGGGTCGCCGGGTCCTGCGGGTCGGGGATCTCCTCCTTTGCCCAGCCGTGCTCCCCGAACTCCCGCCGCCTGCCGCTGCGTACGGCCTCGGCCAGCTCCGGGTCCGTGTGGTCGGTGAAGAACTGCCACGGGGTGCGCGCCCCCCACTCCTCGCCCATGAACAGCATCGGGGTGAACGGCCCGGTCAGCACGAGGGCGGCGGCGCACGCCTGGAGGCCGGGGGAGAGGGAGGAGGCCAGCCGGTCGCCCAGCGCCCGGTTGCCGATCTGGTCGTGCGTCTGCGCGTACCCGACGAAGCGGTGCGCCGGGCTTCGCGTCACGTCGACCGGGCGGCCGTGGGTGCGGCCCCGGAAGCTGGACCACGTCCCGTTGTGGAAGAAGGCCGACGTCACCGTCTTGGCCAGGGCGGCGAGCGGGGCGTGCGCGAAGTCGGCGTAGTAGCCCTGGGACTCGCCGGTCAGCGCGGTGTGCAGGGCGTGGTGGAAGTCGTCGTTCCACTGGGCGTGCAGCCCGAGGCCGCCCGCCGGGCGCGGGGTCGTGGTGCGCGGGTCGCAGAGATCGGACTCGGCGATCAGCCCGAGCGGCCGCCCCAGCTCCACCGCCAGCGCGTCGACCGCCGCCGACAGCTCCTCCAGGAAGGTGAGCGCCCGGGTGTCGGCCAGCGCGTGCACCGCGTCCAGCCGCAGCCCGTCGAGCCGGTAGTCGCGCAGCCAGGCCAGCGCGCTGCCCAGCAGGAACGCCCGCACCTCGTCCGAGCCGGGCGCGTCCAGATTGACCGCCGCGCCCCACGGGGTGTGGTGGGTGTCGGTGAAGTACGGGCCGAAGGCGGGCAGGTAGTTGCCGGTGGGGCCCAGATGGTTGTGGACGACGTCCAGGACGACCCCGAGGCCCAGCCCGTGCGCCCTGTCGACAAAGCGCTTCAGTCCCTCCGGCCCGCCGTACGGCTCGTGCACCGCCCACAGCGAGACGCCCTCGTACCCCCAGCCGTTGACGCCCGGGAACGGGCAGAGGGGCATCAGCGACACATGGGTGACACCCAGCTCCGCCAGATGGCCCAACCGGGCCGCCGCCGCGTCGAAAGTGCCCTCGGGGGTGTACGTCCCCACATGCAGCTCGTACAGCACGGCCCGGTTCAGCCGCCGCCCCGCCCACCCGTCGCGCCAGGCGTACGCCTCCTGGTCGACGACCGCGCTCGGGCCGTCGGGCCCGTCCGGCTGACGGCGTGAGCGGGGGTCCGGCAGCAGCGGCCCGTCGTCCAGCCGGAAGCCGTACCGGTCCCCGTCCGAGGCCTCCGCCTCGGCCGTCCACCAGCCGTCACGCCCCATGTCGCGCTCCATCGGGGAGCGGACGTCCGCCGCCTCCAGCACGACCGAGTCCGCATCGGGGGCCCACACCTCGAACTGCATCCACCACTCCTCGTCCCTGGGCGGGGCGCGCGGTCGCCCGGGGCGGGCTCCACGATCCACGCGACGGACTCTGTTGCCGCCCGCCACCGGCCATTAAGGTCTGGTCCTGATCATTGCCCGGCGAGGCGCCCGCTCATACGGATTCCCACGTACGGCTGCTGGAGGCCGCGATGACCCTGCCGATCTTCCCGCCCGGCTTCCTCTGGGGAGCCTCCGCCTCCGCGTTCCAGACCGAGGGGGCGGTGGACGCGGACGGCAAGGGCCCCTCCGGCTGGGACGCCTTCGCCGCGCTCCCCGGCCGGATCAAGGACGGCACCGACACCACCCGGGGTACCGGATTCCACGCCCGCTACCGCGAGGACGTCGCCCTGCTGGCCGGGCTCGGCGCCGACGCCTTCCGGTTCTCCGTCAGCTGGCCGCGCGTGGTGCCCGGCGGCAGCGGAGCCGTCAACGCCGACGGGCTCGACTTCTACGACCGGCTCGTCGACGAGCTGTGCGCCCACGGCATCACCCCCGCACCGACCCTCTACCACTGGGACACCCCGCTCCCGCTGGAGGAGGCGGGCGGCTGGCTCGACCGGGACACCGCCCACCGCTTCGCCGAGTACGCCGGCATCGTCGCCGAACGCCTCGCCGACCGGGTCCCGATGTGGATCACCGTCAACGAGCCCGCCGAGGTCACGCTGCTCGGCTACGCACTCGGCGAGCACGCCCCCGGCCGCACCCTGCTCTTCGACGCCCTGCCCGCCGCCCACCACCAGCTCCTCGCCCACGGCCTGGCCGTCCGCGCCCTGCGCGCGGCGGGCGCGGACAACATCGGGGCCGCCTTCTCGCACGCCCCGGTCTGGACGGCCGGGGACAGCGACGAGGACCGCTTCGGCGCGGAGCTGTACGACACCCTCACCAACTGGCTCTTCGCCGACCCCGTCCTCACCGGCCGCTACCCGGACGAGAACCTCGCCGCCCTGATGCCGGGCCCGGTCGCCGACGACTTGAAGGTCATCTCCACCCCGCTCGACTGGTACGGGATCAACTACTACAACCCGACCCTCGTCGGCGCGCCCCGGCCGGAGGCCCTGGAGACCTTCTCCGGCTTCACGATGCCCGCCGAACTCCCCTTCGGCATCCGGGAGATCGAGGGGTACGAGAAGACCGGTTTCGGCTGGCCCGTCGTCCCCGAAGGCCTCACCGAGATCCTCACCACGCTGCACACCCGCTACGGCGACCGCCTCCCGCCCCTGTACATCACCGAGAACGGCTGCGCCCTCAAGGAGCCCCACGCCGACGACCGCCGCATCGCCTACCTGGAGAGCCATCTGACCGCCCTGCGCGCGGCGATGGACGCGGGGGTGAACGTTCGCGGCTACTTCACCTGGTCGCTGACCGACAACGTGGAGTGGACGGAGGGGGCCTCGCAGCGGTTCGGCCTGGTCCACATCGACTACGAGACCCTGACCCGCACGCCCAAGCGGTCCTACGCCTGGTACCGCGACCTGATCCACGCCCAGAAGACGCACCACCGGGATCCGGCGGCCGAAAGGGCTTACGCGACGCCGCCCGAGTGATCAATACTTCCCGCCATGGTCGCTTCATGGTGGTCCCGGGCCCGGCTGGGGATCTTCGTTCACTGGACACCCGCCTCCGTCCCCGGCTGGGCCCCGCCCTACGTCCCCGCCGCCGACCTCCCGGCGGCGGGCCGGCGTGCGCCGCTGGGCTGGACCTCGTACGCGGAGTGGTACGAGAACGCGCTCCGCTTCCCCGGCTCCCCGGTCGCCGCCCACCACCGCGCCACCTACGGCAAGCGCCCCTACACGGACTTCGGCCACGATTTCGAGGACGGGCTCGCCACCTGGGACCCGGCCGCCTGGGCCCGCTCCTTCCGGGAGGCGGGGGCCGGTTACGCGGTCCTCGTCACCAAGCACCACGACGGGTTCTGCCTCTGGCCCTCCGGGACGAAGAATCCGCACCGCACCGGCTGGCACACCACCCGGGACGTGGTCGGCGAGTTCGCCGAAGCGGTACGGGCCGAGGGCCTGCGCTTCGGCGTCTACTACTCCGGCGGACTCGACTGGACCTTCGACGACCGGCCCATCGGCACCGCCGCCGACATGTTCTCCGCCGTCCCGCGCGGCAGTTACCCCGCCTACGCCGACGAGCAGATGCGGGAGCTGATCCGCCGCTACCGCCCCGACATCCTCTGGAACGACATCGCCTGGCCGGCCGCCGCCGACGGGATCCGCTCGCTGGTCGACTTCTACCGCTTCACCGTCCCGCACGGCGTCGTCAACGACCGCCTGCTGCCCTACGCACCGCACTGGCGGGGCCTGCGTCTGCCGGGTGCGAAGGCGCTGTACAACTGGTGGGACCGCCGGACGGTGGCGCAGGGCGAGGGCTTCGTCCCGCGCACACCGCCCGTCTTCGACTTCCGCACCCCCGAGTACGCCCGGTACGAGGGCTCCGACCCGTACGAGATCACCCGGGGTGTCGACCACAGCTTCGGCTACAACCGGGCCTCGGCACCGGACGCCTTCATCGGCCGCGAGGCCCTGACCTCACTGGTCCGCGACACGGCGGCCGACGGCGGGAACGTCCTGCTCAACGTGGGTCCGCGCGGCGAGGACGCGACGATCCCCGCCGAGCAGCGACGCCGCCTGGACTGGCTGGCCGAGGAGGCCGGAGCCCTCACGCCAGATGGATCCACTCCTGGGTGACCGGGTACCCGGCGCGGGCGAACGCGGCGGCCATCGGCACGTTCCCCCGGTCCGTAGCCCCCGCGACGAACTCGGCGCCCCGCTCGACCAGGAAGCGCGTGCACTCCACCAGCAGGTCGTAGCCGTACCCGTGCCCGCGCGCCTCGGGCACGACCCCGATGAAGCCGACGCAGGGCCCCGACGGGTTGTGCGCGGGCACCTGGATGCCCGCCACCTCGCCGTCCGGGGTGTACGCGAGCTGCCACCACTCCCTCGGTGAGGGGCACCAGTGGAAGAAGTCCAACTCCTCCTGTGCCGCCGCCTCCAGACCTCCGGGTCCCTCGATGGCCTTGCGGGCGTGGGCGTCCAGTGTCGCCGAGTGCACGCGGCGCAGCACGTCGAGGATGACCTCGTCGTCCGGCTCCGGGCGGAAGGTGAGCCGGCCCGTCCGCTCGGGCAGCGGGCAGCCGGGGGTCCACCGATAGCGGTAGCGCTCGACCAACGGCTTCATGCCGGCGGCGGTCGCGGCGGCGACCCGCCCCTCGACGGCGGCCCGCACCGCCGGGTCGTCCCGCCACCCGGTGGGCGCGATCAGCTCGTACTCCTTGTCGAACGGGGCGCGGCGCAGGAGTTCGGCGGCCGCCTCCGCCTCCCCGTCCGCGAAGTCGAACCAGTTGAGCACGACGGGCTCGGTGTCGTCGGGCCCGGACCACCAGGCGGCCCTGGCGATCACGGTGTCGCCGCGCAGGGCGACCCAGGACCACTCGGGGCGGTACTCGCCGCCGTCGGCGGTCGAGGTGTAGCGGTGGCCGAAGGCGGCCCGGCCGACGTGGGGGCTGTCGGGGAACGTGGTGAAGAGTGCGGCGTCGCTCGGCGTGAGCGCGCGGATGACCGGATCGGTCATGAAGGTGTCCTCCGGGACGGAATGCCGCGCTCCCGGTCAGACGAGGTCCGACACCGCCCGGTGGACGGGACGGGAGCGCGAGAGTGACGTACTGCGGTTGGTGGTGCGGCTGTTCGCGCGCATGTCTCTCGCCTCCTTCCACGACGGGCGTCGGACGTCGGTGCAGACGGTAGCCGCCGCCCGCACCCGCCGTCCACCGAATATCCGGGAACCGGCCTCGGACACGCCCCAGCGCCAGCCCTGGCCCCGGTCCTCGCCCTTCTCCGCGTCCCACACCATGGTGAACGCCCGCTCGAAGGACTTCGCCATCGGTACGTTGCCGAGGTCGGCCGCCGCCCCGGGCACCGGCGTACCGGTCCGCCACTCCAGCCGCCGCCGTTCCCTCCGCATCAGCGCCCCGGTCGCCTCCATCACAGCGATCCGGGTCTCGACGGTGTCCCGCGCCACCGGGTCGAAAGGCAACAGAACAGGTTGAGTTCGCCGGGTCCGGTCAGCGGACGGACCGTCAAGCGGGAGGGCGCAGGGGCACACGGTCTCCTGGTGATCAGTGAGCCGCAGACGTCAGCAAGGCGGTCCGTGTGGCAGCGGCGCAGGTCAGGGCGGGAGGAAACACGGCCTCGTCTGGACACTCCGGGCCCTTCGGCCCGACAATCGTCGACGTGACATCCTCCTTCGAGTTCCACACGTATCCCGCGCGGCTTTCGGACGCCCAGCGCGACCGTGTCCTCGGCGTGCTCAGAGAGGGTGCCGCACAGGGCAAGCTGTCGCACGACACCTTCATGCGGCGCATGGAACTCGCCCTCGTCGCCCGGCGTCCGGAGGAGCTGGCGGCCCTCACCTCCGACCTGGACACCGGCGGTCACTGGTCCCAGGGACTGGTCCGCGCGGTGGGCGGCATCTCCGCCTTCCCCGGACGGCTGCGCCGTGCCTGGCAGACCGAGCGGCTCCCCAAGCTGCTGCTCCCCGTGCCCGGACCGTATCCGCTGCTCATCGGCCGCGACCCGGCCAACGGGCTGCGCCTCAACCACGAGACGGTCTCCCGGCTGCACGCCGAACTCCACGCGCTGAACGGGCGCTGGCTGCTGCGCGACCTCGGCTCCACCAACGGCACCTGCGTCAACGGCCAGCGGCTCGTCGGCTCGATCCCGGTGCGGGACGGGGACCAGGTGAGCTTCGGCCGGATGAGCTTCCGCCTCACCGCCCCGGCCCACCGTCCGCTCGAACTGCCGCCTCCCGCAGCCCGGCCGGCCGCCGCCGCGCCGCCTCTCGCAGCCCGGCCGGCCGCCGCCGCGCCGCCCGAGCGGCCGTCGCACGCACCCGAGCCTCCGTCGCCGGGGCCCGAGCTGCCGCCGCCCGGCCCCGGCTCGGTGCCCCGCCCGGCTTTCGGGCCCGGCTCGGTTTCCGGGCCCGGCTCGGCTTCCGGCCCCGGCTCGGCTTCGGGCCCCGGCCCCGGCTCGGCTCCCGACCCCGGATCGGTTCGCGGCCCGGCTTCCGGCCCTGGCTCGGCTTCGGGCCCCGGCCCGGCTTCCGGCCCGCCCGAGCCCCCGCGCCAGGAGGCCTGAGCCCCGCGTTCGCCCTGCCCTGCGTCGCCCCGGCCTCGCCTGCCCCCGCCCTGCCGGTCCGGGTCAGTGCTGCCGGCGCGGCCCTCGCCCACCTCGTCCGGAGCGTGATCGGCGAGGGCTGCGCGGTATCTGGCGTCGGCCCGTCCTGGCTGCGCCCGCTGGGCGTGTTCTCCCGGGTGGCGCCGACCGGGGCGGCGGCGGCCTTCACGGAACTGCTCGGCGCCCTGCCCACTGCCGGGATCCGCGCCCCGCGCCCCGCCGCGCTCTCACCCGAACGGCCGTACGCCGACTGCGGTGCGCCCCCGTCGGTGGTCCGCTGAGAGGGCGCGCGCCGACCACCGGCGCACCGAATTCCAGGGGGCGCGGGATGCCGGTCGACCGCCCCGACGCGCTGCCCGCCGCCCGTCGCCCGCACCGGATAGCGGGCGGGCAGCCGGGACTTCTGGCTCCGGGGGCCACCACGGACCCGTACCGGCTGCGCCTCTACCGCCTGCTGCGCACCGACTACCCGCTCGGTTACGACCCTGACCTCGGCGCCTGGCTACTGAGCCGGTACGTGGACGTGGCCCTGGCCCTCACCGACCCCCGGTTCACCGGCTACCCGCACGACGGGGCCCCGCGCGGCCGGGCCCCCGTCCCGCTCGGCCTCTGCCGGGGCAGCCTGGTCTGCGCCCCGCCCGCCGTGCCGTGGCGCACCGCCGAACCCGCCGTCGAGCGGACCGCGTACGTCCTGGCCCGCCGGATCGCCGGGCGCGACCGGGCCGATCTGGTCGCCGACTTCTGCCGGTGGCTGCCCGCCGGGGCCGCCGCCGCGGCGGCCGGGCTCTCCTATCCGGACCTGAGCACCCTGCCCCGGGCCACCCGCCACCGGGGCGGGGGAGCGGGTGACTGCTCCGGCCCCACCGGGCTCCGCGAGCACGCCCTCGCCTCGTTCCTCGCGAACATGCTGGACGACCCCGACCTGCTGGCAGCCGCCACGGCCGTCGCGACGGCCGGAGGCGCGGCCGGGGGAACAGCCGGAGACGCAGGAGGGGAAGGTTCCGCGACGCTGCTCGGGCGGGCCTGGGCCGAGACGCTGCGCCGCGATCCGCCCGTCCAGATCGTGCTGCGCCGTACCCGTACCGAGGTGGCCGTCACCGGCGGCACGCTCCCCGCCGACGCGCCCGTCGCCTGCCTCATCGGCGCGGCGGGCCGCGACCCGGCCCGGTTCTCCGCACCCGACCGGTTCGACCCGCTGCGCGCCGACGCCGACCCGCTGCTCATCGGTCCGGCCGGCTGCCCCGCCGCCCTCCTCGGCAGGCTGGAGGCCGAACACGGCCTGCGCGCCCTGCTGACGGCGATGCCCGGCATCCGCTGGGCCGACGGCTTCCGCCCCGTGGCGGGCGGCCTGCTCACCCGCGGCCCGCGCACCCTGCTCGTACACCCGTCCTGACGGCGGTCACCGGTTATCGGTCATCGGTTGCCGCGCGCCGGTCTCCGGGCGAGGCGCCCTGACGGCAGCGGCGGGATACCGGCCAGGCCCCGGTCCGTCAGTCGCGCACCCGTCGCAGCAACGCCACCGGCCGCTCGGCGAACAGCTCGCCCGCCACCACCGTGCCGCCCGTGAACTCCCGGCCCGGCGAGGCCGACAGCAGGTCCCGCCAGGGGCCCTCGTCCGGCAGCTCCAGCACGGTGTCCCGCCAGCCCCCGCCCTCGGCCAGCCGCAGCGACAGCCGGGTCACCGCCGTGACCACCTCGCCCGACCGGCAGAACGCCAGCAGATGGGAGGCGGCCGGACCGGTCGCCTCCAACGGCTCGTACGTCCCCGACTCACCGAACACACCCGGCAGTTCGCGGCGCAGCCCCAGGGCGGTCGTCGTCAGCGCCTGCTTCTCGTCCGGGACCTCGGGCCGCCGGAACGGCCGTCGGTTGTCCGGGTCGACCAAGGCCAGGTACTCGTGCTCCGTGCCCTGGTAGAGATCCGGCACCCCCGGCATCGTCAGCTGTACCAGCGCCGCCCCCAGCACCTGGGCCCGCACCTGCGGGGCGAGCGCGTCCGCGAACTCGGCCACCATCCGCCGGGCCACGCCCGCCCCGCTGCCCGGCCCGGCGGCGACGAACTCCGACACCGCGCGCTCGTACGCCGGGTCCGGCTCCGTCCAGCTGGTGAACAGGCCCGCCTCGCGCACCGCCTTCAGCAGCGCAGGCTCCAGCCGCCCGCCCAGCTCGTCGGCCGGCAGCTCCGCGCAGCCGTACGCCGACTGCCACGCGGCCCAGGCCAGTTGGGGGTCCGGGGCGGCGAGCGGCGTCACCGCCGTCAGCTCCGCCACCAGCACCGCCCACCGCTCCGGGCACTGCGACAGCACCGCGATCCGGGCCCGAACGTCCGCGCTGCGCTTGGTGTCGTGCGTGGTCAGGACCGTGCCGGTGGCGGGCCAGTCGCGGGCGATCCGCGCGGCGAACGCGTGGAACTCCGCGGGTGACACGGCGGGTTGCCCCGGGTCGCCGCCCACCTCGGTGGCCGAGACCAGCGGGACGTACCGGTAGAACGCCGTGTCCTCCACCGACTTGGCGTGCAGCGCGGACGCGGTCTGCGCGAACCGGGCACAGAAGGAGGCCTGTTGCTCACCGCCGCCGAGCCGTCCGAGCGCCAGATCGCGTACGACGTCGACGGCCGCCGCCTCCTCCGGCACGGAGAACACCGCCTTCGCCTCCCGTACCGCCGTCCCGGTCAGTGTCTCCTCGGCGATCCGGGTCGGCGGCTCGCCCGCCGTGACGTACGGCCGGTAGACCGGGATCCGCACCAGCAGCTCCCGGATCGCTGTCCGCAGCGCCCACGGTGCGTGGTCGCGCAGCGCGGGGTCGCGCTCGCAGATCCCGGCCGCGAGCCGGGTCAGCCACGCGGTCTCGGCGGCCAGCTCGTGCGTCGCCACCCGGTACGCGGCCCGGCGCACGGTAGCCGTCCAGTCGCCGCCCCGGTCGCCGGGCGGGCCCGCGAACTCCCGGTAGCGGCCCAGCAGCTCGGCCGCGCCGGACGGGTCGGTGAACAGCCCGTCGATCCGGCGCAGGGCGTCGTACCCGGTGGTGCCCGCGACCGCCCAGTCCGGCGGGAGGTGCTCGTCGGCGGTGAGGATCTTCTCCACCACCGTCCAGCGGCCTTCCGTGGCCTCGTTGAGCCGCTCCAGATAGGCGGCGGGGGCGGCGAGACCGTCGGGGTGGTCGATGCGCAGCCCCTCCAGGACGCCGTCGCGGAGCAGTTCGAGGACCTTGGCGTGCGTGGCGTCGAAGACCTCCGGGTGCTCGACGCGCACCCCGATCAGCTCCGGGACGGTGAAGAACCGCCGGTAGTTCAGCTCGGTGCGGGCCAGGCGCCACCAGCCGAGCCGGTAGTGCTGCTCCTCCAGCAGCTCCGGCAGCGGGAGGTCCGCCGTGCCGGCCCGGAGCGGGACCTCCAGGTCGTGGTAGCGCAGCACCTCGCCGTCCACGGTCAGGTGCTCCAGCTCCTGGCCGAGCGGCCCGGCGAGCACCGGCAGCAGCACCTTGTCGCCGCCCGCCGCCCAGTCGATGTCGAACCAGCGGGCGGAGGGGGAGTCCGGGCCCTCGCGCAGCACCTCCCACAGCCGGCGGTTGTGCCGGGGCGAGGCGGCCATGTGGTTGGGCACGATGTCCAGGACCAGCCCGAGCCCGTGCTCCCGGGCGGCCGAGGCGAGCGAGCGCAGCCCCTCCTCACCGCCCAGCTCCGCCCGGACCCGGCTGTGGTCGACCACGTCGTAGCCGTGGGTGGAGCCGGGGACCGACTCCAGGACGGGGGAGAGGTGGAGGTGCGAGACACCGAGCGCGGCGAGGTAGGGCACGGCCTTCTCGGCGGCGGCGAAGGGGAAGTCGGGCTGGAGCTGAAGCCGGTACGTGGCGGAGGGCGTCATGGACTCCTACGTACCCCGCCCGGGGCGATCTGTGTCACCCCGGGCGGGACGCTCACTCCCGTCGCCCTCAGGCGGGGCGCTTCAGGACGGTCAGGCTGCGTCCGATCAGCGTGACGTGTTCGCCCTCGGCCACCTTCGGCCCCGTGCCGGGCGGCACCCCGTCGGGGCGCGCGGTGTCCACGACGACCTGCCACTGCTCCCCGTGGGCGACCGGGACGGCGAACTCCAGCGTCTCGGCGCTCGCGTTGAACATCAGCAGGAACGAGTCGTCGGAGATCCGCTCCCCGCGCGGTCCGGGCTCGGAGATCGCGTGGCCGTTCAGGAACACGGTCAGCGCCTTGGCGTGGGCCGCCTGCCAGTCCTGCTGGGTCATCTCCTCCCCGTCGGGCGTGAACCACGCGATGTCGGAGAGGTCGTCGTGCGTGCCCTCGACCGGCCGCCCGTGGAAGAACCGGCGACGGCGGAACACCGGGTGGTCGCGGCGCAGCCACACCATGGCCCGGGTGAACTCCAGCAGGGTGGACGCCGGGGCGTCGGCCGGCTCGTTCGGATCGGGCCAGTGCACCCAGGCCAGCTCGTTGTCCTGGCAGTAGGCGTTGTTGTTGCCCTTCTGCGTACGGGCGAACTCGTCGCCGTGGCTCAGCATCGGCACGCCCTGCGACAGCATCAGCGTGGCGACGAAGTTCCGCATCTGGCGGGCCCGCAGCTCCAGGATCTCGGGGTCGTCCGTCTCGCCCTCGGCCCCGCAGTTCCAGGACCGGTTGTGGCTCTCGCCGTCCCGGTTCTCCTCCCCGTTGGCGTCGTTGCGCTTCTCGTTGTACGAGACCATGTCGTGCAGCGTGAAACCGTCGTGGCAGGTGGCGAAGTTGATCGAGGCGAGCGGCCGGCGGCCGTCGTCCTGGTAGAGGTCGGAGGAGCCGGTGAGCCGCCCGGCGAACTCCGCCAGCGTGCGCGGCTCGCCCCGCCACAGATCGCGCACCGTGTCGCGGTACTTGCCGTTCCACTCGGTCCACAGCGGCGGGAAGTTGCCCACCTGGTAGCCGCCCTCGCCGACGTCCCACGGCTCCGCGATCAGCTTCACCTGGCTGACCACCGGGTCCTGCTGCACCAGGTCGAAGAACGAGGACAGCCGGTCCACCTCGTGGAACTGGCGGGCCAGCGTGGCCGCCAGGTCGAAGCGGAAGCCGTCCACATGCATCTCGGTCACCCAGTACCGCAGTGAGTCCATGATCATCTGGAGGACGTGCGGGGACCGCATGAGCAGGGAGTTCCCGGTGCCCGTGGTGTCCATGTAGTACCGCTGATCGTCGGTCAGGCGGTAGTAGGAGGCGTTGTCGAGTCCGCGGAAGGAGAGGGTGGGCCCCAGGTGGTTGCCCTCGGCGGTGTGGTTGTAGACGACGTCGAGGATGACCTCGATCCCCGCCTGGTGCAGGGCCTTCACGGCCTGCTTGAACTCCAGCACCTGTTCGCCGCGGTCGCCCCAGGAGGCGTAGGTGTTGTGCGGGGCGAAGAAGCCGATGGTGTTGTAGCCCCAGTAGTTGGCGAGCCCCATGTCCGCGAGGCGGTGGTCCTGCACGAACTGGTGAACGGGCATCAGCTCGATGGCGGTGACGCCCAGTTCGGTGAGGTGGGCGATCACCTCCGGGTGCGCGAGCCCCGCGTACGTGCCGCGCAGCTCGGGCGGGAGGCCCGGGTGCAGCATGGTCAGGCCCTTCACATGGGCCTCGTAGATGACGGTCCGGTGGTAGTCCGTACGGGGGAGGCGGTCGTCGCCCCAGTCGAAGTACGGGTTGACCACCACCGAGCTCATGGTGTGCGGGGCCGAGTCGAGGTCGATACGGGCGTCCGGCTTCCCGAACGGATAGCCGTACACCTCCTCGCCCCAGCCGATCTTCCCGGCCACCGCGCGGGCATAGGGGTCGAGCAGCAGCTTCGCGGAGTTGCACCGCTGCCCGTTCTGCGGTTCGTAGGGCCCGTGCGCCCGGAAGCCGTACCGCTGCCCCGGCATGGTCCCGGGGAGGTAGGCGTGGCGCACGAAGGCGTCCGACTCGCGGAGTTCCACCGCCGTTTCTGAACCGTCGTCGTGCAACAGGCACAACTCGATCCGATGGGCGGCCTCGGAGAAGACCGCGAAGTTGGTTCCGGCGCCGTCGTAGGTGGCGCCGAGGGGATAAGCGTGTCCCGGCCAGACCTGCATGATGAAGACTCTTCCATTTCTGATCCGGGTTCGGCGGCTTTCCGCGGTCCTTCACTCCCCGCATATTCCCCGAAAACGCGATGCCCACCTAGGACGTCACGCGGCACGGCCGGGTCCCGGTCGCCCGGCCGGGCCGACCGGTCAACTTCGGACACTCCCGTGCCGCCCCGGACGTGCTTGCGGACCCCGTCACCCGGCGGGCGTCCGGTTCCCGCTCCGGAGCAGGGGGTCCAATCACTATGAATCCGCTCACTCCACCCGATCTCGACGTAAGGAACAGGCCTTACGTTCAGGGGAGTTGAGAAAGTCGCCTGTGCATCGGGCTGCGTCGGATCACGCTCCCGGAGTACCCTTCCTTGATCGTTGGGTGGGGGAGTGGAAGGCGGTACGCGGGTGAGCTCGGGAGGGTTCGAGCTGCCCCCAGGTGACGCAGGTCACGAGGGGGAATCGACCGATGCCCCGCCCGGGGCGGTGTCCCTCGCGCAGCCCGTGGAGATAGGCGCCGAGCTGGACTGGGGCACAGAGGCCTGGGGCGAGGTGCGGACCCGGGCCCAGCGGGCCGGGCGGGCCTATATCTGGCTGAATCTGGTCGAACAGCGCCTACGGGCCGTCGTCGCCGCGGTGCTCCGGCCGATCTACGAGCCGGTGCACGGCGAGGAGTGGGTGGTGGCCGCGGCCGGACCGGCCGGTCAGGAGTGGGTGCAGCGCGCCGTCGCCGTACGCGAGGTCTCGCGCCGCAAGGGCTATCTGCTCGACCCGGCCGACGACAACGTCCTCAGCTTCCTGACGCTGCCGCAGCTGCGCGAGCTGATGGTCCAGCACTGGCCGTGCTTCGAGCCGTACTTCGACGACCGGCGCGATGTCGAGCTGGCCCTGGACGAGCTGGAGGTCGCGCGGAACGTCGTCTCCCGCAACCGCGCCCTGAACGAGGCGGTCCTCGCCCAGGCGGAGCGCGCCTCCGCCCGGCTCCTGGACATCCTCGGCAGCGGGGCCGGGGTGCCCTCCGCCGACCGGCTGCCGGTGGACGCGGTGGAGGAGCTGGTCGGCGACCGGTACGCGGACGTGGTCTCCGTCCACCCCGACCGGGTCCGGCTCCAGCGCCAGCTGCCCGCCGAGGACCTTTTCGGCGGGGCGCGGCGGCTCGACGCCATCGGGATAGGCCTCAACCTCCTCGTCCAGAACTTCTCCGGCCGCCGGCTCGTGCGGCTCGCCGAGTCGGGCTGCCGGGTCCGGCTGCTGTTCATCAACCCGGCCAGCAGCGCGGTGCGCCGTCGGGAGCGGGAACTCGGCCTCAAGAAGGGCGAGCTGAGCCGCTCGGTGGAGATGAACATCCTGCACATGCGCCGGGTCCGCTCCAAGCTCCGCGACCCGGGCGCGTTCGAGATCCAGGTCTTCGACGAGACCCCGCGCTTCACCGCCTACCTGGTGGACGGCGACGGCCCGGACGCGGTGGGCGTCGTCCAGCCCTACCTGCGCCGGGCCCGGGGCATGGAGGCGCCCGTGCTGGTGCTGCGCGGCGGGGGCAGGCGCACGGTGGTGCGGGCGGGCCAGGACAACGAGCACGGTCTCTTCGAGACGTACCGCGAGGAGTTCGAGTCGGTCTGGACGGACTCCCGCCCGGTCTCCTGACGCGCCGGAGCCGCGCCCGGACGGTTCCCGCCCGGTCTCCTGACGGGTCGTGCGCCCGCAGGGCCCTCGGGGGCGCTGTCAGTGGCCCGTGCGAAGGTGGTCATCACTCGGGGGGAGCACCACGGGGGAGCACCACGAAGGAGGTATCGGGATGAGCTGGCACCAGGGCACACTGGTCGGCTTCGACCTGGAGACGACGGGGACCGACGTCGAGAGCGACCGGATCGTCACCGCCGCACTCGTCCGGCTGGACCCGGACGGCACGGTCGCCGAGCAGCGGACCTGGCTGCTCGACCCGGGGGTGGTGATACCCGAGCAGGCCTCCGCGATCCACGGCATCGGCACCGACCACGCCCGCAGGCACGGGGCGCGGGCCGTCTCCGCGGTCGAGGAGATCGCCCACGCGGTCGGCGAAGTGCTGCGCTCGGGCGTCCCGCTGGTGGTGATGAACGCGCGCTACGACCTCTCGCTGCTGGACCGCGAATGCCGCAGGTACGGGCTGCCGTCGGTCGAGGAGCGGGTCGGCGGGGCCCCCTCGCCCGTCATCGACCCGCTGGTGATCGACAAGCACGTCGACAAGTACCGCAAGGGCAAGCGGGCCCTCCAGGCGCTGTGCGACCACTACGGGGTCACGCTCGACGGGGCACACGACGCGAGCGCCGACGCGGTGGCCGCGGTGCGCGTGGTGCGCCGGATGGGGGAGCGGCACCGGCCCGTCGCCACCCTGCCGCCCGACGAACTGCACGCCCTCCAGGTGCGGGCCGCCGCCGAGCAGTCGGCCTCGCTCCAGGCCTATCTGCGGCGCACCACCGACCCGGCGGCCGTGGTCGAGGCGTCCTGGCCGGTGATCCCGCGCAGCCGCTGAGCCGGCAGCGGCCCCGCGGAGCCGGTGGACCCCGGCCGTTGCCGTCGGGCCGCTCAGAGCTTGCCGAAGATCACTCCGCGCCAGGTCCAGCCCGATGCGAGGGTGGTGGTCCGCAGAGGGTCCGTCAGCTGCGCGCTGTCGAAGCTGAACGACTCGGCCGCCTCCAGACGGCCGCTCTCCCCTCGTCGCAGCGTGTACTGGCGCGAGATGGTCCTGCCCCCGCCACGCTCGTACGTCGCCGACGTCTTCAGCCGCGGAGGGTTCCCGACGCGGGTGACCTCCCAACTCTCCTGGACGGCACGCACCTCGGGGACGTCCTCGGCCAGCCGCATCCGGATCCGGACGGCGTGGGTCAGCTGTGACTGGACGAAGATGTGCTGCCAGGCGGGCTCGTCGATCCGCCACTCCGCCACCAGATCGGCGCCGTGCGCCGCGCCGTCGCTGATGAGGTAGGGGACGTCCGGCCGGTTGAGACCGAGCAGTGCCGTCCGCAACTCCTCGGCCGGTCGTGGCGCCGCCCCGGCCTCGGGGTGCTTGGTTCCGGTCAGCTTGTCGAAGAGTCCCATGAGGTCAACCTAAGCGACCACGGAAGTCGCGACCGGAACCAGGTCGTTGGGAGGTGGGAGGCCGTTCAGAACGGGTACCAGCGGACCTCGGGGTCGTTCTCGCGCAGCGAGGCGACCCGGCGGCGGAATTCCGTGAGCGCCTTCGGGTTGGCCGGGGCGTGCTGGGAGACCCAGGCGCAGCTGGCCGTCTCGCGGGCGCCGCGCAGGACCGCGCACCCCTCCCACTCCCGGACGTCCCAGCCGTACGCGGAGGTGAAGGCGTCGTAGGCCGCGGGGTCGAGGCCGTAGCGGTCGCGGGAGAGGGCCAGAACGACCAGGTCGTGTTCCCGCAGATCGGCGGAGAAGGTCTCCAGGTCGACGAGGACCGGGCCGCCCGGCCCGACGAGGACGTTGCGCGGGAGGGCGTCGCCGTGGATCGGGCCCCGGGGGAGGTGGGGCACCAGCGCCGCGGCCGCGGCCGCGAAACCGTCGCGGCGCTCGCGGAGGTAGTCGGCGTCCGCCGGGTCGATCGTGTCCCCCGCCAGGGTCAGCCACCGCTCCACGCCGCCCAGCAGTTCGCGGCGCGGCAGGGTGAAGTCCGTCGGGGCGGGCAGCGCGTGCACCAGGGAGAGCAGCGGGGCGAGGTCGCGCGGCTCGGCGGGGCGTACGGGGTCGGGGAGCCGGTGCCACAGCGTCACGGGGTGGCCCTCGACCAGGCGGGGTTCGCGCTCGGCCGCGCGGACGGCCGGGACGCCGGACGCGGCGAGCCAGTCGGCGAGGGCCACTTCCCGCTCGGCCCGCGCGCGCAGCTCGGGGTGGCCGGTGGCGTCCCGGCCGACCTTGATCACCAGGTCGCCGGCGGCGAACACCGCGTTCTCGCCCAGCGCGAGCAGCTCCGCCGTACCGGGGAGCCCGGCGGTCGTCAGTACCTCGCGCGCACGCATCTCGTCCATGGGTGCGATTTTCGCATCCGTGCAGGCCACCTTGACGAACCGACGGCCCGTCCGCACGATGACGGAGGCCTCCCCGGCAGCCAGAACGGGATGAAGTCCACCTCAGGTGCATCAGTGAGATACGGGACAGAGGGGTCTTCTTCGTGACATCGGTGACCGCGACCAAGCGGCCCGGACCGGACAGTCCGCACGGCGGGCGGAACGGCCCGGGCGGGCACGACGGGCAGGGCGGGCAGGGCGGACGCCCGGGGAGGTCCTGGCGTCCCGGGCGCTCGGGCGGGCCGGAGCAGAAGGCGTTCGGGGACCGGGCCGCCTGGTTCCTGGTGCTGCCCGCGCTCATCCCGATCCTGATCCTCAGCGTCGGACCGCTCCTCTACGGCATCGCGCTCGCCTTCACCGACGCCCAGTCCGGCCGGACCCGCTCCACCCAGTGGATCGGCACCCTCAACTTCCAGGACCTGTTGCACGACACCCTGTTCTGGGACTCGTTCCGGATCGGCCTGGTCTGGGCCGTCGGCGTCACCGTCCCGCAGTTCCTCCTGGCCCTCGGCCTCGCCCTGCTGCTCAACCAGAACCTGCGGCTGCGCTGGCTGGCCCGGGCGCTGGCGATCATTCCCTGGGCGATGCCGGAGGTCGTCGTCGGCATCATGTGGCGGCTCGTCTACAACCCGGACGCCGGCATCCTCAACGAGACGATCCGCGACCTCGGACTCGGCGACGGCCGGGACTGGCTGACCGGCCTCGCCACCGCGCTGCCCGCCGTCATCCTCGTCGGCATCTGGGCGGGCATGCCGCAGACCACCGTGGCCCTGCTCGCCGGACTCCAGAACACCCCGCGCGAACTCCACGAGGCGGCGGCCCTCGACGGAGCGGGCGCGTGGCGCCGGTTCCGTACGGTCACCTGGCCCGCGATCAGGCCCGTCGCGCTCGCGATCTCCGCCCTCAACCTGATCTGGAACTTCAATGCCTTCGCCCTCGTCTACGTCCTGACCAGTGGCGGACCCGGTGGCCGGACCCGGCTGCCGATGCTCTTCGCCTACGAGGAGGCCTTCCGGTACGGGCAGTTCGGCTACGCCGCGGCGATGGGCTGTGTGATGGTCGCGGTGATCTCCGTGCTGCTCGCCCTCTACCTCGTCGGCCGGCTCCGGGGAGGCGAGGACCGATGAGGCGAGGGCTGATGGGACGAGGGCCGATGGGACGAGGCCCACTGGGGGGCGGACCCGGGCGGCGGGAGTCCACGGGGCTGCGTACCGGCAGGGCCGCGCGCACCGGGCAGTACCTGGCCCTTCTGGCGTACCTGGTCTTCCTCGCGTTCCCGTTCGTCTGGCTGATCTCGACGGCCTTCAAACCCGCCCGCGAACTGGGCTCGCTGCACCCCACCTGGATCCCCGAGCAGCCCACGCTGGACAACTTCCGGCAGGCCTTCGACGAGCAGCCGCTGCTCCAGGCCGCGGGCAATTCGCTGGTCGCCGCCGTCTCCGCCGCCCTGATCGCCGTCGTGATCGCCACCCCGATGGCCTATGTGATGGCCCGCCACCGGGGCCGCCTCGCCACCGCGGCGACCGGCTGGGTCGTGGTCAGCCAGGCGTTCCCGTTCGTCCTGGTGATCATCCCGCTCTTCCTGATCCTGAAGAACCTGCACCTGATCAACACCCTGTGGGGGCTGATCCTCGTCTACGTCGTCTGGTCGCTGCCCTTCGCGCTGTGGATGCTCGCCGGGTACGTACGCGCCGTGCCCACCGAGCTGGAGGAGGCCGCCGCCGTGGACGGCGCGGGCCGCGTCCGTACCCTCGTCTCGGTCGTCGCCCCGCTGCTCGCCCCCGGCATCGTCGCCACCGCGCTGTTCGCGTTCATCACCGCATGGAACGAGTTCTTCTTCGCGCTCGTCCTGCTCAAGACCCCGGAGAAGCAGACCTTGCCGGTCGTCCTCACCCACTTCCTCGGCGCGGAGGGCGTGGCCGACCTCGGGCCGCTCGCCGCCGCCGCGTTCCTCGCCACGCTCCCCTCCCTCGTCCTCTTCGCCTTCATCCAGCGGCGGATCACCGGCGGGATGACGGCCGGGGCGGTGAAGCACTGATGCGCGCCACTCTCCGGCGGGCGGCCACCGTCGTCGCCGTCCTGGCCCTGCTGCTCACGGGCTGCTCCGGCGGCGACGACGGGCGGGACGCGGACGGCACGATCCGGCTCCGGTTCCAGTCGCTGGCCTGGCAGAAGGAGTCCGTCGACGCCAACAAGCAGCTGGTGAAGGAGTGGAACGCCGCCCATCCCGACGTCCAGGTGGAGTACGTCCAGGGCAGCTGGGACAGCGTCCACGACCAGCTCCTCACCTCCTTCGAGGGCGGCGAGGCCCCCGACATCATCCACGACGCCTCCGACGACCTGGCGGACTTCGCGTACGGGGGTTACCTCGCCGACCTGCGCCCCCTCCTGCCCGAGCGGCTCAAGGCCGACATCCCCGAACAGTCCTGGCGCACCACCACGTTCGGCGAGGGCGTCCACGGGGTGCCCTTCCTCCAGGAGCCCCGCGTCCTGATCGCCAACACGAAGCTGCTGAAGGCCTCGGGCGCGCGCATCCCGACCCCGCGGCGCCCCTGGAGCTGGGAGGAGTTCCGGCAGGTGACGAAGGAGCTGTCGGGCAAGGGGCGGTACGGGATCGCCTGGCCGCTCAAGGAGCCGGTCTCCGTCACCCTCAACCTGGGCCTGTCCGGCGGCGGGCAGCTCTTCCACCGGGACGACGACGGCAAGGCGGTCCTGCGCTTCGAACCGGGCGACGGCGTCGTCACCGGCACCATTCACGACCAGGTCAACACCGACGGCAGCGCGGCCCGCAGCGCCCTGGGCATGGGCGGGTCGGACGCGCTGCCCGGGTTCTTCGGCGGCAAGTACGCGATGCTGCCGCTCGGGTTCTCCTACCGCCAGCAGATCATCCAGCAGGCCCCCGAGAGGTTCGACTGGACGGTCCTGCCGATGCCCGCGGGCGCGGGCGGCACGGTCCAGGGCGTCAGCCCGCAGACGCTGTCGGTCGCCGAGGAGAGCCCGCACAAGGAGGAGGCCGTGGCCTTCATCGACTTCCTGCTGCGGCCCCCGAACATGGTGCGCCTGGCGCGCGGGGACTGGATGCTGCCGACCGGAACGGAGGCGCTGGCCGACCCGTCGCTGCGGGTAGCCGAGCACGGCTGGGCCGTCGGCGCCGCCCTCGCGCAGGGGCTGCGGCCGGCGCCCGCCCAGGCGGTGCGCGGCTACCCCGAGTGGAAGGACAAGGTCGCTACCCCGGCGTACCAGGAGTTCTACAGCGGCGCGATCGACACCGACGAGCTGAGCAAACGGCTGGTGGAGGACGGGAATCGGGTGCTGGCCCGCTACCAACGCTGACCCCGACGCGAATAGAGGTTGCACGAGACGTCTCGTCTCGCCTACGGTGAGCGGCATGACGGAATCCCCGCGTGCCCACATCGCCATGTTCTCCATCGCCGCCCACGGACATGTGAACCCGAGCCTCGACGTCATCCGCGAGCTCGTCGACCGTGGACACCGTGTCAGCTACGCCATCCCGGCCTCCTTCGCCGAGAAGGTCGCCGCCACCGGCGCCGAACCGGTGATCTGGACCTCCACCCTGCCGACGGACGAGGACCCCGAGGCCTGGGGCACCGAGCTGATCGACAACATCGAACCCTTCCTCAACGACGCGATCCAGGCACTCCCGCAGCTCGTGGACGCCTTCGCGGGCGACGAGCCCGACCTCGTCCTGCACGACATCACCTCCTACCCCGCCCGCGTCCTCGCCCACCGCTGGGGCGTCCCCGCCATCTCCCTCTGGCCCAACCTGGTCCCCTGGGAGGGGTACGAGAAGGAGGTGGCGGAGCCGATGACCGCCGAGCTGAAGCAGACCGAGCGCGGCCGGGCGTACTACGCGCGCTTCGAGGGCTGGCTCGCCGAGAACGGCCTCGGCCATGTCCCCAGCGACGACTTCGTGGCCCGCCCGCGCTTCGGCATCGTGCTGATCCCCGAGGCGCTCCAGCCGAACGCGGACCGGGTGAACCGCGAGATGTACACCTTCGTCGGGGCCTGCCAGGGTGACCGTGCCGACCAGGGGGAGTGGCACCGCCCGGCCGGCGCGGAGAAGGTGCTGCTGGTCTCGCTGGGCTCCTCGTTCACCAAGCAGCCCGCCTTCTACCGGGAGTGCGTCGCGGCTTTCGGCGACCTGCCCGGCTGGCATGTGGTGCTCCAGATCGGCGCGCACGTCGACCCCGCCGAACTCGGCGACGTGCCCGGCAATGTGGAGGTACGTGACTGGGTGCCGCAGTTGTCCGTCCTCCAGCAGGCCGACGCCTTCATCACCCACGCAGGTGCGGGCGGCAGCCAGGAAGGGCTCGCCACCGGCACCCCGATGGTGGCCGTACCGCAGGCCGTCGACCAGTTCGGCAACGCGGACATGCTCCAGTCGCTGGGCGTGGCCCGGCATCTGCCGATGGAGGAGGCCGACGCGGCGAGCCTGCGCGAGGCCGTGCTCGCTCTCGTGGGCGACCCCGAAGTGGCCGCCCGGTGCGAGCGGTTGAGCGAGCGGATGGCGCGCGAGGGCGGCACCCCGAGGGCCGCCGACCTCATCGAGGCGGACCTGTCGCGCTGAGCGGAGTCCCCTGACTGATATCCGGACGTTCTCCGTCCCGCCCCGGCAGCCGCGGCCTGCGGTTTCCCGGGGTGGGGCGTTCGTGTTTCGGTTCTGTGAAGCCGACAGGGCGGCAGGTCCGTTCGGTGCATCTGCACGCACCCCCTCGCGATTTCACACCCGGGACCGGGTGTTCACCCTTCTTGCGCACACCTTCACGGCTCTTCACGTGTCTTCACGCATGGTCATCCCTGTCCCAGGGGCCCCGGGCGGGGTGCGGGCGCCGGTCGGGCGAGCGGTGTCCGGCGCTTCACGTGCGGCTCTGAGCAGGCGGAACGCGGGGCGGAGGGGCTCTCCCGGGATGGCCGACGACCGGCCGATCCGGGCGAGGTGGGTGCTCGCCGGCCCGCCGCGGCCGTTGTGACCAGCCATGGCCGATTTCTTATTACGAAACCTTGTTGAGCAAGTCACACCTCCATGAGGGTCTTGATCTGCGCTCGTCAATCGGTCAAGGTTTCGACCCAACCCCCGGAGATCTTCCGGCCGAGGGTCAATCCCCCCACAAAGAATGACGAGGAGAGCCCTCTTCATGGCCAAGCACCAGCGCACCCGTCGCATCAAGCTCACCGCCGCGATCACCGCCGTGGCGGCCGCCGCCGGAGTCACCCTTCTCGGAACCTCGTTCGCGGGAGCCGCACCGGCCCCCATGGGAACGGTCTACGGCGCCGACGCCGCGACCGCGGTGTCCGGCAGCTACATCGTGATGCTGGACGAAAAGAAGGCCGACAAGTCCGAGCTCGCCAAGGAGTACGGCGGCAAGCTCAAGCGTGACTACACCTCCAGCATCAACGGCTTCTCCGCCAGCGGCCTTTCGGAGACCGAGGCCAAGCGCCTCGCCGCCGACCCGGCCGTCGCCAAGGTGGTGCAGAACAAGAAGTTCAGCATCAACGCCACCCAGGAGAACCCGCCGTCGTGGGGTCTGGACCGGATCGACCAGGCCGAGACCGCCGGCGACAAGGCGTACAACTACCCCGACGCCGCGGGCGAGGGAGTCACCGCGTACGTCATCGACACCGGGGTCCGCGTCACCCACGAGGACTTCGAGGGCCGGGCCACCTCGGGCTTCGACGCCATCGACAACGACGACGACGCGGACGACGGCAACGGGCACGGCACCCACGTGGCGGGCAC
Organism: Streptomyces sp. NPDC058576; assembly: GCF_042718715.1. Lineage (NCBI taxonomy): Bacteria > Bacillati > Actinomycetota > Actinomycetes > Kitasatosporales > Streptomycetaceae > Streptomyces > Streptomyces sp. NPDC058576. The sequence continues at coordinate 129,414 of NZ_JBHXPF010000008.1, read as the reverse complement.
CATAGCCGGGGCCGCGCACGGCGTCGCCAAGAAGGCGAAGATCGTGGGCGTCCGCGTCCTGGACGACAACGGCTCGGGCACCACCGAGCAGGTCGTCGCCGGGATCGACTGGGTCGCCGCCAACGCCAAGGGCCCGTCCGTCGCCAACATGAGCCTCGGCGGCGGGGCCGACCCGGCCCTCGACGAGGCGGTCCAGAAGGCCATCGCCGCGGGCATCACCTTCGGCGTCGCCGCCGGGAACGAGTCCAGCGACGCCGGCCAGGGCTCGCCCTCCCGCGTCCCGGAGGCGATCACCGTCGCCTCGTCCACGGAGGCCGACGAGCAGTCGGACTTCTCCAACTTCGGCTCGGTCGTGGACATCTACGCCCCGGGCTCGGACATCACGTCCACCTGGAACGACAGCGACAGCGGCACCAACACCATCTCCGGTACGTCCATGGCCACCCCGCACGTCGTCGGCGCGGCCGCCGTCTACCTGGCGGGCCACCAGGACGCCACCCCGGAGGCCGTCGCCACGGCGCTCACCGAGGGAGCCACCCCGGACGCCATCACCAACGCCACCGAGGGCACGGCGAACAAGCTCCTCAAGGTCGTCGAGTAGGACCCCGTTTCCGACCGGAAGCCGGGCGGCCGGGGGCACGCTCCCCCTGCCGCCCGGCCCCGCGCACACCAGCCGCCGCGCTCGCCCCCACGGGGCGCGGCGGCTGCGGCGTGTACGGAGACCGCTCTAAGGTGAGTGGCCATGACGACGTACGCAGCGCTCTTGCGCGGGATCAACGTGGGCGGCAGCAAGAGGGTCCCGATGCCCGAACTGCGCGACGTGCTCGCCGGACTGGGCCACACCGCCATCGCCACCCACCTGCAGAGCGGCAACGCCGTCTTCCGCAGCGACAGCGAGGACGAGCAGGCCCTGGCCGCCGCCCTGGAGCAGGCCCTGCACCAGCGGTTCGGGTTCGCCGTCGACTGCCTCGTGCGCGACGCCGGATATCTCGCCGCCGTCGCCGACGCCTGCCCCTTCCCCGCCGCCGAGCTGGCGGGCAAGCAGCTCCACGTCACCTACGTGGACCGGCCCGTGGACGCGAGACGCTTCGCGGACCTGGAGGCGGAGACCTTCCTGCCGGAGGAGTTCCGGCTCGGCGACCGCTGCCTCTACCTGTACGCCCCCGACGGCCTCGGCCGCTCCAAGCTGGCCGTCGCGCTGGGACGCCCCCGCCATGTCAAGGGAATCGTCGCCACCACCCGTAACTGGAACACCGTGGCCAAACTGGTGGAGATGACCCGTGACTGAGCCGACGCCCGCCGTGGCCGCGGCCATCGAGGGCGAGCTCCGCCTGCTGGACCCGGCGGTCCGTGCCTCCGCCGGTCTCCTCGCCGAGCTGCTGCACCCCGAGTTCCGGGAGATCGGCTCCGGCGGCCGGCTCTGGACCCGGGAGTCGATCATCGCCTCGCTCACCGCGGACGACGCCCCGCGCCCCGGCCCGCTCACCGCCTCGCGGATGCGGGGGGTGCAGCTCTGCCCCGACCTGGTGCACCTCACCTTCGACACGGAGTCCAAAGGGATCCGCTCGCACCGCAGCTCCCTGTGGCGGCTGACCCCGGAGGGCTGGCGGCTCTACTTCCACCAGGCGACCCCGTTCGCGGAGGACCCACCGGCGGGCGGGTCCTCCGCGAACGGGGAGTGAGCGCGGCTCAGCCCGCCGGGCAGAACGTGTCCTTCCCGGGCATCTTCCCCTCGACGAGGTAGCGCGTGGTGGTGTTCAGCGCGCAGGGGTTGTCGCCGTACACATAGACCCCGTGACCGCTGTCGTCCACGCTGACCAGCCGGGACCGGTCCGCGAACTTCTGCCGCAGCAGCTTCCCTCCGACGTGCGGGGTGGGCACGTCGCGCAGGTTCTGGACGAGCAGGATGTTGCGCGGCCCGTCGTCGTCGATCGCGACCGGCTTCTCCGCCGGGGCGTACGGCCAGAAGGCGCACGGGGTGATGTTGGCGGTGGCGGCGCCGAACATCGGGTAGCGGGCGCGGTCCTCGGCGACGCCCTTGCGGTAGGTGTCCACGCTGGTGGGCCACGGCACGTCGTTGCAGCTCACGGCGAGGAAGACGGAGAGCTGATTGTCGATGGACGGCGGGGTGTCCGCCGCACCGGCCTGCGGTTCCGCCGCGCGCACGGCCCGGGCGTCGCCGCTCTTCAGCGCCTGCCACTGCTGGGCCAGCTTGGGGTACTGCACCTCCTTGAACAGGTAGCCGAAGGTGAGCAGACGCAGCACGTTGCCGTCGAAGCCGTCGACCGGTTCCTCGTCGAGCCGCTCGGCGAGGGTGAAGTAGGTCCGGCGGACCTCGGCGGGGGTGCGGCCAAGACCGTAGCTGTCGTGGCGGGCGGCCGCCCACCGGGCGAAGTCGGGGAACGTCTGCTCCACCCCGAGCGCGTAGCGGCGCATGCCGTCGCGGTCGAGGTGGGTGTCGCCGATGTTGCTGTCGAGCACGATGCGGTCGGAGCGCTCGGGGAACATCGACGCGTAGGCGGCCCCCAGCGCCGTGCCGTAGGAGTAGCCCAGGAAGCTGGTCTTCTCCTCGCCGAGCGCGGCCCGGACGCGGTCCAGGTCGCGGGCGGTGTTGGCCGTGGTCAGGTGGGGCAGCACCCCGTCCTTGTCGCGCTGCGCGCACTGCTCGGCCACCTTCTTCACCACCTTCGCCCGCGCGGTGACCGCCGCGTCGTCGACCGCGTACGGCGGGATGTTGGCGAAGTACGGGCCCTCCGGAGTGAATCCGCAGGTCACCGGTGCCGAGCGCCCGATGCCCCGGGTGTCCGTGCCGATCACGTCGTAGGTGTCCAGCACCTCGGAAGGGATGCCCCGGTTCGCCAGGAAGGCGGGCTGCGACAGACCGGAGCCGCCCGGACCGCCCGGGTTGAGCATGAGCGTGCCGCGCCGCTTGTCGGGGTTCGTACTGGCCAGCCGGGAGATCATCAGCTCGATCCGGTCGCCGCCCGGGTCGGCGTAGTCCTTCGGTACGGGCACGGTGCCGCACTCCAGCACGACCGGCGCCGCCTCGGCCGCCACGTCCTCGGGGCAGGCGCCCCACCGTACGGTCGGCCCCTCCTTCTCCTCCGCGCCCGCCGGTCCCGCGACGAGCGACCCGCTCAGGCCGAGGCCGAGAGCGACCGCCAGGGCCGCGCTCCGCCGGATACCGCGTCCTCGTGTCATATATCCGCATCTCCCCATGCGCTGGTGGTGGGTTGGCCGCGCCCATCGCACTCTGTGCCCCAAGGGCACGGTCAAGCCCGCCGCGCGCGAGGCGTCCCGTGCCGGCCGGGGATCGATCCGGCGGCCAGGGGGCAGGGGAGTGGCAGGGCCCCTCCCACCGGACGGGCCGCCGGACGGCGCGCGCGGTCCGGCGACGGACGACGGAACCCCGGAAAGGGACGGCCGTGACATGGAGTACGCGTCAGCTGGCGGAACTCGCGGGCACGACGCTCAAGACGGTCCGGCACTACCACCGGCTGGGTCTGCTGGAGGAGCCCGAGCGTGCCCCGAGCGGCTACAAGCGCTACGACGTACGGCATCTGGTCCGGCTGATGGGCATCCGCCGGCTGACCGACCTCGGCGTGCCGCTCTCCGACATCCCCACGGTGGCCGCCGCGGACGAGCGGTCCAAGGAGATCCTGCGCGTCCTGGACGCCGAACTCGCCGCGAACATCGAGCGCCAGCAGCACATGCGCCGCCAACTGGCCGCCATCCTGGAGGACGGGGCCTCGCTCGACCTGCCCGCGGACTTCGGGGCCGCCGCAGCGAGTCTGCCGCGGCCGCAGCAGGATCTCCTGGTGGCGTATTCGAGCGTCCTCACGCCGACGGCGATGTCCGTCATCCGGGACCAGTACGCGCACCCCCGCGACGACATCGCCGAGGAGTTCGAGCGGCTGCCGGCCGACGCCCCCGAGGACGTGCGCCGCAGACTGGCGGGCCACATGGCGGCCGAGGTACGGGCCAAGCGGGCGGACCCCTCCTTCATCACGGACCTGGACGCCGCGTCCCGCCGCAACGGCGCGCTCACCCGGTCCGTCGTCACGCAGGCCCTGGTCGCGTTCTACAACGAGGCCCAGCTGGGCGTCCTCCGCCACCTGCACGCCCTGCTCGAACAGGAAGAGGCCGACGGGAGCGTCGAGCGGGACGAGCGGGACGGGAAAGGCGAGCAGGATCACAGCGGCGATCCCCACCCGCACCGGGTCACCCCCGGGGCGACAGGTTAGCCTTGCCTTCGTTTGGCTGGAGGCGGCTGTCCTGAAATCACCCCTCCGCTGTCCGTGACACGCTGAGGAGCAGATGAAGTGGGGGCTGACACAGCCGGGCGCGGGGTCATACGCCGCGCTGTCGCGGGACAGCGTCGGGATGTCGTCGTCGGGTCGATCCTGGGCGCCTGCCACCAGATCGGCGAGGCGCTCGTCCCCGTACTCATCGGGCTGATCGTCGACCGCGCCGTGGTCCGCCCCGACGGGGGAGCCCTGGCGATGTGGCTGGTGGTCCTCGCCGTCGTCTACACCCTGCTCTCCTTCGGCTTCCGCTTCGGCGCCCGCGCCGGTGAACGCGCCGCCGAACAGGCCGCCCACCACCTGCGCCTCGACGTCGTCCGCCGCGTCCTCGCCCCGCACGCCGGCGCGGAGGCGGGCCGCCCGCCCGGCGCGCTGGTGAACGTGGCCACCGAGGACGCCCGCCGCGTCGGGGCAGTCAACATGGCCCTGACCCTCGGCATCGCCGCCGTCGTCGGAGTCGTCGCGGGCGCGGTGCTCCTCCTCCGCGCCTCCCTGCCCCTCGGGCTCCTCGTCCTGATCGGAGCCCCGGTCCTGATGGCGCTCGGCCACTTCCTGGCCCGCCCCCTGGAGCACCGCAGCGAGGCCGAACAGGAACAGGCCGCCCACGCCTCCGGGGTGGCAGCCGACCTGGTCGCCGGGGTCCGCGTGCTCAAGGGCCTGCGGGCCGAGCGCGCCGCCGTCGACCGCTACCGCGCCACCAGCCAGGCCTCCCGCGAGGCCAATGTGCGCGCCGCCCGCGCCGCCGCGCTCCAGACCGGCCTGATGCTCACGCTGACCGGCTCGTTCATCGCGCTCGTCGCCCTCGTCGGCGGCCGCCTGGTCCTCAGCGACTCCATCGGCCTCGGCGCCCTCGTCTCCGCCGTCGGCCTCGCCCTCTTCCTCCCCGGCCCGATCGGCATGCTGGCCTGGGTCGGCGCCGAGCTGGCCAAGGGCCGCGCCTCCGCCGCCCGGATCGCCGACGTGCTGGCCGCCCCGGGCGAGACCGCCGGCGGCACCGCCGAACCTGCTGCCTCCGCCCCCGGCGAACTGCGCCTGAACGGCCTCGGCCACGCCGGACTGGACGCCCTCGACCTGACCGTCCGCCCCGGCGAACACCTCGGCATCGTCGTCACCGACCCGACCCACGCCCAGGCCCTGCTGCACTGCCTGGCCCGCCGCCGCGACCCGGAGCGGGGGAGCGTCGAACTCGACGGCGTACCGCTCACCGAACTGGCCCCGGCCGCCCTGCGCTCCGCGCTGCTCGTCGCCGAGCACGACGCCCAGCTCTTCGACGGCACCCTCCTGGAGAACGTCACCGCCGCCGCCCCCGCCGGGGCCGACCCGCACGCGGCGATGGACGCCGCCGCCGTCGACGAGGTGGCCTCCGCCCTGTCCGGCGGCACGGGCGGCCTGATCGGCGAGCGCGGCAGCTCGCTCTCCGGCGGCCAGCGCCAGCGCGTCGCCCTGGCCCGCGCACTCGCCGCCGACCGCGGCGTCCTCGTCGTCCACGACCCGACCACCGCGGTCGACGCCGCCACCGAGGCCCGGATCGCCGCCGGCATCCGGCGCGCCCGGGCCGGCCGTACCACCGTCCTGGTCACCAGCAGCCCCGCCCTGCTGGCCGCGACCGACCGCGTCGTCCTCGTCGACGGCGGCACGATCACCGCCGAGGCCCCGCACGAGGACCTCGTACGCGACCATCCCGTCTACCGCACGGCGGTGCTCACATGACCACGCCTCCGCAACCGGCCGACGACAGCGCCGAGCTGCTCCCCATCGCCACCCCGGCCCGCACCCGGGCCGCCCTGCGCGCGCTCATCCGCCCGGACCGGGGCCTCGCCCTGGCCGGCATGGGCATCCTGGTCGCGGCCACCGCCGTCGGCCTCCTCGTCCAGCCGCTGCTGGGCCGGATCGTCGACATCGTCGCCGACGGCCGCCCCGCCGGGGACCTGACCCTCCCGGTCGTCCTCCTCGTCGCGGTCGCCGTCGTCCAGGGCCTCACCACCACGCTCGGGCTCACCCGGATCGCCCGGCTCGGCGAGACCGTACTGGCCCGGCTGCGCGAGCGGTTCGTCGAACGCGCCCTGAACCTTCCCGCCGACCGCCTGGAGCGCGCCGGGTCCGGCGACCTCACCGCCCGCGTCACCGGCGACGTCGCCCGGGTCGCCGAGGCGGTCCGCTCCGCGCTGCCCGAGATGGCCCGCTCCGTCCTCGCGATCCTCCTCACCCTCGGCGCGCTGGCCCTGCTCGACGTACGGTTCCTGCTCGCCGCGCTCCTCGCCGTCCCCGTCCAACTGCTCACCGCCCGCTGGTACGTAGGCCGGGCCCTCACCCTCTACGCCGATCAGCGGGTCGCCAACGGAGCCCAGCAGCAACAGCTTCTGGAGACCATCGGCGGAGCCGCGACCGTGCGCGGTCACCGGCTGGAGGAGCAGCACACCGAGCGCGCCGCCGGACGCTCGCGCAAGGCCGTCGACCTGACCATGCGCAGCGTCAACCTGGTGCTCGGCTTCTACGGACGCCTGCACATCGCCGAGTACATCGGCCTGGCCGCCGTGTTGATCGCCGGCTTCTGGCTGGTCCGCGACGGCGCGGTGTCGATCGGCACGGCGACGGCCGCCGCCCTCTACTTCCACAGCCTCTTCGGACCCGTCAACGCCGCCCTGGTCCTGCTCGACGACGCCCAGTCGGCGGCGGCCGGACTCGCCCGCCTCGTCGGGGTGACCGACCTCGCCGAGCAGCCGGAGCCGGCGGCGGGGAAGGCGGCGCCCGCCTCCGTACCGCAGCAGCGCACCGCCCCCGAAGAGGCCGTCGCCGTCGCCGTGCACGCCGTCAGCCACGCCTACGGGCCCGGCCGCCCCGTGCTGCACGAGGTCTCCCTCACCCTGGAGCCCGGCGAACACGTCGCGCTCGTCGGGACCAGCGGCGCCGGGAAGTCCACCCTCGCCCGGATCGTCGCGGGCGTCCAGCAGCCCACCGCGGGCACGGTCACCGCACCGGCGGGCGCGGGGGAACCGTCCGTCGTCCTGGTCACCCAGGAGGTCCACGTCTTCACCGGCACCCTCGCCGAGGACCTCCGGCTCGCCCGCCCCGACGCCACCGACGCCGACCTGCGCGCCGCCCTGTCCGCCGTGCACGCCCTGGACTGGGCCGAAGCGCTCCCCGACGGGCTCGGCACCGTCGTCGGCGAGGGCGGCCACCGCCTCGACCCCGCGCGCGCCCAGCAACTGGCCCTCGCCCGGCTCGTCCTGGCCGACCCCGCCCTCGCCGTCCTCGACGAGGCCACCGCCGAGGCGGGCAGCGCGGGCGCCCGGGTCCTGGAACGCTCCGCCGAGGCCGCCCTCGCCGGCCGCACCGCCCTGGTCGTCGCCCACCGCCTCACCCAGGCCGTCGCCGCCGACCGGGTCGTCGTGCTGGAGGCCGGCCGCGTCGTCGAGAGCGGCCCGCACGAGGAACTGCGCGACGCGGACGGGCCGTACGCCGCCCTGTGGCGCGCCTGGTCCGGCAGCCGGGCCGCCGCACCGCACCGCTGACCCCACCCCAGGACGTCTTCGGCCCCGCGTTGACAGGCGACGACGGACCCGGTCAGCCGGACCCCGCTGGTGATCCCGGTCGGCCGCCACCACACCCCGGAGCCGGAGGAGCCGGGCCAGAACCTCGCCTGAGGGGCGGAGCGCGCGGCGGGCGCCCCGAATGGCCCACCGGATCGGTGGGCGATTGGCCCGGGAGCTCCCGCCCATCGCTTCCTAGGCTGGGCCCATGAGCACCGGACACCGCACCTCCGTCGACTTCTTCTTCGACCCCGCCTGCCCGTTCGCCTGGATCACCTCCCGCTGGATGCTGGAGGTGGAGCGGCACCGGGACATCGACCTGCGCTTCCGCCCCATGAGCCTCTACCTGCACAACGAGGGCAACGACCTGCCCGACTGGTACCGCGAGCTCGTCGACAAGTCGATCGGCCCCGTCCGCGTGGCCGTCGCCGCGGCGGCCGCCCACGGCGACGCCGTCCTGCGGGACCTCTACACCGCGCTCGGCACCCGCATCCATCAGCACAAGGAAAAGGACTTCGACACGGTCGTCGCCGCGTCCCTCGCGGAACTGGGCCTGCCGCCCGAGCTGGCGGAAGCCGCGCACTCGACGGCGTACGACGACGGGGTCGCCCGCGGCCACGACGCGGGCAAGGACCCGGAGCAGGACGCGTACGTGGGCACGCCGACGATCCACGTCGACGGCACGGTGTGGTTCGGCCCGGTCCTGAACGCGATCCCGCGCGGCGCGGAGGCGGCCGAACTCTTCGACAGCTTCAGGGTCCTCGCGAACCACCCGGGCTTCTTCGAACTCAAGCGCGCCCGGTCCGGCGGGCTGTCCTACGACTGACCGGCCGGGGCCTCACGCCGACAGCGACGCCCGCACCGTCACCCGCGCCTCGTCGAACCGGGTGAGCAGCAGCCGCGCCAACTCCGGTGCGGGGCCCAGGACATCGGCCAGGACATCCGCCCCGGCCGCCTCGGCGCCCGCCGCGATGCGGTCGGGGAGCCGGCCGGGCGCGATGACGTACGGGGCCACCGCCACCCGGTCCACGCCCTCGGCGCGCAGGGCCCGGACCGCGTCCTCGGTGCGGGGGAGGAGTGCGGAGGCGAACGCAGGCCGCACGGCGCACCAACCGGTGTGCCGCAGCTCCCGCGCGATTTCAGCGATCACTGCGATCGCCTCCGGGTCTGAGGATCCCGCCGAGGCCAGGACGAGCCCGGTCCGGGGGAGGTCGCCGGGACGGACCCCGGCCTCCCGCAGCCGCCGCCCCAGGGTGGCGTTCAGCAGCGGCGACGGGCCGAGGACGTCGGCCTGCCGGATGCGCAGCATCGGCAGCCGGGCGCGGGCCTCGCGCAGGACCGAGGGGATGTCGGTCTTGGCGTGGAACGCCCGGGTCAGCAGGAGGGGCAGGGCGACGACCTCGTCGGCCCCCTGCGCGGCCAGGCGCTCCAGCACCCGGGGCACGGACGGGGCGTTGAACTCCAGGAACGCGGTCTCCACCCGCAGCCCCGGCCGCTCGGCGCGGACCCGCTCGGTGAGCGCGTGCACGGTCGCGGCGTGCCGCGGGTCGCGGCTGCCGTGGGCGATGACGAGGAGAGTGGGACGGGACATGGCGTGACTCAGTTCTTGACGAGGAGACCGCGGCTGCGCAGCACCCGCCGCTCCAGCGGACTGAAGATCAGCAGGTCGATCGCGATGCCGACGAACAGGATGAGCAGGATCGAGAGGAAGATCCCGGGCATGTCGAAGTTGCTGCGGCCGTTCTCCAGCAACTGACCGAGCCCCAGGCCCAGTTCGGGAGACGATGCGATGATCTCGGCGGCCATCAGCGAGCGCCAGGAGAACGCCCAGCCCTGCTTGAGGCCCGCCAGATAGCCGGGCAGCGCCGCCGGGAGCACGATGTGCCAGGTCCCGCGCAGCCCGGTCGCGCCCAGCGTGCGGCCCGCCCGGAGGAACAGCGGCGGCACCTGGTCGACGCCGGAGACCAGCCCGTTGGCGATCGAGGGCACCGCGCCCAGCAGGATCACCGCGTACATCATCTGGTCGTTCAGGCCGAGCCAGATCACCGCCGGGGCCACCCACGCCACCGAGGGCAGCGACTGGAGCCCGGACAGGATCGGGCCGATCGCGGCCCGGACCAGCTTGACCCGGGCGACCAGCAGCCCCAGCGGCGTACCGATGGCGACCGCGAGCAGGAAGCCGAACAGGCCGCGCGAGACGCTGGTCCAGACGACCTCCAGCAGCGTGCCCGCCAGCCACATGTCCTTGGCGCTGTCCCATACGGCGGACGGCGGAGGCAGCTTGTACACCTCGGTGACCTGGGCGCGGACCAGCAGCTCCCAGACCACCAGGACCAGTGCCACCGCCACGACCGGCGGCAGCACCTTCTGCAGGAGGACCTCGCGCACCGGGGTACGGCGGATCTGAACGGCGTCGAGCGCGTCGAGCCCGGCCTCCAGGCCCGCCAGATCGTCGGTCTTCGCGTCGACCGGTCCGGCCGCCGCGTCCGGCCGCTTCCGGTCGGACGTGATGTCAGTGCTGGCCATGTCGGCGGATCTCCCCACGCAGTTCTTCGGTGATCTCGACGGACAGCTCCGCCACGGCGGTGTCCTCGATGCGGCGCGGCTGCTCGATGTCGACCGTCCACTCCCGGGCGATCCGGCCGGGCCGGGACGACAGCAGCACGACGCGCTGCGCGAGCCGTACGGCCTCGCGCACGTTGTGTGTGACGAAGAGGACCGAGGCGTTCGTCTCCCGCCAGATCCGGGTCAGCTCGTCGTGCAGCACATCGCGCGTGATGGCGTCGAGCGCCGCGAACGGCTCGTCCATCAGCAGCAGCTGGCTGTCCTGCGCGAGCGCGCGGGCCAGCGCGACACGCTGGCGCATACCGCCGGACAGCTCGTGCACCCGTTTGCCGTACGCCCCGCCTAGCCGGACGAGTTCGAGCAGCCGCTCCGCCTCGGTGCGGCGCTCCGACTTCGGCACTCCGCGCAGCCGCAGGGCCAGTTCGATGTTCTTGCCCGCGGTCAGCCACGGGAAGAGGGCGTGCTCCTGGAACATCAGGGCCGGCCGCCCGCCGGGGGTCTCGATGGACCCCTTCGACGGGCGGTCGAGTCCGGCCACCAGATTGAGCAGCGTCGACTTGCCGCACCCGGAAGCTCCCAGGAGGGTGACGAACTCACCCGGAGCGACATCGAGGGTGATGTCGTCCAGCACGAGCTGCTGACCCGTGGGTCCGGCGAAGGACTTCGAGACGTGCGCGAGACGGGCTGCGTGCTCGACCGTCGTACGGTCCTCGGCCTTGGTGAGGGTAGGGGTCGCCATGGTCGTCACCTCCTGGGAATCCTTACGTCCTGCTGCGGATGGGCGGGCTACTTGACGCCGAGACCGGCGTCGGCGATCTCGGGCTGCCCTTCGGCCTTGAGGATCTTGTTCAGCGGGCCCAGGTCGTAGATGCCCTGGAGGTTCGGCTCCTCTAGCAGACCGGACTTCACCGAGTAACCGGCCTGCGTCTTCAGCGTCTCGGCCAGCGGGTCGTTGGTGATCTCGATGGACTCCCACGCCGGGTCGAGGATCTCCGTCGGCAGCGGCTTGCCGCTCAGCTTCTCCAGCGCCTTGTTGGCGGACGCCTTGGCCTCCTCCGGGTTGGCGTTGATCCACTTGTTGGTGGACACCGAACCCTTCAGCACCGCCTCGACCACGTCCGGGTGCTCGTCCAGGAACTTCTGCGACACGATGATGTTCGTGATCACGAACTTCTTGTCCGGCCACAGGTCCTTCTCGTCGAGGAGCACCTTCGCCCCCTCGGAGACCAGCTTGGAGGCCGTCGGCTCGGGCACCCACGCGCCGTCCAGGTCACCGGACTTGTAGGCGTCCGGGGTCACCTTGTTGTCCGAGCGGACCACGGAGACGTCGCCCTTGCCGCTCTGGGCGTCGACCTTCCAGCCCTTCTCGGAGATCCAGTTGAGGAAGGCCACGTCCTGGGTGTTGCCGAGCTGCGGGGTGGCGATCTTCTTGCCCTTGAGGTCGTCCAGGGTCTTGATCTTGTCCGGGTTGACGACCAGCTTGACCCCGCCGGAGGCCGAACCGGAGATGATCCGCAGCCCCTTGCCCTGGGACTTGCTGTACCCGTTGATGGAGGGGGAGGGGCCGATGAACCCGATGTCGATGGAGCCGGCGTTCAGCGCCTCGATCTCGGACGGGCCCGCGTTGAAGGTCGTGGACTCGACCTTGGTGCCGCCCAGTTCCTTCTGGATGGTGCCTTCCTGGATACCGACCAGGGCGGTGGCGTGCGTGAGGTTCGGGAAGTACCCGATCTTCACGGTGTCGGAGGAGAGCTTCTTCCCTCCGGCGGAGACGTTCGCCTTGGCGTCGTCGTCCTTGGACTCGGAGCCGTAGCCGCAGGCGGTGGCAGCCAGGGCGAGCAGCGGCAGGGCGGCGGCAGCGGCGAGGCCGCGGCGAACGGTGGAACGGTGGGCAGGCACGGGAGGCTTTCCTCTCGTTGGCCCGGTACTCGCGTCCCGCTGTCTGGTCAGGGGGGCGCGGCCGGGAGGTCGGCAGGTCTTCGGCGGTACGGGTGCGGGGGGTTCAGGGCGCGCGAGCGGTGCGCGTACGTCATCACGCACATCGCCCCACGCCTCCCTGACCGCTGCCGAGGGCGCCGCTGCCCACGCGGCCGCCCTCCTTCGCGAAGGTGGAGAAGAAGTCGGTGGCCATCAGAAGTCCCATTCGGCGTCGTCGTCGGCGGCCTGCGCGACGGCTTCGGCGACCGCGGCGAACGCGGCGCCCGCCATGCCGGCGCTCAGCGTCGTACCGTCGGCCGGGTCGATCAGCAGGAACGAGCCGGTGCGCCGGGAGTCCTCGTACGCGTCGAGCGCGAGCGGCTCGGCGGTGCGCACGACGACCCGGCCGATGTCGTTGGCGACCAGCTGCCCGGGGGCCGGGTGCTGGGAGAGGTCGTCCAGCGTGAGCCGCGACGGGATGTCCTTGACGATCGCCTTGACGGTGCGGGTGGTGTGCTTGAGCAGCACCCGCTGGCCCACCGAGAGCGGCTGGTCGGCGACGTGGCAGACGGTCGCCTCCACGTCCTGGGTGACCGGCGGGGCGTCGTCGGCGGGGGCGATCAGGTCGCCGCGCGAGATGTCGATGTCGTCGGCCAGCCGCAGCGTCACCGACTGCGGGGCCCAGGCGATGTCGACGCTCCCGCCGAGCGCGTCGATGCCGGTGATCGTGGTCGTACGCCCCGAGGGGAGTACGGAGACGGGCTCGCCGACCCGGAACACCCCGGCGGCGATCTGCCCGGCGTACCCCCGGTAGTCGGGGTGCTCGGGGCTCTGCGGCCGGATCACGTACTGCACGGGGAAGCGGGCGTGGCAGGCGGTGAGGTCGTGGCTGACCGGCACCGTCTCCAGGTGCTCCAGGACGGTCGGCCCGCCGTACCAGTCCATGTGCGCGGAGGGCTCCACCACGTTGTCCCCGGCCAGCGCCGAGATCGGGATCGCGGTGATCTCCGGGACGCCGAGCGACGCGGCGTACGCGGTGAACTCCTCGGCTATCGCGGCGAACACGGGCTCCGCGTAGTCGACCAAGTCCATCTTGTTGACCGCCAGCACCACGTGCGGGACCCGCAGCAGGGCGGCGACGGCGGCGTGCCGGCGGGTCTGCTCGACGACCCCGTTGCGGGCGTCGACCAGCACCACGGCCAGCTCCGCCGTGGAGGCGCCGGTCACCATGTTGCGCGTGTACTGCACATGGCCCGGGGTGTCGGCGAGGATGAACCGCCGCCGGGTGGTGGCGAAGTAGCGGTAGGCGACGTCGATGGTGATGCCCTGCTCACGCTCGGCCCGCAGGCCGTCGGTGAGCAGCGCCAGGTCCGGCGCCTCCTGGCCGCGGCCCCGCGAGACCTGCTCGACGGCCTCCAGCTGGTCGGTGAGGACCGACTTGGAGTCGTGCAGCAGACGTCCCACGAGGGTGGACTTGCCGTCGTCGACCGACCCGGCGGTGGCGAAGCGCAGCAGGGTGGTGGCCGACAGCTGCTCGGCCGACTGGAGTTGGGTGGTCATGGTTAGAAGTACCCCTCGCGCTTGCGGTCTTCCATCGCGGCCTCGGACATCTTGTCGTCGGCGCGGGTCGCGCCCCGCTCGGTGAGCCGGGAGGCGGCGATCTCGGTGATCACGGCGTCCAGCGTGGTGGCGTCGGAGTCGACGGCCCCGGTGCAGGACATGTCGCCGACCGTGCGGTAGCGCACCAGACGGGTCTCGGTGGCCTCGTGCTCCTTCGGCCCGCCCCAGTGGCCCGCGGTCAGCCACATGCCGTTGCGGTTGAACACCTCGCGCTCGTGGGCGAAGTAGATCTCCGGCAGCGCGATCCCCTCGCGCTCGATGTACTGCCAGACGTCCAGCTCGGTCCAGTTGGAGATCGGGAAGACCCGGACGTGCTCGCCGGGGGCGTGCCGGCCGTTGTACAGCTGCCACAGCTCGGGCCGCTGGCGGCGCGGGTCCCACTGCGAGAACTCGTCGCGCAGCGAGAACACCCGCTCCTTGGCGCGCGCCTTCTCCTCGTCGCGCCGCCCGCCGCCGAACACCGCGTCGAAGCGGTGCTGCTGGATCGCCTCGGTGAGCGGCACGGTCTGGAGCGGGTTGCGGGTGCCGTCGGGGCGCTCGCGGAGCTTCCCGGCGTCGATGTACTCCTGCACGGAGGCGACGTGCAGCCGCAGCCCGTGCTTCTTGACCGTACGGTCGCGGTACTCCAGGACCTCGGGGAAGTTGTGCCCGGTGTCCACGTGCAGCAGCGTGAACGGCACCGGCGCGGGCGCGAACGCCTTCAGCGCCAGGTGCAGCATCACGATGGAGTCCTTGCCGCCGGAGAACAGGATCACCGGCCGCTCGAACTCGCCCGCCACCTCGCGGAAGATGTGGACCGCCTCGGACTCCAGGGAGTCCAGGTGGCTGAGCGCGTACGGGTTCGCTGTGCCTTCCGGCACGGTGGTGGTGACGGCACTCACGCCAGGCCCCTCTCGGTGAGCAGCGCGTGGAGCGCCGCCGCTGACTCCTGCACGGTCTGCTGGTGCGACTCGATCCGCAGGTCGGGCGATTCGGGCGCCTCGTAGGGGTCGTCGACCCCGGTGAGACCGCTGATCTCGCCGGCCGCCTGCTGGGCGTAAAGACCCTTCACATCGCGTACGGAGCACACCTCGACGGGAGTGGCGACGTGCACCTCCAGGTAGGTGGTCGACTCGGTGGCGTGCCGCTTGCGGACGGCCTCGCGGCTGTCGGCGAACGGGGCGATGACGGGGACCAGCACCTTCACGCCGTTGGCCGCGAGCAGTTCGGCGACGAAGCCGATCCGGGCCACGTTGGTGTGCCGGTCCTCGCGGGAGAAGCCGAGGCCCGCGGAGAGGAACTCGCGGATCTCGTCGCCGTCGAGCACCTCCACCTTGTGGCCCTCGGTCCGCAGCCGGCCCGCCAGCTCGTACGCGACGGTGGTCTTGCCCGCGCTCGGCAGACCGGTGAGCCAGATCGTGGCCCCCGTCTCCGTCACGCTCATCGAAGTCTCCTGATCAGTCGTCATCAGCCGTGCAGCCCGCATTCGGTCTTGCCGCGTCCGGCCCACCGGCCGGCCCGTGCGTCCTCGCCCTCCAGCACCCGGCGGGTGCAGGGCGCGCAGCCGACGGAGGCGTAACCGTCCATCAGCAGCGGGTTGGTGAGCACGCCGTGCTCGGCGACGTAGGCGTCCACGTCGTCCTGGGTCCAGCGGGCGATGGGGGAGACCTTCACCTTGCGGCGCTTGGCGTCCCAGCCGACGACCGGGGTGTTCGCCCGGGTCGGCGACTCGTCGCGGCGCAGCCCCGTCGCCCACGCGGCGTACGCGGTCAGGCCGTCCTCCAGCGGCTTCACCTTGCGCAGCGCGCAGCACAGGTCGGGGTTCCGGTCGTGCAGCTTCTCGCCGTGCTCCGCGTCCTGCTCGGCGACCGTCTGCCGGGGGGTGATCGTGATGACGTTGACGTCCATCACCGCGTCCACCGCGTCCCGGGTCCCGATGGTCTCCGGGAAGTGGTAGCCGGTGTCCAGGAAGACCACGTCCACGCCCGGCAGTACCCGGGAGGCCAGGTGCGCGACCACGGCGTCCTCCATCGAGGAGGTGACGCAGAAGCGCGGCCCGAAGGCGCCGGTCGCCCACGTCAGGATCTCGGTGGCGGAGGCGTCCTCCAGCTCTCGTCCGGCCTGCTCGGCCAGCTCCTGGAGCTCGCGGTCGGTCAGCTCGTCACTCAGCAGAGTGTCCGTCATATCCGGTCCCCTTCACCGTCGTTGCGCTGAACGCCCCGGGTCAGCAGACCCAGGAACTTCAGCTGGAACGCACGGTTGCAGGCGGCACATTCCCAGGCGCCGTGACCCGTCTCGTTGGGACGCAGGTCCTCGTCGCCGCAGTACGGGCAGTAGAACGGGGCGGCTCGCTCGCTCATGACAGCGACTCCGCACTGGCGCGCGCCGCCCAGGTCGCGAAGCGCTCGCCGTCCTCGCGCTCCTCCTGGAACCGGCCGAGCACCCGCTCGACGTAGTCCGGCAGTTCGGCCGAGGTGACCTTCAGGCCACGGACCTTGCGGCCGAACCCGGCCTCCAGGCCGAGCGCCCCGCCGAGGTGCACCTGGTAGCCCTCGACCTGGTCGCCGTTCTCGTCCAGCATCAACTGGCCCTTGAGACCGATGTCCGCGACCTGGATACGGGCGCAGGCGTTCGGGCAGCCGTTGATGTTGATGGTGATCGGGTGGTCGAACTCCGGGATGCGGCGCTCCAGTTCGTCGATGAGGGAGGCGCCGCGCGCCTTCGTCTCGACGATGGCCAGCTTGCAGAACTCGATGCCGGTGCAGGCCATCGTGCCGCGCCGGAACGGGGAGGGCGTGACCCGCAGGTCGAGCGCCTCCAGACCGGCGACCAGGGACTCCACCTGCTCCTCGGCCACGTCCAGCACGATCATCTTCTGCTCGGCGGTGGTCCGTACCCGGCCGGAGCCGTGCGCCTCGGCCACCTCCGCGATCTTGGTGAGCGTGGTGCCGTCGACCCGGCCCACCCGCGCGGCGAAGCCGACGTAGAAGCGGCCGTCCTTCTGCCGGTGCACCCCGAGGTGGTCGCGCCAGGTCTGCGCGGGCTGCTCGGGCGCGGGCCCGTCGACCAGCTTGCGCTGGAGGTAGTCGTCCTCCAGGACCTGGCGGAACTTCTCCGCGCCCCAGTCCGCGACCAGGAACTTCAGCCGGGCACGGGTGCGCAGCCGCCGGTAGCCGTAGTCACGGAAGATCCCGATGACCCCGCCGTACACGTCGGCCACCTCGTCCAGCGGTACCCAGGCGCCGAGCCGGACCCCGAGCTTGGGGTTGGTGGAGAGGCCGCCGCCGACCCAGAGGTCGAAGCCGGGGCCGTGCTCCGGGTGGTTCACGCCGACGAACGCGATGTCGTTGATCTCGTGCGCCACGTCCAGCTGCGGGGAGCCGGAGACGGCGGACTTGAACTTGCGGGGCAGGTTGGAGAAGTCGGGGTTGCCGATGAACCGGCGCTGGATCTCGTCGATCGCGGGCGTGCCGTCGATGATCTCGTTCTCGGCGATGCCGGCGACGGGGGAGCCGAGGATCACGCGGGGTGTGTCACCGCACGCCTCGGTGGTGGACAGGCCCACCTCTTCGAGCCGCCGCCAGATCTCGGGCACGTCCTCGATACGGATCCAGTGGTACTGCACGTTCTGCCGGTCGGTGAGGTCGGCGGTGCCGCGCGCGAACTCCTGCGAGATCTCGCCGATCACCCGCAGCTGCTGCGTGGTCAGCCGGCCGCCGTCGATGCGGACGCGCAGCATGAAGTACTTGTCGTCCAGCTCCTCCGGCTCCAGCACGGCCGTCTTGCCGCCGTCGATGCCGGGCTTGCGCTGGGTGTACAGCCCCCACCAGCGCATGCGACCGCGCAGGTCGTTCGGGTCGATCGAGTCGAAGCCGCGCTTGGAGTAGATCGTCTCAATACGTGTCCGTACGTTGAGACCGTCGTCGTCCTTCTTGAACTGCTCGTTCCCGTTGAGGGGCGTGTGGTGGCCCACGGCCCACTGACCTTCACCACGGTGGCGTCCGGCCTTGCGGCGGGGCGTGGCGGTCGCAGGCTGTTCCGGGGTAGCGGCCATGGCAATACGTCCTTCGGGACTGCGGGAGGGCGGCTCTGAGCGGCACACTCGCGCGGAGGCGCGGCGGTGCGCGGGCGGGATCAGAGGGAAGAGAAGTGCGGCGTTGCCGGGGCTGTCAGCTCGCCGGACAGATGGCGCTGGACATGCGGCCGAGGTCGACGTGGCGTCGACTCACCAAGGCAATTCCAGTTCCAGACATGACGGAAGCGTGTCACGCGCATCTCGGGACAGTCCACCACTATCCGCTATGTGGACGGCTGGGTCTCGAAACATGGGACGATGTGGCGCCCGTCACGGGATACGGCACCGGCATTGGCGACAAAACGCCCGCGAGCGGTTCACCGGAAGGGGGACGGTCACCGCACCGCCCCCGGGGAACGCGGACGGTCAGGAGGCGTGCGCCCCGGGCCAGGGACCCGGCGTCGCCACCTCCGCCTCCACCTCGGTCTTCGTGTCGAAGAGCCGGAAGCCGCGCCGCAGGTAGTTGTCCATCGCGTGCGGGCCGTCCTTCGAGCAGGTGTGCAGCCACACCCGCTTGGTCTCCGGCCGCTCCGGCCAGCGCTCCGCCAGGTCCCAGGCGCGCGCCACCCCGTACGACAGGAGGTGACCGCCGATCCGCCGCCCCCGGAACGCGGGGATCAGCCCGAAGTACATGATCTCGACCACGCCGTCGTCCTGGGCGTCCAGCTCGACGTACCCGGCCGGCGTCCCGTTCTCGTACGCCACCCAGGTCTCCGCCCCGGGCCGCTCCAGGGCCTCCTGCCACTGGGCGTACGTCAGGCCCAGCCGGTCGGTCCACCGGATGTCCCCGCCCACGGCGGAGTACAGGAAGCGGCTGAACTCCGGCAGCGGAACCTCGGACCGGACGATGCGCACATCGCCCTCCGGCGCGCGCGCCGGGCGGAGATCGGCGGGCGAGGTCTGCTCCAGGGACCAGACGGTCACCTCGATGGTCGGCGCTGCGGGCTGCGGGATGTCGCTCATGACGGCCAGAAAACCATGGAGCCGCCCGCCCGCGCACAGCGGCCCCGCCGCGGACCGCCCCGCCCGGGGGCTGCCCGCTCCTTCGGACCGCCCGCCCGCGCGCGGCGGCCCCGCTCAGGTGGCCCGTGCCGCCCTGCGGGCCTCCGCCACCACCGGCGCCAGGGAGTGCGGCAGCAGATCCGCGCCGTGCTCCGGATGGATCACCTCCACCTCCACCCCGTCCCCGAAGCGGTACGGGCGGTGGGCCAGGACCTCCGCCAGATGACGTCGCAGCCGGGAGATCTCGGCCCGGACCGTCACCGTCCGGGTCGCGTCCCCGAAGATGTCCCGCGCCAGCTCCGATGCCGTCCGCCCCTGGCGGTGCACCGCCAGTGCGTACAGCAGCTCCGCGTGGCGCGGCGAGAGCCGCTGCGTACGGCTGCCGAGCGGTCCCGTCAGATGCACGGCGAGCGCCCGGGGCCGGCTCAGGTCCACCACCACCCGGCGCGGCGCCCCCTGCGTCCCGCCGTCGTCCACCTGCACCAGCCAGCCGCCCGGCAGCGGCTCGACCCGGCACATGCCGAGCGAGGACAGCCACACCGGCCCCGGCCGCAGCGACTTCGGCAGCGGCAGCCGGTCCACCGGAGCCATCCCGGTCACCGCCGCCAGCCGCCCGTGCACGTCCACCGCCAGTGCCCGTCCGCCGATCCGGCACAGGATCGGCGCTGCCACCGCGCGCAGCCGCTCGATCTCCGCCAGGTGGCGGGTGCGGATCTCGCCCTCGGCGAGCCGGGCCACCGAGTCGACCAGGGCCAGCGTCGCCGGGTGGAAGGTGGACGCCGGCCCGCTGATGTCCACGATCCCGATCAGCCGTCCGTCGCGCGGGTCCCGGACCGGGGCCGCCGCACAGGTCCAGCCGTGCAGCGCCCGGATGAAGTGCTCGGCCGAGTGGACCTGGATGGGGACCCGGGCGGCGAGCGCCGTCCCGATCGCGTTCGTGCCGGTCGCCGCCTCGGCCCAGGCGGCCCCTTCCTCCAGGCAGATGTCGTGGGCCCGGCGCAGCACCCCCGTGTTGCCCTGCCGCCACAGCACCCGGCCCTCGGGGTCGGTCACCACCATGATCTGCTGCGCGGCATCCGCGATCGAGGCCAGGCCCGCCCGCAGCAACGGCATCAGTTCGCCGAGCGCCGTGCTGTGGCGCCGGTGCTCGATCTCGTCCGCCTCCAGCAGCTCGCTCTCCGGCGACTGGTCGGGATTGATACCGCTGCGCACCACGCGGTCCCAGGAGGCGTCGATCTCCGCCCGGGGCGCGACACCGGACCGTGCCCCCGTCAGCCGTGCCTCCCGCGCGCCGTGGAGCAACCGGGTCGCCCGGCGGTCCGCCCCCTGACCCGTCACCCGCACCACCCCCGCCGAACCTGTGTCCGTCATGGTCCCCGTTCCCCCCGAACGCTTCCCGACCCCGCCCGGTCCATCCTGCCGGTCACCCGGCCCGGCCGCCGAGCAGTCCACACAATGGTTGCAACCCTTTGCAACTCTGGCGAAGTCCCCTGGGTCCGTACGAGAGTGGGAGAACACTGTGCGCCGGGCCTGTCCCGGCCGCCCGGTGTCGCACAAGCATGGAGGGTGGTGCCGTGTCGGCGCAGCACCACCCTCCTTCGCTTGCGGTGGCTGCTCGGTCCGGCCGCCCGCGTCGCGCCGCCGTACGCCCGGGTTTCCCGCGCCTTTGCGGTCCGACCCCTCGCGTACCGCCGATCAGCCGCCGCCCTGGAGCGTGCCGGTTTCCGAAATGAGTGTGGTCCGCGCCGGACGGGGCACCGGTCGGACATGGCTGTTCTGCGCAGAGTCGCCCGGCCCCTGCTGGCCGCGAAATTCATCCGTGACGGGATCGCGACGGTCCGCGATCCCGCCCTCCCCGACCCTCCGGAGGACTCCCGGGGCGAGCGGGAGACTCCCGCACTCGCCTCGCGGCTCCCGTTTCTGCCCGAGGACCCCGAGCAACTCGTACGCCTCCAGGGCGCGGTGCAGCTCGGCGCCGGAGTCCTGCTCGCCGTGGGACGCGCGCCCCGGCTGGCGTCCGCGGCCCTCGCGGTGACCCTGGTGTCCTCCGCCCTGGGGGCCTGCGGCCGCCGGGCGAGCGACGACCCCGAGGCGCGACGTGCGGATCTCCTCACCGATATCTCCCTGTTCGGCGGGCTGCTGATCGCCGCGGCCGACACCCACGGCAAGCCTTCGCTCGCGTACCGGACCCGCCGGACGGCGGGCCACGCGTCCGACGCGCTCAGCCACCACGCCCACGCCGTCTCCCACCAGGTGGGGAACGCGGCGGGCGCGACCGTGGACACCGTCACGCACTCCGTCGAGGCCGCCCGCAAGCGCCTCTCCTGAGCGCGGCGCGAGCGCGCGGTCCCCAACCGTCGACGCCGGGCCCCGAAGAAGTCACCTTCGGGGCCCGGCGTCGCACCAGGCCCTACGCGACCGCCGGCCGGGCCCGTGCCACCACCGAGGCCAGATCCAGACTGTGCGGCAGCGTCCCGAACGACGAGCCCCAGTCCCCGCCCAGACGCGAGGCGCAGAACGCGTCGGCCACCTCCGGCGGAGCGAAGCGCACCAGCAGCGAACCCTGGAGCACCAGCGCGAACCGCTCCACCAGCCGCCGCGCCCGTGCCTCGACGCCCTCCAGATCGGCCAGCTCCGTCAGCAGATCCTTGATCGCCGCGTCCAGCCGGTGATCCGCCCCCCGCGCCCTGCCGACCTCCCGCAGGAACGCGTCCAGGGCCTGCGGCTCCCGTTGCAGCGCCCGCAGCACGTCCAGGGCCTGCACATTGCCCGCGCCCTCCCAGATCGAGTTCAGCGGCGCCTCGCGCAGCAGCCGCGGCATCCCCGACTCCTCGACGTAACCGTTGCCGCCCAGGCACTCCAGCGCCTCGCCCACCACGGCGGTGCAGCGCTTGGTGACCCAGAACTTCGCGGCGGGCAGCGCGAGCCGCAGGAAGGCCCGCTCCTCCTCGGTGTCCGCGTCGTACGCGGCGGCCAGCCGCATCGCCAGCACCGTCGCCGCCTCCGACTCCAGCGCCAGGTCGGCCAGGACGTTGCGCATCAGCGGCTTGTCGATCAGCGGCCCGCCGAACGCGCTGCGATACGCGCTGTGGTGGATCGCCTGCGCCACCGCCTGCCGCATCAGCGCCGCCGAACCGACCACGCAGTCAAGACGGGTGGCCGCCACCATCTCGATGATGGTGCGCACCCCGCGCCCCTCCTCGCCGACCCGGCGGGCCCAGGTCCCGTCGAACTCGACCTCGCCGGACGCGTTGGACCGGTTGCCCAGCTTGTCCTTGAGCCGCTGGATCGCGAACACGTTGCGCGTGCCGTCCGGGAGCACACGCGGCACCAGGAAGCAGCTCAGGCCGCCCGGCGCCTGCGCCAGCACCAGGAAGCCGTCCGACATCGGCGCCGAACAGAACCACTTGTGCCCGGTGAGCAGATACTCCCCCTCGCCCGACAGCGGCTCCGCCCGCGTCGTGTTGGACCGCACGTCCGTGCCGCCCTGCTTCTCGGTCATGCCCATCCCGAAGAGCACCCCGGCCTTCTCGCGCGGGGGCCGCAGCCCCTCGACGTACGTGTGCGAGGTCAGCAGCGGCTCCCACGCGGCGGCCAGCGCCGGATCGGTGCGCAGGGCGGGCACCGCGGCATGCGTCATCGACAGCGGGCAGCCGTGCCCCGCCTCGGCCTGCGACCAGACCAGGAACCCCGCCGCACGCCGGACATGACCGGCCGGACGGCCCCAGGCGTCCGTCAGCCCCGCCGACACGGCATGGCTCAGCAGCCGGTGCCAGGACGGATGGAACTCCACTTCGTCGACGCGATGCCCATACCGGTCGTGGGTGCGCAGGACGGGCGGATGGGCGTTCGCCTGCGCACCCCACTCCTGGGCCTGGGCCGAGCCCGCGGCCCGGCCGAGCTCCCCGAGCTCCACCAGCGCCACGGGCCGGACCCCGGGATCGATGTGCCGCTCGACGGCCTCGGAAAGGACCCGGTCGGCGGCGAAGACGTCATAGCCGACCAGCGGCGGAACCTGATTGGTCACTGTGTGGGTGGTGGCTGCCATGCCGATACGGTAAGGAGGTGCAGGCAGCAAATGAAACACCCGAGCGGCCACCGGGCCGGCTCCACCGGGCGCGAGTGCTCTACCGCAACGTCTCCAAACGGCGCATGGCGTGGCACTTGCTCAAGGACACCGTCAACTCGTGCATCGAGTACCGCATTCTGGGCCTCGCGGCCGAGGCGGCGTTCTTCACCCTGCTCTCGCTCCCCCCGCTGCTGCTCGGCATGATCGGACTGCTCGGTTACGTCGACGAGTGGACGACCACCACCACGGTCGCCTCCATCGAGCGCAACATCCTCTCCGCCGCCCAGACGGTGCTCTCCGAGCGCGGGGTCAACGACTTCGCCAAACCGCTGCTCGCCGACGTCACGACCGGGGCCCGCCCCGACGTCATCTCCATCGGCTTCGCCATCGCCCTGTGGTCCGGCTCCCGCGCGGTGAACGTCTTCATCGACACCATCACCGTCATGTACGGACTCGACGGCCACCGCGGCATCGTCAAGACCCGCCTGCTCGCCTTCCTGCTGTACGTCGTCGCCCTGCTGCTCGGCGCGGTCGTGCTGCCGCTGCTGGTCGTCGGCCCGGACCGGGTGGTCGAGTTCGTCCCCTGGGGCACCGAGGTCATAGCCGTCCTGTACTGGCCGCTGGTTATGCTGCTGAGCATCGCGTTCCTCACGACGCTCTACCACGTGTCCGTGCCGGTGCGTTCGCCCTGGATCGAGGACGTACCCGGGGCGCTGGTGGCGCTCGGCATGTGGGTCCTCGGCAGCTTCCTGCTGCGCATCTATCTGACCAACACGGTCGAGGGCCCGACCATCTACGGCTCCTTGGCGGCGCCCATCGCCGTGCTGCTGTGGATCGGCATCTCCGCCTTCGCGGTCCTGGTCGGCGCCGCCGTCAACGCGGCCATCGACCGGGTGTGGCCCTCGCTCGCCACCGCCGCCGCCCGCGAGGCCACCGAACGTGTCCGGGCCGCGCAGGCCGCCGAGTTCGTCGCCCGGGCCCGAGCGGCCGCCTACGACGCCACGGACGACGACGATGACGAGGACGACGGCCCCGCGTACATGCCGTCCGAGTTCCCCGAGCGCTGGTCCCGCTTCCTGCCGCCCGACGATGTGAAGTCCCGGCTGCACGCGACCTGGGAGAAGGAGCCCAGGGACGCGAAGGAGTCCAAAGAGCCCAAGGAGTCCAGGGAGCCCAAGGAGTCCCCGGGCGTGAAGGAGCCGAAGGGCTCCACGCCGCCGAAGGAACCCCCCTTCGGCTGACCGCCGACCGCGCTAGCGTGGAAGGATGCCCCGCGAACGCCAGCGGTACCAGGAACGTCCGTCCCGGCTGGACGGGGCCGTCGTCTGGACCCTGGACGTTCCGCCCGGCCCCCGGCCGCCCGCCCGGTCCGTCCTGCCGGACGGCTGCATGGACCTGATCTGGACCGCCGGCCGCCTGGTCGTCGCTGGGCCCGACACCCACGCCTTCGAGGTCGACCCGCGCAACCGGGGTTCCTGCGCGGCGATCCGCTTCGCGCCCGGCACCGCCCCCGTGCTCCTCGGCCTACCGGCGCACGAGCTGCGCGACCACCGGGTCGACCTGGCCGCGCTCTGGTCCCGTACCGCGGTCGCGGCGCTCACCGAACGGATCGACCGGGCCCCGGACCCCGCCGCCGCCCTGGAGGACTTCGCCCTGGGCCGCGCAGCCGACACCGGACCGCCGGACCCGCTCACGGCGGCCGTCGCGGAGGGACTGCGGCGCGGCAGGTCCGTCGCGTCGACGGCCGCCGAGGTCGGCCTCGGGGCCCGCCAGCTGCACCGCCGCTCCCTGGCCGCCTTCGGCTACGGCCCGAAAACGCTGGCCCGGATCCTCCGCCTCCAACGCGCCCTGGACCTCGTCCGCACCGGCGTCCCGTACGCCGAGGCCGCGTACCGGGCGGGCTGCACCGACCAGGCGCACCTGGCACGGGAGATGCGCGATCTGGCCGGCACGACCCTCGGGGCCTACTTCGCGGCGGGCGAGGCGGCGAACAGCGAAACGCCGCAGCCGTCGGGGTCCAGGACGACCGCGTAGCGCTGCCCCCACACCGCGTCCCACGGCTTCAGGTGCCCGGTGTGACCGGCGTCGACCAGCTCCGCGTACAACGAGTCCACCTCCTGCGGGCTGTCACAGGCGAAGGCCAGGGCGACCCGCTCACCGCCGCCCGACGGGCGCTCCCAGCCGGGGTCGAACGAGGCGATGACCTCCTCGGTGTCCCACAGCAGCCGCTGCCCGCCCGGGAGCGTCACTTCGACATGGGGCGCGGACTGAGCCCCGTCGGGGATGTCGAGGCCGAGCCGCCGGTAGAAGGCGAGCGAGGCCGCCAGGTCCGCCGTGATGATGCTGATCGCGTCGAGTCGTGGAGTCATGCCCCGACCGTAGGCACAAGGCGCTCCCGCCGTCTTGTACGAATCGGTCGCGCGGGAACGGGCGGCGCGGCCCTCACCCCAGGCAGTCCGCGGGCGAGGTCCCCGGATCGGTCAGCGCCAGCCCCAGGGCCGCCCGCTCGGTGACCCACCGCGTCGGCCGGTGCCGCGGATCGCCGGTCGACGCGTGCAGCGCCCGCTGGAGCGCCAGCATCCGTACGGCCCCGATCCGCTCGCCCCACGCCAGCGGCCCGGCCGGATAGCCGAGCCCGGTCGTCACCGCCAGATCGATGTCGGCGGGCGCGGCGAGCGAGCGCTCCGCGATCGAGCAGCCGACCGCGACGACGGACGACAGCAGCCGCTGTGCCACCGACCCCGCGGTGTCCCGCACCACCGACACCGCGTACGGCTCACCGCCCCCGGCCGCCCGCGCCAGCACGGCCCGCGCGTCCCGGGCGGCCGCCGGATCGGAGGCGGCCGTCACCGCGAGGACCCGCCGCCGCCCGGCCGCGGGCAGCACCTCGACCCCGAACGCACGCTCCCGGGGCAGCCCGCCCGCCGCGACCGCCGCCGCCACCGACGTCCCCCACACCGGCACCAGCACCACGGCCCCGTCCGACGGCCCCTCGCCGCGCTCCACGCGGACCCCCGCCGCCTCCAGCGCACCCGTCAGCGCCTCCTCGTACGCGACGGTCTCCCGCAGCCCGGCCGACGCCAGGAACACCGGGCGCTCCCCGTCCCCGCCGACCGGGCTCTCCGGAGCGGGGCCGGACGCCCCGTCGCCGTACGCGTACCAGCCCCGGCCCGTCTTGCGGCCGTGCAGCCCCGCCGCCACCCGGTTCGGGGTCAGGAAGGACGGGCGCAGCCGGTCCTCGTAGCGGAAGCCCTGCCAGATCGAGTCGATCACCGCGGCCGTCACGTCGAGACCCGTCAGGTCCATCAGCTCGAAGGGCCCCATCCGCAGCCCCAGCACGTCCCGGGCGATCCGGTCGATCTCCGCCGGGTCCGCCACCGACTCCTCCAGCAGCGCGAGCGCCTCGGTCACCAGCCCCCGCCCGGCGTGGTTGACCAGGAACCCCGGCGTGTCGGCCACGGTCACCGCCCGGTGCCCGCACCCCTCCACCAGCCCGGTGAGCAGGGCCCGGATCTCCGGGCGGGTCGCCGCGCCCGGCACCACCTCCACGATCCGCATCAGCGGCACCGGGTTGAAGAAGTGCAGCCCGGCCAGGCGCGAGGGGTCCTGGAGGGTCGCGGCGATCCGGGTCACCGACAGGGAGGAGGTGTTGGTCGCGAAGACGGCGGATGAGGGCAGCGCCCGCTCCAGCTTCCCGAACACCTCGGCCTTGGTCTCCAGGTCCTCCCGTACGGCCTCGACGACCAGCTCCACGTCCGGTCCGGCCGCCCACGGGTCGTCGAGCGGCACCAGCCGCGTCACGGCCCCGTCCCGGTCGGCGGGGGACATCCGGCCCTTGGCGACGGCCCGGTCCAGCATCGACGTGACGAATTCCAGGGCCTCCGTCACCGCCTCGGCCCGTACGTCACCCAGCTCCACGGTGTGTCCCGCGCTCGCCGCCCACTGGGCGATGCCGCGGCCCATGGCCCCGGCTCCGACGATCCTGATACGCATGGCAGTTGGGGCCCTTCCGGCGGAGGCGGTCATGATGAGGATGGGGCGGTCAGCGGAGGTAGACACGGTTCGGGTCGACGTCGTCGCGCAGGAGCCGCAGCTCCGCAGGGGTGGGCGGGTCCGTCGTCGCGACCCGGCCGGCGGCCTTGAGCTCCCAGCCCGTCGCCGCCCGCACCTGCTCGACGGTGACTCCGGGGTGCACGGCGACCAGCCGCAACTCGTCCCCGAGCCCGGCCCGGGCGAGGACGCCCAGCTCGGTGATGACCCGGGTGACGCCGACGCCGAGCGGGCGGATGCCGTCCGCGAGCGCCCGGTCGGGACCGGGCGTCGTACAGAAGTCGAGCACGTCGGCGAAGGAGCGCGGGGTGTGGCGGCGCATCACGACGAAGACCTCCCGGGCGTTCGCCATCACCTCGACCGCGCCCCCGGAGCCCGGCAGCCGCACCGACGGGCTCTCCCACTCCCCGATCACCGAGGTGTTGAGGTTGCCCCACCGGTCGATCTGCGCGGCCCCCAGGAAGCCGACGTCGATGTGCCCGCCCTGGAGCACCGAGCCGAACAGCGTGGGCATGGACACCACCGCCTCGGCCCCGGTGATCAGGACGGCGTCCGCGATGGTCTCCGGCAGATGGGAGGGGTGCGCCCCGCAGACCCCGGACTCGTACACCACCTCGATGCCCGGCGCGACGGTCAGCCGCGCCAGTTCGGCGGCGAGCGTCGGCAGCCCGATCCCCGCGAACACGGTCCGCCGGCCCGTCAGTTCGCGCGCGGCGACGACGGAGAGCAGCTCGGACGCGGTGACGGGCCCAGGGCGTGTCCGGCCAATCAGGGCCGGGTCCGCGACGCCTGGCACTTCCCCAGGCTCTCGGCTTCGCTCGTGCAGGGGAGGCTCCATCCCTCGCGGCGTTGCCGAAACGCCCGAATCGCTCCGCGATGAGGACGTTCCAGCGCCTGGCGATGCACCGCACCAGACGCCGTGGCCTGTCCGGCCCTGATCCGCCGGACACGCCCTGGCGTCCCGCGCATGCCGCTCGCTCACAGCCGCCTCCCGTAGTCCACCGGCTCGCTCAGCGCCTCGCCGACCGCGAGGCCGGCCCAGAACTCCTCGCCCAGCTTCGCCACGTACGCCGCGTGGTCGGCGGTCCCGTACACCCACTCCGCCAGCCAGCCCCGCAGCCGCTCCGGATCCTTGCTGATCGCGGACCAGGCCCGGTAGAAGGCGTTGTCCCGGTCGTAGTAGCCCTGCGCGAACGACGGGTGCGCCCCGCGCGGGCAGAGGACCACCGCGTCGACCGCGTGGGCGGGGACGAGGGTGCGGTTCGGGTCCGCGCGGATCACCTCGTCCGCCACCAGTTCCTCCACCACCACGACCGCCTTCTCCGCCGCGTACACCGCCTCGGCCTGGACCCCGGTCAGCCCCCAGATCTGGGTGTTGCCCCGGCGGTCGGCGCGCTGGGCGTGAATGATCGTCACGTCCGGGTGTACGGGCGGTACGACATAGATCTGCTCGGTGCCGCCGTCGGCGTCCGGGTACGGCGAAGTGACCTTGCGGATACCGGGATTGACGGCCGGCAGATCGCTGCCCGCGTAACTGCGCAGCGGATGGAACGGCAGCCGCTGGGCGCCGGCGAGATAGCGGCAGACCATTCCGTAGTGGCTGTACTCCTCGAACGCCAGCGGCTCGGGATCGGCGTGCTCGATCCGCCGGCGCAGCTCACCGAGCGAACCGGCGGAGGAGTTGCCGACGAAGGAGGAGACCAGCCTGCTCACGCAGCCCGCCGCCAGCATCTGGTCCACCACGATGTCCGCCGTCATCCGGACGACCGTGAGATCCCGGCGGCCCTGCCGGATGATCTCGTGCCCGGCGGCGGTCGGGATGAGATGGGTGAACCCTTCGAGGCTCACGGTGTCCCCGTCGTGGACGAAGGCGGCGACGGCTTCCCGCATCGACATGATCTTGCCGGCCGTCCGGTCCACGGTTCTCCTCATCGTCCGCCTGCGCGGACCCCACGGTGTCAGCGTCCATTGATGGCTGTCCAATACCGAATTAAGGTCGGATCAAGACGCCAGGAGTATCACCATGGAACTACGCCACCTCAACGCGTTCCTCGCCGTGGCCGAGGAGCTGCACTTCGGCCGGGCCGCCAAGCGGCTCCAGATGGCCCAGCCCCCGCTGAGCCAGCAGATCCGCCGGCTGGAGCGGGAACTCGGCGTCCAGCTCTTCCACCGCAACACCCGGTCGGTCCGGCTCACCAGCGCGGGGGAGTCCTTCCTCGAACCGGTACGAACGGTGCTGGACGACCTGGACACCGCCGTCCGGGCGGCCAGATCGGCGGGGATCGGCGAGTACGGCCGGGTCACCATCGGGTTCGCCGGGGCCTCCAGCCACGAGACGCTGCCCCGGCTCACCCGGGCCGTGCGCGCCGCCCACCCCGGGCTCGAACTCGTCATGACCGGCCAGACGTACGCCAACACCGCCCTGGCCCGGGTCGCCGACGGCTCGCTCGACCTCGGCTTCGTCCGGCTGCCGGTGACCCGGCCCGGCGTCGCCCACCGGGTCATCGACGAGGAGGAGCTGGTCTGCGCCCTGCCCTTCGACCACCCGCTCGCCCGGCGGGAGACCGTACCCCTCGCCGTACTCGCCGGCGAACCGTTCGTCTCCTTCCCCGCCAACTCCGGCTCCACCGTCCGCGACGCCATGACCGAGGCCTGCGAGAGCGCCGGGTTCACCCCGCGCGTCGTCCAGGAGGCACCCGACTCGTACACGATTCTCGCCCTGGTCGCCGCCGGGGTCGGCGTCACCCTCACGGTCACCTCCGTCCAGCACATCCAGCAGAACGGCCTGGTCTACCGTCCCCTCGCCGGACGGCCCATCCGCCTGAGCGCCGCCCTGGCCTGGCGCTCCGACAACCCCTCCGCCGCCCTGCGCGCGGTGCTCGCCGTGGCGGAGGGAGCGCTGCCGACACCCGTCCGTACCCTCGATTGAGACGTACGGCCTCTCAAGCCGGTGCGTATTCGATATTGGACCGACTCAGTCACCCGGTGCGAAGGTCATCCCACCGCAACGCGCCCCCGCTCGCCGCCCCGACCCTCAGGAAAGGCTCCGCCGTGCCGCTCGACGTCGTCATCTGCGAACCCCTGCGCACCCCCATCGGCCGGTTCGGCGGGGCCTTCGCCCAGCAGACCCCGGCCGCGCTGGCCGCACGCGTCATCGCGGAGATCGTCACCCGCACCGGCATCGACCCCGCCCGGGTCGACGAGGTGATCCTCGGCCACGCCTATCCGACCAGCGAGGCCCCTGCCATCGGCCGGGTCGCCGCCCTGGACGCCGGACTGCCCACCACGGTCACCGGCTCCCAGATCGACCGCCGCTGCGGTTCCGGGCTCCAGGCGGTGCTGGACGCGGCGATGCAGATCCGGGCCGGCTTCAGCGAAGTCGTCATCGCGGGCGGCGTCGACGTGATGAGCGCCGCCCCCTACTACACCCACGACGGACGCTGGGGCATCAAGGGGCCCGGCCTCCAGCTCCACGACGCACTCGCCCGGGGCCGCGTCACCGCCGGAGGCGTCAACCACCCGGTCCCCGGCGGCATGATCGAGACGGCGGAGAACCTGCGCCGGGAGTACGGCATCAGCCGCGCCGACCAGGACGCCCTGGCCCTCCGCTCCCAGCAACGCGCCGCCCACGCCGTCGCCGAGGGCCGCTACGACGCGGAGACCGTCCCCGTGACCGTACGCACCCGCAAGGGCGAAACGACCGTCACCGCCGACGAACACCCCCGGCCCGACACCACCGCGGAACAACTCGCCGCGCTCCGCCCGGTGATGGCGAAGTCCGACCCGGACGCCACCGTCACCGCGGGCAACGCCAGCGGTCAGAACGACGCGGCCGCCGCCTGCCTGGTCACCAGCGCCGAAACCGCCGGACGCCTCGGCCTCACCCCGCTCGTGCGCCTCGTCTCCTTCGCCCGCGCCGGGGTCCCGGCCGCGACCATGGGCATCGCCCCCGTCGCCGCCACCCGTACGGCACTGGACCGCGCCGGACTCACCCTCGCCGACCTCGACCTGATCGAGCTGAACGAGGCGTTCGCCGCCCAGGTCCTGGCCTGCACACGGGAGCTGGGCCTCGGCGAGAGCGACCACGAGCAGCGGATCAACGTCAACGGATCGGGCATCTCGCTCGGCCACCCGGTCGGGGCCACCGGAGCCCGCGTCCTCGCCACGCTCACCCGCGAACTGCACCGCCGCGAAGGCCGCTACGGCCTGGAGGCGATGTGCATCGGCGGCGGCCAGGGCCTCGCCGCGATCTTCGAACGCATCGCGGACTGACGGCGGTTCGCGCGGAACCAGCGCACCCGGCGACCGCCGCCTCAAGGGCCCGAACCCGGGCCGGGGCGCCGCGTGACCGGCCCGGTGGCCTTCCGGGCGTCCTCGTAGAGGTGGTGCCGCGTCCCGGTCGGCACCTCGGCCCTTGCCGTCGTCCGGCACGCACAGAAGGTCCGGCCGGACAGTCCCCGCTGTCCGGCCGGACCTCGTTCTCCCGGGGGAGCTCTATCAGTCCCGCGCGCTACGGGTGCGGCGCATCAGCACCGCACCGCCGAGCAGCAGCGCGGCGCTCGCGCCGGCGGCCAGGCCCAGGTCGGCGGCACCGGTGTCGGCCAGGTGCGCGTCCGGGGTGTTGGACCCGGGCGTGCCGGACCCGGGAGTGTCCGAGCCGGGCGTGTCGGTACCGGGCGTGTCGGTCGGCGGCTGGTCGACGGGCGGCTCGTCCACGGGGGGCTCGTCGACCGGGGGCTCGTCCACGGGCGGCTCGTCCACGGGGGGCTCGTCGACGGGCGGCTCGTCGACGGGCGGCTCGTCCACGGGGGGCTCGTCGACCGGGGGCTCGTCCACGGGCGGCTCGTCCACCGGCGGCTCATCGACCGGCGGCTCGTCCACCGGGGGCTTGACCGGCGGGTGGTTGTGCTTCGGGCCGTCGGCGTTCACGCACTTGTTGCCGAAGGCAGGGTTCAGCAGAGCGATCACATTCACGGTGTTGCCGCACACATTGACCGGGACATTCACCGGCGCCTGCACGGCGTTGCCGGAACCGACCCCCGGCGAACCGACGGCAGCCCCCTCGGCCGACGCGTCGGCGTGCGCGGTGCCGCCCACCGCCGCCAAGAGGCCCGATGCGGCCGCCATGACGATCAAGCTTTTGTTGAAGACCTGTCGCATTACTTGCCCTTCCTTAGGACATTCGCGAGGACATCGCGTGGGTGTTTCGCGCGCGGATTCCGGGCAGCCATCGGGCGGAGCCGCTGCACAGCCGGATCCGGCGGGAAACCATGGTGAAAGTGGTGAAGACGTGCGCGCTGGACGACTGCCATAACGACTCAGGCAGAGGCGGGAAACTTCGAGTCGCGTGGGAATTGTGTAATCACCCGAACGGGTGGCGCCTGTGTACCCCGCGCATCCCGGTTCGCAGAGCAAGAAAAACGATTCGTCTTCAACTGGGAAGTCGTCTGCTGGTGTTGACAGTCGACGAGCGTCCGCCGCCCCTGCGTCGTGGCGACAGAGGGATCGGCGCTCGCCCGCCCGTTCGGGCCAAAGGATCCGGCGAGGCGTGTGTAATTTCTCCACGAACAGATTCCCGTGCGCCAGGACAGGGGGGGCGCCTCGTGTCCGGCATTCGGGTGAATGGGCGGAACCTAACGTCGCGTGGTGAGTTGACCAGGGGGCTCCGCCACGGGGCAACCGGTACGAGAAGGGTTAATCGTGATCAAGAAGGTTCTGGCTACGGGCGCTGTCGCCGCCTCCATCCTCGGTCTCGGCGCGACGCAGGCCATGGCCATCGCCAACGACGGCGGCACGACCTCGGTCAACGGCAACGGTGCCTCGCAGTCGTACGGCAACTCCGAGACCCACGGTGACTGGAGCCCGCAGTTCGCGCTCGTCCAGGGCTCGCTGAACAAGCCCTGCATCGCCCTTCCGGCCAAGGCGAACGTCGGCTCGCTCATCGGCCTCGTGCCGGTCGCGGTCCAGGACATCAACGTCCTGTCCTCCCCGCAGAACCAGCAGTGCACCGAGAACTCCACCCAGGCCAAGGGCGACGAGGCGCTGTCGCACATCCTGGAGGACATCCCGATCCTCTCCGGCAACGGCGTCGGCAACAACTGATCCGCGGCCGCTCTGCTCGGGCCCGAGCCCTCGGCGTTCCTCCACCGAGCGGCTCGGGCCCGTCGTTCTCCCGGAACGCGAACACGGCTTCCTCGTCCGCGCCCCTAACGCACCGCGGAGAGGCGGGCCATGTGGCATTCGGGCGGATATCCGGGAATCCGCCCGTCGAACAGTTCCGATTCCGGACGTTCATCGTTATGTAGGACAGCGCCGGAGTCGCGAGCCATCACCATTCGGCTCGGGCGGGCACGACTGTCGTGACCGCACCGGACTCCGCCGAGGAAAGGGAAGAAAAGTGAAGTTCACCAAGGTTGCCGCCGTCGCCGCCGGTACGTTCCTGGCGATGGGCGTCGCCGCGCCGGCCATGGCCGACTCGGGTGCCGAGGCCATTGCCGTCGGTTCCCCGGGCGTGCTGTCGGGCAACGTCCTCCAGGTCCCGATCCACATTCCGCTCAACGTCTGCGGCAACACCGTCAACGTGATCGGCGCGCTGAACCCGGCGTTCGGCAACACCTGCATCAACAAGTAACTCCGACCGGCCGGGCCTCTTCGGCCCTCAGGCCGGTGGGCCTCGTACGGCAATTGCCGTACGAGGCCTTTTCGCTGGCCGGTTGTACGCATGCGTGGACAAGGCCGGAGAAATTCCTCGCCCCGCAGTTTCCCGGAAGCGGCCTGATCGTTGATCAGGGAGAAAGCGGCAGAAGTCACAGGTAAAGAAAGCTTGTGTGCGGCACGGAGACGTGACCGAAGCAGACGCCGCGCAGAAGGGAACCAGAAAAGTGAAGTACGCGAAGACCGCCGCCCTCGTTGTCGGTTCCGTGGCTGCCCTCGGAACGGCCGCACCCGCCTTCGCCGCTACTACGCCCACGGCCCCCAACTTCAGCCTCGACAGCGGCCTCAACCAGGTGGTGGCCAGCGCCCCGCAGGTCGTGGAGCCGGTGGTGGACACGGCCGCCGAGACCACCGAGACGCTCGCGGAGGACGGCACGGTCGGCAAGCTGGCGGGCCAGGCGACCGGCGCGGTCGAGGGCGCCGCTCCGCTGCTCGGCGGCGTTCCCCTCGGCGGCTGACCGCCGCATCACGACCTTTCCCCCCGGGCTTCTCCGCCTGAACAGCACCACTTTCCAGAAGGGCTCTCCCATGTTCAAGAAGATCATGTCCTCGGCGGCCGTCGCCGTCTCCATCGTCGGCGTCTCCGCCGCGGCCGCCCCGTCCGCCATGGCCATCGCCAACGACGGCGGCACGACCTCGGTCAACGGCAACGGCGCCTCCCAGGCGTACGGCAACTCCGAGACCCACGGCGACTGGAGCCCGCAGTTCGCGCTCATCCAGGGCTCGCTGAACAAGCCCTGCATCGCCCTCCCGGCCAAGGCGAACGTCGGCTCGCTGCTCGGTGTCGTGCCGATCTCCGTCCAGGACATCAACGTCCTGTCCTCCCCGCAGAACCAGCAGTGCACCGAGAACTCCACCCAGGCCAAGGGTGACGAGGCCCTGTCGCACCTGCTGAACGACATCCCGATCCTCTCCGGCAACGGCGCCGGCAACAACTGAGCCCGAGCGGCTCCGGTCCGCTCCCTTTGACCCACCGGGGGCCAGTTCACCGGTACGGCGACCGCTCCTCGCCGGACCGGACGGACTGGCCCCTCGTCATGTGCCGCTGTCTCCGGTCGGGTCAACCGGTTGGGCCGGATGCCGTAACCCCGGCTGACAGTCCCTGCCGGGCCGGGTAAGGCCTCGGCATGGATCCGTACGACAGTCAGACCCCGCACAGCGCCGAGCGGTGGCCCGCGCCGGGCGGCACGCCGATCTTCGACCGGCTCCTCGCCGAGTGGCAGGCGGCCGGAGGCGAGCACCCCCTCGCGGAACCGCACCAGGGCCCGCCCTCCCGCCGCGGTGGCTTCGTCCCGGCAGCGCGCACCTCGGAACAGGTTCCCGGGCCCGAGACGCCCAGGAATTGACGAGAAGCGTCGACCTTGCGCCGGAACGAACCCATTTGAGTGGTACTGCGCAACCGATCAGGGACAGCGGCAGTTGATCAGTACGTTCCACAACGGGACGCTCCGAAAGGTGAAGTTGATGAAGAAGATGATGGCCGGCGCTGCAGTGGCCGTGTCCCTGCTCGGTCTGTCCGCAGTCGCGGCTCCCACGGCCATGGCGATCGGCAACGACGGCGGCACCACCACGGTCAACGGCAATGGTGCCGAGTCGGAGATCGGCAACGCCGAGACCGAGGGCGACTGGAGCCCGCAGAACCAGCTCGTTCAGGGCACCCTGAACAAGCTGTGCGTCGGCCTGCCCCTCAAGGCCAACGTCGGCTCGCTCGTCGGCATCGTGCCGATCGCGGTCCAGGACGTCAACGTCCTGTCCAACCCGCAGAACCAGCAGTGCGCCGACAACTCCACCCAGGCCAAGGGCGACGAGCCGCTGTCGCACATCCTGGACGACATCCCGGTCCTCTCGGGCAACGGCGTCGGCAACAACTGACGTACCCCAGCCTGACGGTGTGAGCGCGGGCGGTCCGAGGGTCACTCCTCGGGCCGCCCGCCCTCGTTGGCACGGCACCGGGCGCATGACGAGGCCCACCACTCCACGGGGGGTGGTGGGCCTCGTCATGCGCCGGGGCGGCGGAGCGCCTCAGCCCAGGGAACGGACCGGGAGCAGGCAGTGGGCGGCGGTGCGGACGACCTCCTCGTCGGCGGCGAAGGCCCGCAACTGGTCCTCGCTGACCGGCTGCCCGGGAACGGCCTCCGGCCACGGGCTCGTGGCGAACATCCCGTACACCTGGCCCTGCGCCTGGGCGGCGGCCAGCCACTCGGCGGGGGCGGGGTACTGCGCGCTGAGGTGAGGCAGGGTCAGGACGGCCCGGCCCGCCTGGACGAGGAGCTTCGCCTGGATGTTCGGACTCTCGGCGGCGTCCTGGATGGAGCCGCCGACGTGGAGGCCCGCGCGCTCCAGGGCGGCACGCATGGCCTCGCGGCCGACCAGCGGCCCGTCCTGCCCGTCGCCCAACGAGTAGGCGAGGAGGAAGGCGGTGTCCTGGTCCGCGTCGGGCTGGCGGCCGCTCCAGCCGATCAGGATCTGGGTGCCCAACTGGGCCGGGGTGAACATGCCGGTGGAGGCCTGGGGTGTGGTCATGCTCGGCACCCTAACGGCCATGAACCGGGCTCCATGCATGCGTATCACCCGATCGAGGGAGATTAAGGGTATCTCTCGCGAATGCGCCCGCTCGAACGTCCCCCGACCGTGGGCCGGGATAAATCGGTTGACGGTGCTCCCGGGGGCCGGGCTAGGGTGATCACCGTTCCGCCGGAGAGCCGGAGAGCCGGAGAGCCGGAGAAGTCCGAGGGACCGGAAGAACCGAAGCACCCAGAAGAACCAGAGGAATCAGGAGGTGAGGACATTGATGGCTGTCGTCGCGATGGGCACTGCCCACAACCGGAAGAGCATCGTTCTCATCTCCGTGGCCACCGGCTGACTTCACCTCTCTCCTTCCCGCGCCGAGCGCGCCCGCCGGGGCCACCCTGTGAAGGGTTTCCCTTGTCTTTCTCGTTTTCTTCCTCCTCTTCCTCCGCTGTCTCCTCCTCGTACCCGCTGACTCCGTACGGCTGGGACGAGGACTGGGCGGCAGCCTTCTCCCCGTACGCCGAGCAGGGGCTCGTGCCGGGACGGGTCGTGCGGGTGGACCGCGGTCAGTGCGACGTGATCACCGCCGACGGCACGGTCCGCGCCGACACCGCGTTCGTGGTGCCCCGTGACCCGATGCGGATCGTCTGCACCGGCGACTGGGTGGCGCTCGACGCGGCGGGCGGCGACCCGCGCTTCGTCCGTACGCTGCTGCCGCGCCGCACCGCCTTCGTCCGCTCGACCTCGTCGCAGCGGTCCGACGGCCAAGTGCTCGCCACCAACGTCGACCACATCGCCATCTGCGTCTCGCTCGCCGTCGAGCTGGACCTCGGGCGGGTCGAGCGGTTCCTCGCGCTCGCCCTGTCCAGCTCCGAGGGCGCCGCACTGCTGGGCGACGGTTCCGGCGGGGAGCACCGGCCCCAGCCGATCGTGGTCCTGACCAAGGCCGACCTGGTGCCCGACGCGGTCACCCTGTCCCACCTCGTCCAGGACATCGAGGCCATCGCGCCCGGCGTCCAGGTGCTGCCCGTCAGCTCCACCACCGGCGAAGGGCTCGACGTCTTCGGCGCCGTCGTCTCCGGCGGCACGAGCGTGCTGCTCGGCATCTCCGGCGCGGGCAAGTCCACCCTCGCCAACACCCTGCTCGGCAGGGAAGCGATGGAGGTCCAGGCCGCCCGCGACGTGGACGGCAAGGGCCGGCACACCACCACGACCCGCAATCTCCTGCTCCTGCCGCACGGGGGCGTCCTCATCGACACCCCCGGGCTCCGCGGGGTCGGCCTGTTCGACGCCGGGACCGGGGTCGGCGAGGTCTTCTCCGAGATCGAGGAGCTGGCCGCGCACTGCCGGTTCCACGACTGCGCCCACGAGGCCGAGCCGGGGTGTGCCGTCCTCGGCGCGCTGGATGACGGGAGCCTGCCCGAGCGGCGGCTGGAGAGCTACCGCAAGCTGATCCGCGAGAACCAGCGGATCGTCGCCAAGACCGACGCCCGGGTGCGCGCCGAGATCCTGCGGGACTGGAAGCGCAAGGGCGCGGAGGGGCGCGCGGCCATGCAGGCCAAGCGCGGCCGGGTCCGGTAGTCCGGCGGGCCCGCCTCGACGTCCGAAAACCGCGAGTGCGGCGGCCCCGGCTGCCGCACACTGGACGGTGTGATGGACGAACGGACCCGGTACGAGGCGGTGAGCAGCCGCGACGCACGGTTCGACGGCGCGTTCTTCTTCGCCGTCGTGACCACCGGCATCTACTGCCGGCCGAGCTGCCCCGCCGTCACGCCCCGACGCGCCAACGTGCGCTTCTACCCCACCGCGGCGGCGGCCCAGGCGGGCGGCTTCCGGGCCTGCCGCCGCTGCCGCCCGGACGCCGTGCCCGGCTCCGCCGAGTGGAACGTCCGCGCGGACGTCGTCGGCCGGGCCATGCGCCTGATCGGCGACGGAGTGGTGGACCGCGAAGGCGTTCCCGGACTCGCCGGGCGGCTCGGCTACAGCGCCCGGCAGGTCCAGCGCCAGCTCAACGCGGAGCTGGGCGCGGGGCCCGTCGCGCTCGCCCGCGCCCAGCGCTCCCACACCGCCCGGGTGCTCCTCCAGACCACCGGGCTGCCGGTCACCGAGATCGCCTTCGCCGCCGGGTTCGCCAGCGTGCGGCAGTTCAACGACACCATCCGGCAGATCTACGCCCGCACGCCCAGCGCCCTGCGCGCCGAAGCGGGTACGGGGCTCGGCGGCGGGCACCGCGAGGGGTTGCGGGCCGGGGTCCCGCTGCGGCTCGCCCATCGGGGCCCGTACGCCACCGCCGCCCTGTTCGACCTGCTGGCCAGCGAGGCGGTCGACCGGGTCGAGGAGATGGTGGGGCCGCCCGGCTCCCGCACGTATCGGCGCACGCTGCGGCTGCCGTACGGCTCCGGGCTCGTCGCGGTCGACGAGGCGTCACCGGGCGGCCCCTGGCTGGAGGCCCGGATCCACCTCACCGACCTGCGCGACCTGACCACCGCCGTCCAGCGGGTGCGCCGCCTGTTCGACCTGGACGCCGACCCGTACGCCGTGGACGAGGCGCTGGCCGCCGACCCCCGGCTCGCCCCGCTGGTCGCCGCCCGTCCCGGGCTGCGCTCGCCGGGCGCGGCCGCCCCGGAGGAGGCCGCGGTGCGGGCCCTGGTGGGGCGCGCGGACGCCGGGGAGCTGGTCGAGCGGTACGGGAAGGCGCTGGACGTGCCGTGCGGCGGGCTCACCCATGTGTTCCCGGAGCCGGACGTGCTCGCGGGTTCGGCCGAGGACCCGGCGCTCTCGGCGCTGGCCACCGCGCTCGCCGACGGCCGGCTGCGGCTGGACGCCGGGGCCGACCGGGACGAGGCGGAGCGGACGCTGCTGACGCTGCCCGGGATCGGCCGGTCCACCGCCGCCCTGATCCGGATGCGGGCGCTCGGCGACCCCGACGTCGACCCGTACGGAACACCGGGCGCGGACCGGTGGCGGCCCTGGCGCTCCTACGCCGTACACCACCTGGAAGCGGCGGGGCAGCGGGCCTGAGCCGCAGCTGGCCTGAGCCGCATCGGGCCGGCGGAGGCCCCCGGTCAGCCCCAGAGCACCGCGCCCAGCCAGGCTCCCGCCACCAACAGACAGCAGAACAGCTCCACCAGCACCGCGTAGCCCGTCGCCCGCATCACCGAGCGCACCGACGCCCAGCCTGCGCCCCGACTGCCCAGCCGCAGCCGTTCCGCGCCGAAGATGGCTCCCACGTACCCCAGGATCCCGCCCACCACGGGCACCACGAAGAACCCCACGATGCCCGCGACCCCGCCGATCATCAACGTTCGGCGGGGCGCCCCCGACTCACCCGGGCGGCGCGGCGGCAGCAGCGGTTTGAGGGCCTGGTTCAGCAGCATCAGCCCCGTCGCGCCGATCAGGACGCCCCAGGCGGCCGGCGTCATGTCCGTGAGCGCCCACCACAGCAGCGCCGCCCAGACGATCGCCTGACCCGGCACGCCCGGCACCAGCACCCCGACCAGGCCCAGCAGCATGACCAGGCCGACGGCGACGAGCTGCCACACACTCATCTGACCAGCCTGCCGGAGAGTGCCCCGATCCGCCCGTCAGCACACCCCGCCCACCTGGGGCGACCTGCGCCGATGCCGCCTCGGGCCGCGAATCTCAGGCCTCGTGCCGCAGGCCTCGGCCCGGTTCGGTACGGGCCACCCAGCCCCGCTCGTAGGCATGCCAGCCCAGCTGGAGCCGCGTCGAGACCCCGGTCAGCTCCATCAGGCCCTTGACCCGGCGCTGCACCGTCCGCAGCCCCAGATCCAGCTGCTTGGCCACACTGGCGTCCGTCAGTCCCGCCAGCAGCAGCGACAGGATCTCCAGGTCCGTCGGATCCGGCCCGACCCCGTCCTCGCGCACCCCGCCGCCGCCCTCGCCCAGCCGCAGCGGCATCGCCTCCCGCCACACCGCCTCGAACAGGCCCATCAGCGACTCCAGCAGACCGCTGGCGTGCACGACCAGGGCCGCGGGCTCCTCGCCGCGCCCGGTCAGCGGGACCATCGCGAGGCTCCCGTCGGCGACCACCAGCTTCGTCGGCACCCGGTCCACCACGCGGCACTGCTCGTCCCGGCTCAGCGCCGCCGACAGCTCCAGGATCCCGTACGGCGTCGACAGCACCTCCCGCTCGACCACCACCCGGTAGCTCACCCCGCGCGAGGCGGCCCGCTCCTCTGACTCGTTCTCCATCCCGGTCACCGCGATCGGCTTGCCGGTCACCAGGGCGCACACCTCGGACACCGCTCCCAGCTGCAACTGGTGGAAACGCTGCGCGA
This sequence comes from Streptomyces sp. NPDC058576, assembly GCF_042718715.1. Taxonomy (NCBI): domain Bacteria; kingdom Bacillati; phylum Actinomycetota; class Actinomycetes; order Kitasatosporales; family Streptomycetaceae; genus Streptomyces; species Streptomyces sp. NPDC058576. Next base: position 88,777 of record NZ_JBHXPF010000008.1, on the reverse strand, counting down.
CGGCGCTCGCCCCGGTCACCACCTCCACCAGGTCGTGCACCGCCGGTTCGCTCGCCTCCGCCCGGTACTCCTCGGCCAGCAGCGCGGACGCCAGCTCCGCCTGCTCCAGCTCGTGCCGCTGCTGGATCAGCAGCGCGCCGAGCGCCACCCCGGGCGGCGCCGCCACCCAGCGGCCCGGCCGGGCCGAGGACTGGGCGGCCAGCCCCTGTTGCTCCAGCCGTCGCAGCACGCGTTCGGCGTCCGCCTCGGGAAGCGCCAGCCGGTGTGCGAGATCGGTCAGCTCAGCGGCTCCCGCGGCGACGAGCGCGCGGTACGCGGTCTCCTGTCTCTCGTCGAGACCTATGGCCCCCAGCATTCTCCGACCTCCCCGGACGTGGTGATCGCGCATCGCGGCGCCCCTGCGGCGGGTCCCGCGTGGCGGGAAAGGGCCACGGCGTAAACCCGCCGCCCACATCATCCCCCGTACCCCTGGCCCCTCTGCCACTGTGGCGCCACCGCAGCACCAACAACTTCCGGAATAAGGCCCGTTGGGCTGCTTCGTTCCGGATTGACCTGGGGAGAGCGATGCGCCCGATATCGCGTACGGCACTCGGAGCGGCGACCGCCGCCGTGCTCGCCGTCACCGTGATCGCGCCATCGGTGGCCGCGCCACCGGACGGGCGAGACGCGAAGAGACCCATCACCGGGAGCGCGGCGGCCGCCGCCACCGATCCGAAGCCCCGCACCCTGACCCTCGTCACCGGTGACCGGGTGCTGGTGACCACGGACGCCTCGGGCGCGCCCGCCGCCACCGCTCTGCCCCGGGCGGACGGCAGTGTTCCCCTCGTCCAGACCCGGCAGTCCGGCTCGGACCTGTACGTCTACCCCGAGTCCGCCGTCCCCGCGCTCGCCGCGGGCACCGTGGACGAGGAGCTGTTCAACGTCACCGGGCTCATCCGCCAGGGCTACGACGACAGTCGCGCCGACTCCGTCCCGCTGATCGCCACCTACACCGGCGACACCTCCCGCCGCACCCTCGTCATCCCGCGCGGGGCCGAACGCGGGGCGGCTCTCGACGTCATCGGCGGGCTCGCGCTCACGGCCGACAAGAAGCGCGCCGCCGACTTCTGGGCCGACCTCACCGCACCCCGCTCCCGGTCGGGCTCCGGCCTCAAGAAGCTCTGGCTCGACCGCAAGGTTCAGGCCAGTCTCGACAAGTCGACGAAGCAGGTCGGCGCGGACCGCGCCTGGGCCGCCGGCTACGACGGCACGGGCGCCAAGGTCGCCGTCCTGGACACCGGGGCGGACGCCGGACACCCCGATCTCCAGGACCGGATCAGCGCATCGGAGAACTTCACCGACTCCGCCGACACCGACGACCGCCAGGGCCACGGCACCCATGTCGCGTCCACCGTCGGCGGCTCCGGCGCGGCGAGCGACGGCAGGAACAAGGGCGTCGCACCCGGCGCCGACCTGATGGTCGGCAAGGTCCTCGACGACAGCGGCTCCGGCGCCGCGTCGTGGATCATCGCGGGCATGCAGTGGGCCGTCGACAACAAGGCCGACGTCGTCGCGATGAGCCTCGGCAGCGCCGAACCCACCGACTGCACCGACCCGATGAGTGTGGCCGCCGAGGAACTCGGCAAGAACAAGGACACGTTGTTCGTGGTCGCCGCCGGAAACCTCGGCCCCTCCCTGAACACCGTCTCATCGCCCGGGTGCGCCCCCGGCGTCCTGACCGTGGGCGCCGTGGACCGCGACGACTCCACCGCGGACTTCTCCAGCCGCGGCCCCGCGATCGGCTCGCACACCCTCAAGCCCGAGATCGCCGCGCCCGGCGTCGCCATCTCCGCCGCCTCTGCGGGCGGCCGGGGCGCACAGGCGTACCGCTCCATGTCCGGTACGTCGATGGCCACCCCGCATGTCGCTGGCGCCGCAGCCGTGGTGAAGCAGCGTCACCCCGATTGGACCGCCCAGCAGATCAAGGCGGCCCTCGTCTCCTCGGCCCGCAGTGCCGTCCCCGGTGACGTACGTGAGACCGGAGGTGGCCGTCTCGACGTCGACCGCGCCGTCGGCACGCCCGTGACCGGCGCTCCCGCCGTGCAGGGCGGCACCTTCAACTGGCCGCAGGACAAAAGCGATCGCACCACCGTCGCCGTGCCGTACACCAACACGAGCGGCAAGGCGGTCAAGCTCTCGCTGAAGATCGCGGGCGTCACCGGCAACGACGGGTCGACGGTCCGCTCGAAGATCGCCTCACTCGGCCGCACATCCGTCACCGTGCCCGCCGGCGCGTCCGTCGAGGTGCCTCTCGCCCTCGCCCCCGACGCCCGGCTGACCGCCGCCCAGTACGGCGACGTCACCGGCCGGGTCCTCGCCACGGCCACCGGGGGAGTGCAGGTCTCCACCCCGTTCTCCCTGTACGTGGCACCGGAGACCGTCACCCTGCGCGTCAAGCTCGTCGACCGCAGCGGAAAGCCCGCCGACGGCGTGTCCTCCCTCGACCTCATCGGCACCGACACCGCCTCCGGCGAACGCCGCTTCAACGAGGGCGCCACCGACCAGACCTACCAGGTCCGGCCCGGCGCGTACTTCGTCTCCAGCTTCATCGCCTCGCCCGACGCCGCTGACCCGACCGGTCGACTCGTGGGCTCCGTCGGATACCTGGCGCGTCCTCAGCTGAACGTCACGAAGGACACCACCCTGGTGCTCGACGCGCGCAAGGCCCACCGGCTGACGGTGCGGACCGAGGACCGGGTCGCCGAGACCCGTGGCGCGACCCTCGCGTTCGGGCGCTCCTGGGACGACACCTGGCTGCACTCCGGATCCATCTCCGGCACCGGGATCGTCAAGGACTACCTGGTCGACGTCCAGGGCAGAGCCCGTGACGGGGACTTCGAGTTCACCTCCTTCTGGCGCGCCTACGCCCCGCAGATCCAGAAGTTCTCCCTGGTCGGAGGAGCACCCCTGCACCCCCGGCCCGCCACCACGGGCTCGGTCAACCTGGACGGCACCGGCCGCGCCGAGGTCGTCGACGCCGGTGCGGGCAGCGCCGCCGAGCTGGAGGCCGCCGGAGCGAAGGACCGGATCGCCCTGGTGAAGGTCGGCGACGACGCCTCGGGCGTCCTGGCCCAGGCCCGGGCCGCCCGGGCCGCCGGGGCGAAGGCGCTCCTGGTGCACCGCCCCTCGGCCGGCGACTGGCAGCCGGGCCTCGGCTACGGGGCCGCGCCCCTGCCGGTCCTCGGCCTGCGTGCCGAGGAGGCCGCCGTGCTGAGGACGGCCCTCGGCCAGGGGAAGGCGGAGGTCTCCTGGACCGCCACGGCCGTCAGCCCGTTCGTCTACAACCTGTCGTTCCCGGAGACGGGGCAGATCACCTCGGACCGCACCTACCGGGTCCGGGACCGGAAGCTCGGCTCGGTCGTCTCCACCCATGAATCCATGGGCGTGGCCACCGACTTCATCGACACGCTTCTCGTCTCCCGTCCCTACGGCGCGACCTACAGCGCGTCCACGCTCGCCCTGGTCGCCGCCCCCGGAAAGCGCACCGAGTACTACACGGCGGGGGACACCGTGTGGCAGAGGATGCTCTCCTCCAGCTTCCCCTGGGGCGAGCTGATGACGGGCGACGCCCGTACGCACGAAGCCGGCCGGGCCACGACCGAGGAGTGGTACCGGGGCCTCCTGGTCCCCGGCGCCCCGCGCGACTCCCAGGGCGCGGAAGCACTCGCCGGTGAACGGCAGGGCGATCTGATCGGCGTCGCCCCCGCCTTCATGACCGACTCCGAACACGTGGGCCAACAGGGCTCGTTCGGGGACATCGGCGGGATGCGGCTCACGCGTGAGGGCGAAGTCGTCGGCGAGAGCGGCTACCCGTTCGGCGTCTTCACCGTGCCCGCCGAGGACGCCGCGTACGAACTCACCCTGATGACCACGAAGATCGGCTCACCCGCGGCGGTCTGGAAGCGGTCCACCCAGACGGAGACCACCTGGGGATTCCGTTCCGAGCGGAAGCCGGACGTGGAGTCGCAGGGGCTCCCGCTGCTCTTCCCGCGCTACGACGTGCCGTCCGACGGAATGAAGACGGTCCCCGCGAAGAACGGTCAGCGGATCGGACTCGACGTGACCGGGCACGCCGGGTACACCCCGGGCGAACTCACCGGCGCGAAGGTCTCGTTCAGCTACGACGGCGGCGAGACCTGGCACGCGGCCACCACCGCTCACCAGGGCGGCCGCTGGACCGCGACCGTCGACCACGCGGACGCGACCGGAAAGTCCGTCACCCTGCGGACGGAGCTGAGCGACGCGAACGGCAACTCCGTCGTCCAGACCGTCGACGACGCGTACGTCGTGCGCTGAGGGGCCGGCACGGAAAGCCGCTGAACCGGTGATCGGCTGAGCATACGAACGGCTGGAACGTCGAGATGCCGATCACTCCGACCGGTCCGCCGGGCGTCCCTCCCGTGGGGGGTGGGGCCGCCCGGCGGACCCTATTTACGGGCCACTTTTTCCCGTTGCCCCGTTTTCGGGCCGCCTTCGCGGTGGACAATAAGGGCATGAGTCAGCAGGGGGAGAAGCCCGCCGCCCATGAGGACGACTGGTGGCGCAAGCTGTACGACGAGTCCACGCCGGACACCGGCCCCAGCCGCGCGGCCGACAGCCTCGACGACCGCTTCGACTCCGTGTCGGACACGGTGGGCGGGTCGGTGGACGACCACCGGGACGCCGTGCGCGAGACCGTCCGGGATCCGTACGCGGAGCCGTACGAGGACCCGTTCGCGGACCGCTACGAGGAACCGGACGCCGACCGCTACGCGGCCCCGTACACGGATACCTATCGGCTGCCGGAACAGGGCCGGTCCGTGGCGGCGCGGCGGGAGCCGGCCCGGGATGCGCCCCTGGACCCGTCTGCGGTGGTGCCGGGCCCGGACCCGGCAGCGGCTCTGGTGCCGGACCCGGCCGTTGCTCCGGTCCTGGCTCCGGCGGTGGTCCCGGACCCGTCGGTGGCCCCGGCCGCCGCTCCCGTGCCGCCGTCGCCGGCCGCTACGCCCGCACCGCCGTCCTCGGCCGCCACTCCCGCACCGCCGTCCCCGGCCTCCACTCCCGTGCCGCCGCCCCCGAGCGCCACTCCCGCACCGCCGTCGCTCTCGGCCTCCACCCCCGTACCTCCGCCGCCCGTGCCGCCGCCTCCGGCCGCCGCTCCCGTACCGCCTCCGCCGCCGGCCTCCCCTCCGGCCGCGCCCCGCACCACCGTCTTCCCCGCGCCCTGGGAAGCGCCCGCCGGGCAGCCGGGGCCCCGGACCTTCGCCGCGCCGCGCGTGCCGGAGCAGCCCGAGCCGGACGCGGTGGTCCTCGCACCCGACCCCAGCGCCCTGCACGAACTGCCGCCGGACCCCCCGGCCGCCGCCGACGCACGGCCCGCCGTCCGGCATCTCGGGGACCGGCCGCCCACCTACGACGCCGAACCCGCCGCCCTGCCCTCCGCCACCTCGGAGAATCTGGACGGGCTTGTCCCCGACACCGTCCTGGACGGCGCGCGCTACGGGACGTACACCCTGCGCGCCGCCTCCGTGCGCGGCGACTCCGCCCGCTTCCGCGGTGAACCCCGGCGCGACGGGCTGCTCACCGCCCGCTTCGGGGCCGCCGAGAGCGCCCTCGTCCTCGTCGCCGTCGCCGGGGCCCGACGGGACGGCGAGGCGGCGCACCTCGCCGCGGCCGACGCCTGCCGCTGGATCGGCGGGGCCGTCGCCCGCAGCCACCTCAGGCTCTCCGAGGACATAAGGGCCGGCCGCCGGGGCGACCTGAAGTCCGGGCTGCACCGGCTCACCGACCGTACGTACGGCAAGCTGCGCGCCCGTGCCGCCGAACTCGGCGTCGAACCGGACGCGTACACCGCCAGCCTCCGCTGCCTCCTGCTGTCCGCCGACCCCGACTGCCGCACCCGGGTCTTCTTCGGCGTCGGCAGCGGCGGCCTCTTCCGTCTCCGCGACGGACTCTGGCAGGACCTGGAGCCCTTCCTCCCGGAGGGCGCCGCCCCGCTGCCGGGCGACGCGCAGGAGGAGAGCCCGGACGGAGACCGGCTCACCATGGACCTCCAGATCACCGGGCCCCCGTCCCCGAACGCCGGGGGACCCCCGCAGCCGCCCGCCGAGCCCTTCCGGTTCCGGGCCTCCGTGGCGCGCCCCGGCGACACCCTGATGCTGTGCAGCAACGGACTCGCCGAGCCGATGCGCGGCGAGGCGGCGCTCCCCGGCGAGCTGGCCGGGCGCTGGGGGAGCGCCGGGCCGCCCGGACTGCCCGCCTTCCTCGCCGACACCCAGCTCCGTATCAAGGGGTACGCCGACGACCGCACCTGCGCCGCCGTCTGGGAGGCGTAACCGCGCGCCCCGTGGGTTGATGGATTCCGGAGCCCGGCGGAACGGTGTTTCGCCGCTCCGGTCCCCGGACAACCGAAGTGCACGGAGCACGGGCAAGGAAGGGCGCGCACCCATGGCCAAGCAGAACGTGGCGGAGCAGTTCGTCGACATCCTCGCCAGGGCGGGCGTCAAGCGCCTGTACGGCGTCGTCGGCGACAGCCTGAACCCCGTCGTGGACGCCATCCGGCGTAACTCGGCCATCGACTGGATCCACGTCCGCCACGAGGAGACCGCCGCCTTCGCGGCCGGGGCCGAAGCGCAGGTCACCGGCTCGCTCGCGGCCTGCGCCGGCTCCTGCGGACCGGGCAACCTGCACCTGATCAACGGCCTGTACGACGCGCACCGCTCCATGGCCCCGGTGCTGGCCCTCGCCTCGCACATCCCCTCCGGCGAGATCGGCCTCGGCTACTTCCAGGAGACCCATCCGGAGCTGCTGTTCCAGGAGTGCAGCCACTACAACGAGATGATCTCCAACCCGGAGCAGATGCCGAGGCTGCTCCAGACGGCGATCCAGCACGCCATCGGGCGGGGCGGCGTCAGCGTCGTCACCATGCCGGGCGACATCGCCTCCAAGCCCGCCCCCGAGAAGTCCATCGAGCACGCCCTCGTCACCGCGCGGCCGACCGTACGGCCCGGCGACGAGGAGATCGACAAGCTCTGCCGCATGGTGGACGAGGCCAAACGGGTGACGCTGTTCTGCGGCAGCGGCACGGCCGGGGCGCACGCCGAGGTCATGGAGTTCGCCGAGAAGGTCAAGTCCCCGGTCGGGCACGCCCTGCGCGGCAAGGAGTGGATCCAGTACGACAATCCGTACGACGTCGGGATGAGCGGGCTGCTCGGTTACGGCGCCGCGTACGAGGCGACGCACGAGTGCGACCTCCTCATCCTGCTCGGCACGGACTTCCCGTACAACGCCTTCCTCCCGGACGATGTGAAGATCGTCCAGGTCGATGTGCGCCCCGAACACCTCGGCCGCCGCTCCAAGCTCGACCTCGGGGTCTGGGGCGATGTGCGCGAGACGCTGCGCTGTCTGACGCCCCGGGTGAAGCCCAAGTCCGACCGCAAGTTCCTCGACCGGATGCTGAAGAAGCACGCGAACGCCCTGGAGGGCGTGGTCAAGGCCTACACCCGCAAGGTCGAGAAGCACGTCCCGATCCACCCCGAGTACGTGGCCTCCGTGCTGGACGAGATGGCCGACGAGGACGCCGTGTTCACCGTCGACACCGGCATGAACAACGTGTGGGCCGCCCGCTATCTGACGCCCAACGGCAAGCGCAGGGTGATCGGTTCGTTCAGCCACGGCTCGATGGCCAACGCCCTGCCGCAGGCGATCGGCGCCCAGTTCACCGACCTGGACCGGCAGGTCGTCGCGATGTCCGGGGACGGCGGATTCTCCATGCTGATGGGCGACTTCCTCACCCTGGTCCAGTACGACCTGCCGGTGAAGGTCGTCCTGTTCAACAACTCCTCGCTCGGCATGGTCGAGTTGGAGATGCTGGTGGCGGGCCTGCCGTCGTACGGGACGACCAACGCGGACACCGACTACGCCGCCATCGCCCGCGCGGCCGGCGCCTACGGCGTTCGCGTGGAGAAGCCCAAGCAGTTGCAGGGTGCGCTCAAGGACGCGTTCAAGCACAAGGGGCCCGCGCTCGTCGACGTCGTCACCGACCCGAACGCGCTCTCCATCCCGCCGAAGATCAGCGCCGACATGGTCACCGGCTTCGCGCTCTCCGCCAGCAAGATCGTGCTGGACGGCGGAGTGGGCCGGATGCTCCAGATGGCCCGCTCCAACCTCCGTAACGTGCCGCGTCCTTGAGTCCGCCCCGCGCCTGCCCTGGCACGTCACGCCGGGGTCAGGCGCAGGGTCAGGATCTGGAACGGCCGCAGGTCGAGGATCAGTCCGTCCTCGTCGGTCACCGCCGGGCGCAGTGGCCGCTCCAGCAGATCCGTGATCCGGGCGTCCGCGACCGGGAAGGACGCCGCCAGCCGGGTCCGCGCCCGGCCGCCCGCCGACTCGTAGAGCCGTACGATCACATCCCCGCCCCGGTCCTCGGCGAGCTTCACCGACTCGACCGTCACCGCCGGATGTCCCGTCGCCACCAGCGCGGGCACCACCGGGGCGACCGCCGCCCGCAGCGGGAGGTTCAGTGCCAGGCCCTCCCGTACGGCGTCCGTCACCTCCGCGCCGGGCGCGAGCGCGTAGCGGAAGCGGTGCACGCCGAGGTCGGTGTGCGGGTCCGGGCTGTGCGGAGCGCGCAGCAGCGTCAGCCGGACCGTGGTGCCGAGACCGTCCGGGTGCGGGGTGCGGGTCACATCGTGGCCGTACGTCGAGTCGTTGAGCAGCGCGATGCCGTATGCCGGCTCGGCCACCCGCAGCCAGCGGTGCGCGCAGATCTCGAAACGGGCCGCGTCCCAGGACGTGTTGTCGTGGGTCGCGCGGTGGACGTGGCCGAACTGGATCTCGGCGGTGGAGCGTTCGGCGTGGACGTCGAGCGGAAAGGCCGCCTTGAGGACCTTCTCCGACTCCTGCCAGTCCACCTCGGTGTCGACGTCGAGCTGCCGGGCCCCGGCCGCGAGCCGCAGCTCCTGCACGACGGTCGACCGCCCGAAGGAACGGACCACCCGCACGGCCGCCCGCAGCGGCCCGTCCTCCACCAGCGACACGGAGTCGGCGGCGGTGAGATCGGTGCGGGTGCGCCGGTAGTGCCGGTCGATGTCCCAGGCGTCCCAGTGGTTGGGGTGGTCCGGGTGCAGCTGGAGGAGGTTGGCGCGGGCGCCCGGGATCAGCACCTCCCGGTCGGCGATCAGATCGTGGACCGACGAGACCAGCCCGTCCCCGTCCACCACTACCCGCAACAGCCCGTTCTCCAGGACGATGTCGCCGCCTGCCCCCGACGCCTCGGCCGTTACCGGGTGCTCCGGGACCGCCGCCCCGTCCAGGAGGCCCGCCCCGAGCCCCGGACTCCGCGCCACCACCGCAGCCCGGCCCTCGCCCAGCTCCTGGACATGCGCCCCGGACGGCAGCACCCCGGCCGCCTCCGCGTCCAGCTCGATCACCTGAACCCGGTCGTACGGGGAGGAGTTGAGCGCCACCAAGCCCTCGGCCGCGCCCAGCGAGGTCACCGCCTCGGCCACCACGTCCGCCAGCTCGGCGCGCACCTCCTCATAGGTGTCCCGCGCCTCTCGGTGCACCCAGGCGATCGACGAGCCGGGCAGGATGTCGTGGAACTGATGCAGCAGCACGGTCTTCCACACCCGGTCCAGGCGCTCGTACGGATAGCGGTGGGAGGGGGAGCGCAGAGCGGCCGCCGTCGCCCACAACTCCGCCTCGCGCAGCAGATGTTCGCTCCGCCGGTTACCCTGCTTGGTCTTCGCCTGCGTGGTGTACGTCGCCCGGTGCAGCTCCAGATACAGCTCGCCCGACCAGACGGGCGCCTGCTGTCCGTACTCCTCCTCGGCTGCCGTGAAGAACGCCGCCGGCGTTTCGACGGACACGCGAGGCGAGCCCTCCAGGTCCCGCAGTCGGCGGGCCCGCTCCAGCATCTCGCGGGTCGGGCCGCCCCCGCCGTCACCCCAGCCGAACGGCACCAGCGAACGCGTGGCCCGGCCCTTTTCGGCGAAGTTCTCCTCCGCATGGGCCAGTTCGCGGGCGTGGAGCTGGGCGTTGTACGTGTCGACCGGCGGGAAATGGGTGAAGACCCGGGTGCCGTCGATGCCCTCCCACCAGAAGGTGTGGTGCGGCATCCTGTTGTGCTGGTTCCACGACAGCTTCTGGGTGAGGAACCACTTCACCCCGGCCAGCCGGGCCAGTTGGGGGAAGGCGGCGGTGTAACCGAAGGAGTCCGGCAGCCAGATCTCCTCCGTGTCCACGCCCAGCTCCTCGGTGAAGAAGCGCTTCCCGTGCACCAGTTGGCGGGCCAGCGCCTCACCGCCGGGCATGTTGGCGTCCGACTCCACCCACATCGAGCCGACCGGAGCCCACTGCCCCGCCGCCACCGCCTCCTTGATCCGCTCCCAGATGTGCGGCTGGTGCTCCTTCACCCAGGCGTACTGCTGGGCCTGCGAGCAGGCGAAGACCAGCTCCGGGTAGTCCCGCGCGAGGGCGGTGACATTGGCGAACGTCCGGGAAGCCTTGCGGACGGTCTCGCGCAGCGGCCACAGCCACGCCGAGTCGATGTGCGCGTGCCCGGCCGCCGAGATCCGGTGCACGCTCGCGGAGGCGGGCCGCGCCAGCACCCCGGCCAGGGCGGCGCGGCCCGCCGCCGCGGTGCCGGAGACGTCGTGCAGGTCCAGCGCGTCGAGCATCGACTCCAGTGCCCGGAGGATCTCGTGCCGCCGCGACCGGTCGGCGGGCAGCTCGTGCATCAGCTCGGACAGCACCTCGATGTCCAGGACGAGATGCCAGACCTCCTCGTCGAGGACCGCGAGGTCGGCGGAGGCGAAGCGGTACAGGGGGCGGTCGCCGGAGGTAGTCACGTCGCCGAGCGGGGTCGGTGCGAAACCGTGCTCCAGGACCGCCGGATTGGCCGCCGCCTCCAGCAGCAGATCGACCGGCTCCCCGCCCGCCGCCGGGTGTGCGAGCGGCAGGTGCCGGTTGCGCGGATGAACACCCTTGAGAGGGACGCCCAGATGGTCGTACAGCATCCCTTCCGCCTGGAATCCCGGCCCCTGGCCGGTGAACCCGGGGTCGACGACCACTTCCACCCGGCGCCCCGACCACTCCTCGGGCACCGCTCCCCGTAGCCGGAACCAGCTGGTGGACCAGGGCTTCCCCCACTCCGTACCGGCCGTGAACGGCGCGAAGTCCGCCCCGAGGGCCTCGGCCACCGGCACCGGCTCGCCCGGAACGTGCCACACGGACACGGCGAGCGGGGTGCGGGCGGCGTACTGGGCCGGGCGGACGAACTGGTGGAGGGCCCGCTCCAGGCGGCCCTCCACCAGGGTGCGGTCGTCGTGCATCACAGCTCCTCGGGAAGGTGCGGGGTCCCAGGAGGCGTCTCGCCGAACAGGGACGACTCAGGTTTCCCTTCCCGCGGAGCGTGCGGAACACCCCTCGGAGGCGGGGTCAGCAGTCGTGGTCGACCAGGTCGAAGGAGGCGTAGTGGTCGGCGGTGTAGTAGTCCTCCTCCGTCTGCTCACCGGTGACGATCCGGCGGGCGCCGCGGGTGTCGGAGCCGGGCGTGATGACCGTGTACTCGTGGTAGTAGCCGGTGGACCGGTCGGGGAGCAGGCCCTCGCGGTTCTGGAAGACGGTGCCGTCCTGCTCGTACGGATACGGCCCGCCCTGCTCGATCAGATCCAGGGTGTCGTGCGCCTGGGACGGCAGGGCGGAGTAGCAGACGCTGCCCACCGCCGCCGCCCGGAAGGCGGTCGCGGAGTAGGCGGTGGTGGAGCCCGTCGCCGGGGTGGCGGCCTGGGCCGTGACCGGGCCCGAGGCGAGGAGGAGGGACAGGAGGGCGGCCGAGCCGCCGAGCCGGGTGATGCGTGGGGGGATGCGCATGCCAACATGATGACGCGCGTAGAAGTCGGGTCGTCAACGTCAACTCGGTTCTGTTCGCGGGACGTTAACCGGAGCTGCGCCTATGTGGTGATGGCGTGCGCGGGTGGGATGTTCCGTGCGCCCCTCGCCGCTCCCGCCCCTTTACTTCTTGACGGGCCCGCAAGCGTGACCGTGTGCGTACAGGGGCATGCATCCCGTGAGGCTGTTCGACGGACAGCCGGATCGAAGGAGGTCGGTTCACTGTGCGGGCGGGGGAAATGGCGAAGCGTCAGAAGAGGACCACGGTCGTCGAAGGGCGCGGCCCCCGGGGCCGGAGACCGGGTGAGGCGTCGCCGCCGGCCCGGATGCGCCGAAGAGTGGGGCACGCGGAGCGGTCGGCGGTGGGGGAAGTCCGGCGGGAGCTGCGCGAGTTCCTGCGAGATCGCTCCGGTCAGGAGCAGACCGAGGCGGCGGAGCTGCTGGTGAGCGAGCTGGTGACCAACGCGCTCATCCACACCCGGCACGGGGCCGTGGTCACGGCCACGGCGACAGCCGCCCGACTGCGCGTGGAGGTACAGGACTTCGCATCCGAGAACCTGCCCGCGCCGTACGTACCGAACGCCGACGACGGTACGCACGGCAGGGGCCTGATCCTGGTCCGGAGCCTGGCCGACGCCTGGGGCGTGGAGGCACAGGCCCTGGGCAAGGTCGTCTGGTTCGAGCTGCACGGCGGAAGGCCCTGAGCCCTCCGCCGCGCGACGGGATCAGCCGAACTGCTGCTCCAGATCCTTGAGTTTCTGTTCCAGCGAGTCGAGCCGGGGGAGTGTCTGGGTGTCGTCCTCAGCGGTGAGGTCGACGGTCCGCGGGTCACTTCCCTGGGTCGGCGCTTCCAGGCTCTTCGAGCTCGAACCATCGGCCGTCTGCTTCGGGCCGACGGCTTGCAGGGATGGCCGGGGTCGCAGGGGCAGCTGACCCGGCTCTGTTATGGCGGGCTCCGCGACGGCCGGTGGGCCGCCGCCCGAAGTCGGGGCGAGGGCGGGCACGTCCACCTGCTGCCCGCCCCGGCCGCCGCGTCCCCAGACCCGGTTCTGCCGGTTCAGGGCCTTGATGCGGGCCCTGTCCAGCTTCTCCTGGTCGCGTCGGCGCAGCCGGTCCTGTTCGCGCTCCCTGCGGTCCTCGCGCACCTCGTCCACCGCCTCGTCCAGGGTGCGGACGCCCTCCAGGAGCATCAGCGACCAGGCGCCGAAGGTCTCCCGGGGGGCCCGCAGCCAGCGGACGATCCGGATCTGCGGCAACGGACGGGGCACCAGGCCCTGTTCGCGCAGCGCCGCGCGGCGGGTCTGCTTCAGCGCGCGGTCGAAGAGCACCGCGGCCGAGAGGGACATCCCCGCGAAGAAGTGCGGAGCGCCCGCGTGGTCCATGCCCCGGGGGGCGTGCACCCAGTTGAACCAGGCGGCGGCCCCGGCGAACGTCCACACCAGCAGCCGGGAGCCGAGTGCCGCGTCTCCGTGGCTCGCCTCCCGTACGGCCAGCACGGAACAGAACATCGCGGCGCCGTCCAGTCCGAACGGGACCAGATACTCCCATCCCCCGCTGAGGCTCAGGTTCTGCCGGCCGAAGCCGACGAGCCCGTGGAAGGAGAGCGCGGCTGCGACCGCCGCGCAGCAGAACAGCAGGACGTAACTGGCGGTGGCGTAGAGCGCTTCCTTGCGTCTGCGGCGTTCCTCGCTGCGTTCCCAGGAGTCGTCGGCCGCGGCCTTGCCGGCGGCACGCTTGCCGCGTGCGACCACCGTCACCGCCGCCATGACTCCCACGAGCAGTACGGCGCCCGGAAGCAGCCAGTCAAGCGATATGTCGGTCAGTCTCATGCGCGGTCCCTTGCGTCACGTAGGGCGTTTCGTACGCCATCGTGACGGAATTCCCGTCCAGCTCCGGTGGTTTCGGGACAAGAGCACGCCATGGGGGAAGGAGAGGCTATCGATGGGTGGAATCTTCTCGAACTCCCGCCCGGTTGAACCGAGTTGTGTTCGAGTCCGCGTCATCCGGACGGGCGGTGTGGATCAGGAAGCCGCGGCGAGCTTGCGCACCCGGTCCGCGTCACAGGTACGCGGGCAGGTCACACAGGTGTCCTCGGGGCGCAGGGTGTAGAAGAGGCAGCAGCTCGCCCGGTCCCGGGTCGGCAGCGACTGCCCGTCGGGGCCGGTCAGCTCGCGGAAGCCCGCGGTGCCGACGTACGGCTTCGTGGTGCCGGGGAGCAGCAGCTCCAGCTCGGCCATCGCGCGACGCTCCTCGCCCAGCAGATGGGCGACGTACCAGAGGCCCTCGACGATCTCGTCCGTCGCCATCCCCCACAGGGCCCGCTTCCCGCGTCGCATGCGCGGCCCGAAGCCTTCCAGCACCGGCCCGAGGTGCTCGGTCAGGGAGGCCAGGACCTCGGCCCGCAGCGCCGCCTCGTCCGGGACGACCCGGGCCCCGGGCAGGGTGGCCGCCGGATCGTCCGGCAGGCAGGCGAATTCCCTCACCCGCACGGTCAGGTGGCCCAGCGCCCGCTGGAAGGCCACGTCCTCGACCGGGATACGCGGCACACGGCGCTGCAGGAACCACGGCACGGTCACCAGCAGGCAGGCGGGCCAGGCGTACCGGTGCAGACCGAAGCTCGCCACCACGTCCGGGCGGGCCTGCTGGCCGTAGTCGCGCAGCACCTGGGCGTTGTCCCAGGCGAGGAAGGCGTCCACGGAGCTGCCGCCGGCCGCCAGCTCCGCCGCGCCGACCCAGCCCGCGCCGGACGGGGCGACGGCGTCGCCGTCGAGCACGTCGGCCCGCAGGCCGGGGAAGACCTCGGCCAGGCGGGCGTACGCGGCGGTCACGGGGGGCGTCGCGGCACCGGTGAACGGCGGGGAGAGGGTCATGCAGGGGACCACCGAATCGGGATCGTTTGCAGGTAAGGCTTACCTTACCCGACGCCATCGATGTTTGAACCGCGGCCTCCTCCCTCTATCGTGCACAGGAGGTCCGGCGCACGCGAGTCGGCCCGCGGCAGGTGGAGGAGGTCCGGGTGGAGCAGGGCAGCGCGCGCGAGGGGGTACGTCCGGCGTACGCCCCCGGAGCGTTCCCGCGCACTCCGGCGGAGGGCCGGGTGCCGGAACAGGCCCGGGGCGAGCACACCCACAGTGAGCCGCCCGCGCCGCGCGCCGTGCGGCGTCACTCCGTGCGCGGCCAGATCCTGGACGCCCTGCGCGCCGCCCTCGTCGACGGCGAGCTGGTGCCCGGACAGGTGTACTCCGCCCCCGCGCTCGGCGCCCGCTTCGGGGTCTCCGCGACGCCGGTGCGCGAGGCCATGCAGCGGCTGGCCGTCGAGGGCGCGGTCGAGGTCGTGCCGAACCGCGGCTTCCGGGTCAGCGAGCGCGGCCCCCGCGAGCTGGCCGAGCTGGCCGAGGTGCGGGCCCTGATCGAGGTCCCGGTGATGCTGAGGCTGGCGCGTACGGTCCCGGCGCACCGCTGGAGCGTCCTGCGCCCGCTGGCGGACGCCACGGTCGCGGCGGCGGCCGTGGGCGACCGGGCCGCCTACGCCGATTCGGACCGGGCCTTCCACCGGGCGGTCCTCACGCTGTCGGGCAACGGGCAGCTCGTGACCGTCGCCGACGAGCTGCACCGGCGCTCCCAGTGGCCACTGGTCGCGGGCCCCGCCACCCGCCGGGCCGAACTGCTGGCCGACGCCGCCGAGCACACCGCCCTGCTCGACGCCCTCATCGCCCAGGACCTCACCGTCGTCCAGGCCCTGGTCCGCGAACACTTCACCGGCGCCGACGGCTGACCCGGGCGGGGCCGCGGCCCCGCCGCGGGCCGGTCCCCACGCCTCCGTTCAGCTCGCCTCGGCGGTGCGCTGGGCCGGGGGGCCCAGATACGGGGCCAGCCAGGTGGGCACACCGCCCAGAAGCCGGAACAGCCGGCCGGCCTCGGCCCGCAGCCGGGCCGCCTCCGGTTCGTCCTCCGCCTGCGCGAGGGAGATCAGCGCCGGGGCCGTACCGACCAGGAACCCCAGCTCCTCCCGGATCCGCAGCGACTCCGCGAAGCCGTGCCGGGCCTCGGCCAGCTCCCCCTCGCGCAGCGCGAGCGCCGCCAGATGCCGCCAGGTGGACGACAGCAGTAGCTCGTCGCCCCGGGCCGCCGCGCCGGCGTGCGCCCGGCGGAAGGCGGCGCGCGCCGACTGCGGCGACTCCGCGATGTTCTGGGCGATCAGCCCGCGCCGGTAGTCCAGCAGCGGCCGGGCGGGTGACGCGGGAGCCAGCAGGGCCGCCGACCGGCTCAGCGCCACGCTCGCCTCGTCGGCCCGGTCCCGTACCGCCAGGAGGGTCGAGGCGTAGGCCAGATGGCCCCGCTCGGAGGCGGCCGAGCCCCGCTCGTCGTCGCTGCGGGCGATGGCCTCCGCCGCGCGCAGGGCGTCCTCGGCGTCGGTCCAGCCCTGCCCGGTGTACAGGCACCGCTCGGTCAGCAGGGCGATGCGCTGGAGCGCGGATGCCGCATCGGTGCGCGCGTGGTGCTCCAGCAGGGCGGCCGCGTCCGTCCAGCAGGCCCGTGACCGCAACCGCCATATCGCTGTCTGGAGCGGCGGATCGTCATCTGCTGTCGTTCCGGAACCAGACATGGCGGTATGCGCCACATTGCCCTCCCCGAGCGCGCCATTGTGCTGTTGGGTACGGCGCATCTCAGCACGGATCGGCACTCCGGGCCAAGGGGTCCGGACAATGTCAGGTGAAAGATTTCACAATCGGCCGGAGCGCGACGGGCCCCGGCGGACCCCGTGCGCGCCCGGAAGATCAGCTCATACGCAGTGCGAGGAAGAAGTCGAGCTTGTCCTCCAGGCGCGAAAGGTCACGCCCCGTCAACTGCTCGATTCGTCCGACGCGGTAGCGCAGTGTGTTGACGTGCAGGTGCAGCCGGGCCGCGCAGCGGGTCCAGGACCCGTCGCAGTCCAGGAAGGCCTCCAGCGTCTCGATCAGCTCCGCCCGGTGGCGCCGGTCGTAGTCGCGCAGCGGGTCCAGCAGCCGGGCGGTGAAGGCGCGCCGGACGTCGTCGGGGACGAACGGCAGCAGCAGCACGTGCGAGGCCAGCTCGTGGTGACCGGCCGCGCAGACCCGGCCCGGACGTGCCGCGGCCACCCGGCGGGCGTGCCGGGCCTCCTCCAGCGCGCCGCGCAGTCCTTCGGCGGAATGCACGGCCGCGCTGACACCCAGTGTCAGCCGGCCGTCGTCGGCGAGTCCCGCCGTCAGCGGTTCGCGCACGGAGGCGAGCAGCGCGTCGGCGTGCAGCCCGGGATCCCCGTCGAGCGCGTCGGCGTCCTTCCCGTCCGCTTCGCCCCCCACGCTGTCGCCGGAATCCACCGGCGCGGTGACGATCGCGGGCAGCGGGACCAGGGCGATGGCCTCGTCGCCCGTGTGGGCGACGGCGATCCGGTCGGCGGAGTCGGGGCCGCTGACCGCCGGGTCGACGAGGATCTCCTCCAGCAGCGCCTGGGCCACCGGACCGCTCGCGATCTCGCCCGCGGCGGCGGCCTGGCCCGAGGCGCTCCAGTCGACCCGGGCCACCACGACCTGCCACTGCGGGGCCGCGCCGAGGCCGGGCAGCAGGACCGGTGCGGCGACCCGCAGCCTGGCCGCGATCTCGGCGGGGGCGGCGCCCGCCTGGACCAGCTCCAGCACCTCCTGGGCGAGCCTGCGGCGTACCGTACGGGCCGCGTCGCGGCGGTCGCGTTCGACCGCGATCAGCTGGGTGACGCCCTGGAGCAGGTCGAGCCGGGCGGCGGGCCAGTCCGAGGCGTCCGCCTCGACCGCCAGCAGCCAGTCGGAGAGCACCGACTCCCGTACGTCGCGGGCGGCCTGTACCGCGCCCCGGCCGGTGTTCCGGATCGGGAAGAGGGAGTACGTCGTACCGGCGACCGCCGCCCGGTACGGACCCCGGCGGCCGGTCCGGGTCGCGGCCAGGTGGTGCCCGGCCAGCGCCGCGCCCAGCGGTCCGGGCAGCGGGGCGCCGGCCCCGGCGATCTGGCGGCCGGTGGGGGAGAGGACCCAGGCCCGCAGGTCCAGGTCGGAGGTGAGGAGGTCCAGCACCACCTCGGGGCCGCCGCCCGCCGGGCCCGAGGTCATCAGCCGCCGGTGCCGGTCCACCACGGCCGCCAGATCGCCCGCCCGCTCGCCGGAGACCTGGCGTACGACGTACTCGGTGATCGTCGCGAACGCAACGGTCTCGTGCACGGCGAAGAGAGGGAGGCGGTGGCGCAGGCACGCCTCGACCAGATCGGCGGGGATGTCGCCGAGCTCCGCCTCGCCGGCCGCGAGACCGGCCACCCCGGCGCCCGCCAGGATCCGGACGAACGGCTCGGAGTCCGCCGCGTCCCGGCGCCAGGCCAGGCCCGTGAGCACCAGTTCGCCGCCGGAGAGGTAGCGGCTCGGGTCGCGCAGGTCGGTCGTCATGACGCCCCGGACCGTGCGGTCCAGCTCGTCCTCGCCGCCGAGCAGCCGCAGGCCCAGCGCGTCGGTCTCCAGCAGTGCGCGCAGCCGCATCTCGTCGCCGCCGATCTTTTCGTAGAGGGAGCAGGTGAAGGTGGTGGAGGGGGAGCAGGTGGAGGAGGTCGTGGTGCGGGGGATGAAGCAGGTCGTGGGGTGGGGGAGCGGAGGGGCGAACGGGTATCTGTGAATTACGGAGAGGTTACTGATCTCCGCCATTCGTTCGAATCTACAAGACGAGGACGGAGACCAGCCAACTCCTTCAGTGTTTCGGTGACTGCACCGGCCGGGGCTGGGCTTGTGTACTGGGCCACACACCACGTGAACACCACATGAACGAGCCAGTCGAGGCAGGCCGTCCCCGGCCCCGGCGAACGACCGATTGAGAAGAAGAGAGCCACTCATGGACTTCCTTCGCCCCGCCAGCTGGGAGGAGGCGCTCGCCGCCAAGGCCGAGCACCCCACGGCTGTGCCCATCGCGGGCGGCACCGATGTGATGGTCGAGATCAACTTCGACCACCGGCGGCCCGAGTACCTCCTGGACCTGAACCGTATCGGTGAGCTGTCCGAGTGGGAGGTGGGCCAGGAGAGCGTGCGGCTCGGCGCCTCCGTGCCGTACAGCAGCATCATGGAGCACCTGCGCACCGAGCTGCCCGGTCTGGCGCTCGCCTCGCACACCGTCGCCTCCCCGCAGATCCGCAACCGCGGCGGCGTCGGCGGCAACCTCGGCACCGCATCGCCCGCCGGCGACGCGCACCCTGCCCTGCTCGCGGCCGACTGCGAGGTCGAGGCCGAATCCGTACGCGGCACGCGACTGATTCCTATCGACGCTTTCTACACAGGCGTCAAGCGCAACGCCCTGGAGCCGGACGAGCTGATCCGCGCCGTGCACATCAAGAAGGCCGACGGACCGCAGCAGTACTCCAAGGTCGGCACGCGTAACGCCATGGTCATCGCGGTCTGCGCGTTCGGCATCGCGCTGCACCCCGAGACCCGCACCGTGCGCACCGGCATCGGATCCGCCGCCCCGACCCCGGTCCGGGCCAAGGCGGCGGAGGACTTCCTGAACGCCGCGCTCGAAGAGGGCGGGTTCTGGGAGAACGGAAAGATCATCACCCCCGCGATCGCCAAGCAGTTCGCCGCCCTCGCGTCCGGCGCCTGCAACCCGATCGACGACGTGCGCGGCACGGCGAAGTACCGCAGGCACGCGGTCGGCATCATGGCCCGCCGCACGCTCGGCTGGACCTGGGAGCAGTACCGCGGCGCGGGCCGCACGCTGGAAGGAGCTGCGTAACCATGCGAGTCAATTTCACGGTCAACGGCCGTCAGCAGGAAGCCGACGACGTCTGGGAGGGCGAATCCCTCCTGTACGTCCTGCGTGAGCGCATGGGCCTGCCCGGCTCCAAGAACGCCTGCGAGCAGGGCGAGTGCGGTTCCTGCACGGTCCGCCTGGACGGCGTCCCGGTCTGTTCCTGCCTGGTCGCCGCCGGCCAGGTCGAGGGCCGCGAAGTCGTCACGGTCGAGGGCCTGGCCGACTACTCCAGGCACCGCGAGGACGCCCACCCCGGCAGCGGCTGCGCCTCCGGCGCCTGCGGCACCACGCTGGACGCCGCCAAGCGCTGGCAGGCCCGGCCCACCGACGGCCAGACCGGCGAGGCCGTCGAACTGTCCCCGATCCAGCAGGCGTTCATCGACGCCGGAGCCGTCCAGTGCGGCTTCTGCACCCCCGGCCTGCTGGTCGCCGCCGACGAGCTGCTGGAGAACACCCCCTCGCCGTCCGACCAGGACATCCGCGAGGCGCTCTCCGGGAACCTGTGCCGCTGCACCGGTTACGAGAAGATCCTCGACGCGGTCCGCCTCGCGGCCGCCCGTCAGGAAGAGGCGGTCCAGTCATGACGACCACCCCGAAGGCCCAGACCGCACCGGCCGGCACACCCACCAAGATCACCCAGGGTTCGCCCACCAAGGGCGGCATCGGCGAGTCCACACTCCGCCCCGACGGCACCCTCAAGGTCACCGGCGAGTTCGCGTACTCCTCCGACATGTGGCACGAGGACATGCTGTGGGGCCAGACGCTGCGCTCCACCGTGGCGCACGCCGAGATCGTCTCCATCGACACCTCCGAGGCGCTCGCCACCTCCGGCGTCTACGCCGTGCTGACCTACGACGACCTGCCCGCCGAGATGAAGAACTACGGCCTGGAGATCCAGGACACGCCGGTTCTCGCGAACGGCAGGGTCCGCCACCACGGTGAGCCGGTCGCCATCGTGGCCGCCGACCACCCGGAGACGGCGCGCCGCGCCGCCGCCAAGATCAAGATCGAGTACCGCGAGCTGCCGCTCATCACCGACGAGGCGTCGGCGACCGCTCCGGACGCCGTGCTCGTGCACGAGGGCCGCGACGACCACCACATCGGCCACGTCCCGCACCCCAACATCGTGCACCGCCAGCCGATCATCCGCGGCGACGCCGACGAGGCCGCCAAGCGCGCCGACGTCATCGTCAAGGGCGAGTACACCTTCGGCATGCAGGACCAGGCCTTCCTCGGCCCCGAGTCCGGTCTCGCGGTGCCCTCCGAGGACGGCGGGGTCGAGCTGTACGTCGCCACCCAGTGGCTGCACTCGGACCTCGGCCAGATCGCCCCCGTCCTCGGCCTGCCCGAGGACAAGGTCCGCATGACGCTCTCCGGCGTCGGCGGGGCCTTCGGCGGCCGCGAGGACATCTCGATGCAGATCCACGCCTGCCTGCTGGCGCTCCGCACCGGCAAGCCCGTCAAGATCGTCTACAACCGGTTCGAGTCCTTCTTCGGCCACGTCCACCGGCACCCGGCGAAGCTCTACTACGAGCACGGCGCCACCAAGGACGGCAAGCTCACGCACATGAAGTGCAAGATCGTCCTGGACGGCGGCGCCTACGCGTCCGCCTCCCCGGCGGTCGTCGGCAACGCCTCCTCGCTCTCGGTCGGCCCGTACGTCATCGAGGACGTCGACATCGAGGCCATCGCCCTTTACACCAACAACCCGCCCTGCGGCGCGATGCGCGGCTTCGGCGCGGTCCAGGCGTGCTTCGCCTACGAGGCGCAGATGGACAAGCTCGCCGCGAAGCTCGACATGGACCCGGTCGAGTTCCGGCAGCTCAACGCCATGGAGCAGGGCACCCTGCTGCCCACCGGCCAGCCCTGTGACTCGCCGGCCCCGGTCGCCGAGCTGCTGCGCCGGGTCAAGTCCCGGCCGCTGCCGCCCGAGCAGGAGTGGCTCACGGCGGGCAGCGAAGGCACCTCCGTCGACGTCCGGGCGCTGCCCGGCGGGCTCTCCAACACCACCCACGGCGAAGGCGTCGTCCGCGGCGTCGGCTACGCCGTCGGCCTGAAGAACGTCGGCTTCTCCGAGGGCTTCGACGACTACTCCACCGCCCGCGTGCGGATGGAGGTCATCAACGGGGAGCCGGTCGCCACCGTGCACACCGCGATGGCCGAGGTCGGCCAGGGCGGCGTCACCGTCCACGCCCAGATCGCCCGTACCGAACTCGGTGTCAACCAGGTCACCATCCACCCCGCCGACACCCGCGTCGGCTCCGCCGGATCCACCTCCGCCTCCCGCCAGACCTACGTCACCGGCGGCGCGGTCAAGAACTCCTGCGAAGCCGTACGGGAGAAGGTCCTGGAGCTGGGCCGCACCAAGTTCGGCACCTACCACCCGGCCTGGGCCACCGCCGAACTCCTCCTGGAGGGCGGCAAGGTCGTCACCGACGGCGGCGAAGTGCTCGCCGACGTGGCCGACGTGCTGGAGGACGAGGCGATCGACATCGAGCTGGAGTGGCGCCACCGGCCCACCGAGGCGTTCGACCTGCGCACCGGACAGGGCAACGGCCACGTCCAGTACTCCTTCGCCGCGCACCGCGCGGTCGTCGAGGTCGACACCGAGCTGGGCCTGGTCAAGGTCATCGAACTGGCCTGCGCCCAGGACGTCGGCAAGGCGCTCAACCCGCTCTCCGTCCTCGGCCAGATCCAGGGCGGCACCCTCCAGGGCATGGGGGTCGCCGTGATGGAGGAGATCATCGTCGACCCGAAGACCGCGAAGGTACGCAACCCGTCCTTCACGGACTACCTGCTGCCCACCATCCTCGACACGCCGACCATCCCGGTCGACGTGCTCGAACTCGCCGACGAGAACGCCCCGTACGGGCTGCGCGGCATCGGCGAGGCCCCCACCCTCTCGTCCACCCCGGCCGTCCTCGCGGCGATCCGGAACGCGACGGGTCTGGAGCTCAACAGGACGCCGGTGCGGCCCGAACACCTCACCAGCACCTGAGAGCCTGCCGGGTGACCTCCTCCCCGTAGTCACCCGGCAGCTCCGAGCGGTCCCCCCCGAACTCTCCGGGCGGCGCGCAGAGCCGAGAACGTCACACTTTTCCGCACCCCGCGCCGCCCGGAGGCCCAAGTACCGCACCGCTCGCGGTTCTTCGCCGTGCCGACAGCACGGCAGCGCCTCACGGATCATCCGTGCCGCCGGCACATCCGTTCTGCTTCAACAGTTCGTCCCGGCCGTCCCCGGGTCGTGCAGCCGACGCAGTCATCCCAAATCCCGCAATCAGGAATCTCCAAGCGGGTGCCCCTGTGAACCTTGGGAGTCAGGCATCATGACCCAGCAGTCAGTGGAACCGAAGACCAGTCCGGAAGGTGCGGGCCCCGGCTCGCGCGTCCCCGCCGGAAGATCATGGCTCGACCGGTACTTCCACATATCCGAACGAGGATCCACGGTCGCGCGCGAGCTGCGCGGCGGCGTCACGACCTTCATGGCCATGGCGTACATCCTCCTGCTCAACCCGATCATCCTCGGCGGGGAGGACGTCAACGGCAACCTCCTCAGCCAGCCCGGCCTGATCACCGCGACCGCCTTCGCGGCGGCCGCGACGACCCTGCTCATGGGCTTCGTCGGCAAGGTGCCCCTGGCGCTCGCCGCCGGGCTCAGCGTCTCCGGGGTGCTCGCCTCGCAGGTCGCTCCCACCATGACCTGGCCGCAGGCCATGGGCATGTGCGTGATCTACGGCGTGGTGATCTGCCTCCTGGTGGTCACCGGCCTCCGCGAGATGATCATGAACGCGATCCCGCTCGCGCTCAAGCACGGCATCACGATGGGCATCGGGCTCTTCATCGCCCTCATCGGCCTCTTCAAGGCCGGTTTCGTCCACCAGGGCGTGGCGACCCCGGTCTCGCTCGGCCCGGCCGGTGAACTCGCCGGCTGGCCCGTCCTGATCTTCTGCGTGACCCTGCTGCTCATCTTCATGCTCCAGGCGCGCAACATCCCCGGCGCGATCCTGATCGGCATCGTCGTCGGCACGCTGGTCGCGATCGTCATCAACGCGATCGTCGACATCGACCCCAAGAAGTGGAGCAGCGGTCCGCCGGAGCTGGAGGGCAGCGCGGTCTCCACCCCGGACTTCTCGCTCTTCGGGAACGTCGAGTTCGGCGGCTGGGGCGATGTCGGCGTCATCACCGTCGGCATGATCGTCTTCACCCTGGTGCTGGCCGGCTTCTTCGACGCGATGGCCACCATCATCGGCGTCGGCACCGAGGCCAAGCTCGCCGACGACAAGGGCCGCATGCCTGGCCTGTCCAAGGCGCTCTTCGTCGACGGCGCCGGCGGCGTCATCGGCGGTGTCGCCTCGGGCTCCGGTCAGACGGTCTTCGTCGAATCGGCCACCGGAGTCGGCGAAGGAGCCCGGACCGGGTTCGCCTCCGTCATCACCGGCCTGTTCTTCGCCGCCTGCCTCTTCTTCACCCCGCTCACCGCGATCGTGCCGACCGAGGTGGCCTCCGCCGCCCTCGTCGTCATCGGCGCGATGATGATGCAGAACGCCCGGCACGTGGACTGGAGCGACCGTTCCGTCGCCATCCCGGTCTTCCTGACCGTGGTCCTCATGCCCTTCACGTACACCATCACCACCGGTGTCGCCGCGGGTGTCATCGCGTACAGCGCCATCAAGCTCGCCCAGGGCCGGGCCCGCGAGGTCGGGGCCTTCATGTGGGGGCTGACGGTGATCTTCATCGTCTTCTTCGCCCTCAACCCGATCGAGAGCTGGCTGGGCGTCCACTGACGCCCGGGCCCCCTTCACCCTTGAGGAGAAACGCCATGCTGGACATCGCCGAAGAGCTGCACCGGTGGGTCTCGCAGGGACGCGAGTTCGCCGTCGCCACGGTGGTGGCGGTCGGCGGCAGCGCGCCCCGGCAGCCCGGGGCGGCCCTCGCCGTCGACCGCGACGGCACGGCCATCGGGTCGGTGTCCGGCGGATGCGTGGAGGGGGCGGTCTACGAGCTGTGCCAACAGGCTCTGGAAGACGGGCGATCCGTCCGTGAGCGGTTCGGCTACAGCGACGAGGACGCCTTCGCGGTCGGCCTGACCTGCGGCGGCATCATCGACATCCTGGTGACACCGGTACGGGCGGACGATCCCGGCCGACCGGTGTTCGCCGCGGCGCTCGCGGCCGCCGCGGAAGGGGCGGCGGCCGCGCTGGCGCGGGTCACGGACGGACCCGATGAGCTGCTCGGCCTCCCCCTCCTGGTCCGCGCCGACGGGAGTCACGAGGGCGGGCTCGGCGGCCACCCGGCGCTCGACCGGACCGCCGCCGCCGAGGCCCGGGCCCTGCTGGACGCGGGCCGCACCGGGCCGCTCGCCATCGGCGCGGAGGGCTCCCGCTGCGGCCGGCCCATCGAACTCCTGGTCGAGTCCAGCGTGCCGCCGCCGCGCATGATCGTCTTCGGCGCCATCGACTTCGCGGCCGCGCTGGTCCGGGCCGGGAAGTTCCTCGGCTACCGGGTCACCGTCTGCGACGCCCGGCCGGTCTTCGCCACCGCGGCCCGCTTCCCCGAGGCCGACGAGATCGTCGTCGAATGGCCCCACCGCTACCTCGCCGGCACGGAGACCGACGCCCGCACCGTGCTCTGCGTCCTCACCCACGACGCCAAGTTCGACGTACCGCTGCTGGAGGCCGCTCTGCGCCTCCCGGTCGCCTACGTCGGGGCGATGGGCTCGCGCCGCACCCACCTGGAGCGCAACGACCGGCTGCGCGAGATCGGCCTCACCGACCGTGAACTGGCCCGGCTGCACTCGCCGATCGGCCTCGACCTCGGCGCCCGTACGCCGGAGGAGACGGCCCTGTCCATCGCCGCCGAGATCGTCGCGGTCCGGCGCGGCGGCAGCGGCGTACCGCTCACCGGGGCCCACACCCCCATCCACCACGACAGCAGCGGACAGCTGCTCGCATCGGTGGCCTGAAACGCCCGTCAACACCCCGTCCAGCCCGGGCGGGTTACCGCCACGGCGGTTTCCCGCCCGCCCGGAACGCAGCGGACACCCCGGATCTACCGGTAGATCAGCTGCATGACTTCTTCCCCCTCCTCCGTTCCCGGCCGGGCGAGATCCGCCCGCCCAGGACGCAGAGCCCTGCTCCTGGCGACCTCGGCGGCCCTGCTGGGCGGCATGCTGGTCCCCTTCGCCGGTGCGGGCACCGCCGGCGCCGCCCCCGCACCGGGCGCCGACGCCCCACGTTCCGCCCCGCGCACCGAGAGCCACACCGTCACCCTGATCACCGGTGACGTCGTGCGTACGTGGACGGCCCGGGCGGCCAGGACACCGTCACCGTGGACCGCCCCGACGGCGCGAGCGGCGGCGTCCGCATCCAGCAGGCGGGCGAGGACGTGTACGTCCTGCCCGACGAGGCGACCACGCTGATCGCGGCAGGCACCCTGGACCGGCGGCTGTTCAACGTCTCGGCCCTGGTCCGGATGGGATACGACGACGAGGGCACCGGCTCCGTCCCGCTCATCGCCACCTACCCGCCCGCGCGTTCCGAGGCCCTGCCCGCCGCCCCGCGCGGCGCGAAGAAGGTCCGCACCCTCGCCTCCATCCACGGGGCCGCGCTCAGCGCCGACAAGGACGGTGCGCGCACGTTCTGGGACGCCATCACCCGTACCCCGAAGGCCCGTTCACTCGACGGCCAGATCGCCAAGCTCTGGCTGGACGGCCGCTCCGAGGCGCTGCTCGCCGAGTCCGTACCGCAGGTGAAGGCCCCCGAGGCGTGGGCCGCGGGCTTCGACGGGAAAGGCACCAAGGTCGCCGTCCTGGACACCGGCGTCGACGCCGACCACCCGGACGTCAAGGACCGCCTCGTCGGCACCCGCAGCTTCGTCCCGGGCGAGGAGGTCGACGACAAGAACGGCCACGGCACCCACGTCGCCTCCACCATCGCCGGATCCGGCGCGGCGTCCGACGGCGCGAACAAGGGCGTCGCCCCGGCGGCCGACCTGCTCGTCGGCAAGGTCCTCGGCGACGAGGGCTCCGGCGCGGACTCCGGGATCATCGAGGCCATGGAGTGGGCGAAGGCCGAAGGGGCCGACGTCGTCTCGATGAGCCTCGGCTCCCCGGTGCCCGACGACGGCACCGACCCGATGTCCCAGGCGGT
The DNA here is from genome assembly GCF_042718715.1 of Streptomyces sp. NPDC058576. Classification (NCBI taxonomy): domain Bacteria; kingdom Bacillati; phylum Actinomycetota; class Actinomycetes; order Kitasatosporales; family Streptomycetaceae; genus Streptomyces; species Streptomyces sp. NPDC058576. The sequence continues at coordinate 61,943 of NZ_JBHXPF010000008.1, read as the reverse complement.
GAACTCCCTCTCGGCGGACGGCGGTCCGCTGTTCGTCATCGCGGCCGGCAACGCGTACGGAGCGGGCACGATCGGCGCGCCCGGATCGGCGGAGCAGGCGCTCACCATCGCCGCCGTCGACAAGCGGGACGGCCGCGCCGCCTTCTCCTCCATGGGCCCGCTCGTCCGCTCCCACGGACTGAAGCCCGACCTGTCGGCCCCTGGCGTCGACATCAACGCCGCCGCCTCGCAGTCCGTCCCCGGCATCGCGGGCATGTACCAGTCGATGTCCGGTACGTCGATGGCCACCCCCCATGTCGCGGGCGCGGCAGCAATTCTGAAGCAGCGTCACCCTGACTGGACCGGTCAGCGCATCAAGGACGCGCTGATGACCTCGTCCAAGAAGCTGGACGCCTACACCCCGTACGAGCAGGGCACCGGTCGCCTCGACGTGAAGGCGGCCATCGACACGACGATCGAGGCCACCGGATCGGTCCCCGTCGCCTCCTACGCCTGGCCGCACAGTCCGTCCGACGAGATCGCCGAGCGCACCGTCACGTACCGCAACTCCGGTGACGCGGACGTCACGCTGAACCTCGCCACCGACACGGAGGAGGCGGCCTACACGCTCTCCACCGACACGCTGACCGTCCCGGCGGGCGGCTCCGCCGAGGCGGTGCTGTCGCTGGACCCGGCGAAGGTCGCCAACGACACCACCTTCTCCGGCCAGGTCGTCGCCACCGACGCGGCGGGTGCGACGGTCGCGCACACCGGCTTCGCGCTCACCAAGGAGAAGGAGCTGCACGACCTGACGCTCAAGCTCCGCGACCGGTCGGGCAAGCCGATGGACGGCACGGTCGTCCTCGCCGTGCTGGGCGACCCGCAGCTCGGCCTCGTCCAGATCAGCGGCGGCGAGACCACCCTGCGCCTGCCGCCGGGCAACTACACCGCCTGGGCCTCCGTGGACGTCGACGGCGACCGCCCCGACTCCCGGGCCGTCGCGTTCCTCGCGGCCCCCGAGACGATCCTCACCGGGTCCACCACCGTCACCCTCGACGCCTCCAAGGCCCGCAAGGTCAGTGTGCGCACCCCGAAGGAGACCGAGACCCGCCAGCTCCGGTACGACATGGCGCGCACCGCACCGGACGGCACCGTCCAGCGTGACGCGTACCAAATACCCCTGACCTATGACCAGTTGTGGGCGAGCCCAACCAAGAAGGTGAAGGAGGGCGGCTTCAGCTTCCTGACCCGCTGGCGTCAGGGCGAGGAGCTGCTCGACGTCGAGGCCGACGGCCGTGACGTGCCCGTCCGCGTCCAGGGCGGTGCGGCGATCGCCGAGGACCGCGGGCAGCAGCTGAAGGCGGTGTACGCGGGCCAGGGCGCACCGGCCGACTACCGGGGCGTGAACGCACGCGGCAAGGCCGTCGTCGTCACCCGCAGCGCCGGTGTCGCGCCCGCCGAACGCCTCGCGGCCGCGCTGGCCGCCGGGGCCGAGGCCCTGTTCGTCGTCAACGACGAGCGCGGTGTGGCGATGGAGAGCTACACCCCCTACGGCGAGGAGACCACGATCCCGGTCGCCTCGGTCCAGAAGTCCGCGGGCGAGGACCTGATCAGGGCCGCGCAGCGCGGCAAGAAGATCGAGATCGACCAGAAGAGGTTCGCGGACTACCTGTACGACCTGGTGGACCGCCACGACGGCACGATCCCGGACCGCTCGCTGGCCTTCGCCCCCTCGACGCGTCAGCTCGCGGAGGTGGAGAACACCTTCTACGGCCACCGGAAGACGCTCGGCGGCGGCTACCGCTACGACATCCCCGACTACGGTCCCGGCCTCGGCTTCGAGGAGTACGAGCAGTTCCCGGACGTCCGCACCGAATGGGTCAACCCGCTGCCGGGCGACTCGTTCTGGTACGAGAACCACTCGGTGCTCAACGCCGAGCAGTCCGACCGGGCGCACGAGATGCGCAGCGCCGAGCTGGACTACCGGGCGGGCAAGGACTACCGCGCCGAGTGGTTCGCCCCGGTGACCCGCCCTCGCCTCGGCACCGGCTAATGGGGTCCGTTCCGCACGGTCGACAACGACCTCCAGTTCAACATCACGCCGTGGACGGACGCGGGCGCGGGCCACTCCGGCTCGATGCCCGAGAACGAGTACGACACCACCTCGTACGCCTTCTACCAGGGGGACACGGAGCTGAAGAAGGGCGCGGGCAGGGCCGGTTACCTCGGTGACCTGCCGGCCGAGCGGCAGCCCTACCGCCTGGTCATCGACTCCCGGCGCGACGCGCAGACCTGGAAGACGTCGACCCGTACGCACTCCGAGTGGGGCTTCGTCTCCGGCGCGTTGGACGAGGCCGGTCCCCACCAGGCCGACATCCCGATGCTCCAGCTGGACTACGCCGTCGACACCGACCTCGCCGGCGACGTCCGGGCCGGGCGCACGACGGAGATCGGCCTCACCTCCGGCACCCAGGAATGGCTGCCGGGCGCGGTGAAGGCGGACAAGGCTTCGCTGTCGGTCAGTTACGACGACGGCAAGCACTGGTCCACAGTGGACCTCCGCAAGAAGAGCACCGGCGAGTGGACCGCGAAGTTCCGCACCCCGTCGAAGGGAGCGGCCTCGGTCTCGCTCAAGGCACACGCGGAGGGCCCCGGCGGGCTCGTCGTCGACCAGGAGATCATCCGGGCGTTCGGCCTGAAGTGACCTTCTGAAACCGGGTCCCGCACTTCCGGGGGGAGTGCGGGACCCGGTGCGTCAGCCCCCGGCCGGGATGACCGCGGGCGCCCGTCCGAAACGGGCCAGCAGATGCCAGACCCGCTTCAGGTCCTGCGCGTCGTGCAGGCCGGCCCGTACCGCGTCGCCGATGATCCGGGCGTCCAGCCACCCGTCGACCGCCAGCATCGAGCCGAGGGCCACGAACTCCGGCCCCCGGTAGCCGGGATGGCGCCGCAGCTCCTCCACGGAGAGCCGGAACCCGGGGTGCCACTCGACGGGGCACGGCAGCCGGTGGGCGGCCGCCTCCACCTCCGTACCCCGGAACACCGGATCCAGGACCAGCGCCGCCACGTCTCCGCCGAGCCGGACCGGGGCGTGGATCTGCGCCTCGATGTAGTCGTCCAGGGCGTCACGGTGGTCCGCCGCCGCCAGCTCGACCAGTCCCGACATCCGGGCGGCGACCCCGAAGTGGACGGGCTCCGTGGCGCTGTCCGGATAGCAGAACGTGGCCGCGGCGAGGACGTCCGCCGCCAGCCTGAAGTGCGCGGACCCGAACCGGGGCGCGCCGCCGAACGGGTTCTGCCGGACGTCCAGTGCCCCGTAGACGGGCCGCTCGCCCGCCCCGGCCCGGTCGTAGGCGCCGCCGAAGATCCGGCTCTCCCAGCGCCACCGCTCCCCGCCGGGGTACGCGGTGAGCCCGCCGTTGCCGGTGCCGGTCACGAACTGGGAGACGTACAGACCGTCCTCGCCCAGCCGCTCCAGGATCGGCCGCCCCGCCACCGTGCGGTCGGGGTGGAAGTTCAGGGTGACGGCTGTCCCGGCCCTCAGCGGAGCGCCCGAGGACAGCGACGCGACGTGCGCCAGCGCCCGCCTGCGGAACGGGGAGAGCGGAGGATCGGAGGTCATCGCGCCAGTGTGCCCGGCGGCGTCCGGGGGTGCACGTGAATACCCGCGCCGGCCGGTGCGGTTGGATGAGCCCATGAGCGTTCACGACGTGGCCCGCACGCTGCCGGGCATATCCGCCCTTACCGACCTCTGCCGTTCCCTGGCGATGCTCGACGCGATCCTGTGCCCCGAGTGGGACCACCGCTGGCACGGCTTCGACGCCCAGTGGTCGCCGACCGAGGCGATGGCCTCCATGCAGGACGGGGCGGGCGGGGAGTACTCCATCGTCTTCTCCGCCGACGGCGCCTACGCGCGCGGCTTCGACCACGAGTCGCCGATGAGCCCGTACGTGGACGACGTCCCCTGGCCCGGGGTGCTCGACGAGGTGCCCGCCGTGTTCCGGCGCTACGTGGAGGAGCCGTCGTTCAGCGACGAGTCCGGGATGCCCGTCGTCACCGCCTGCCTCTGGCGGGAGAGGGGGGCCGACCGCTGGCGGGCGGGGGCCGTGGAGTTCCCGGAGGACGGGGAGGACTCCGACGGTGCGGACGGGCTCTTCCAGCTGCTCGTCATCGGGACGCCCGAGTCGTACCAGGAGTGGGCCGAGGACTACTTCGAGAGGGCCGTCGACCTCGAAGCCGTACGCCATGTCTACGCGCTGCGACCGCTGACGGACGAGGTCGTCGCCGCGATCAATCCGGAGCGCGTGCCCGCCGAACTGGCCGAGGACATCAAGGAGATCGGGTACCCGGTCGGCGCGGGGGAGTGAGCCGGTGAGCCCTTCGGGGCGGGCCCGCCGCCGGCCCCGGGGTCAGTCGTCCTCCTCCGCGACCGCCGGATCGCGCCGGGCCAGTGCCTCGGCCACCGGCACCCCGGTCCGGGCCGCCACTGCCAGGCGGGCCCGGACCTCCGCGCCGGTGCGCGGGCGGAACCGCGGCCGCTTGCCGCAGCCGCAGGGCTCCAGGCCCTCGTAGCGCAGGCCCGCCCCCAGCACGGCCGCGACCGCGCTCCAGGCGTCGGTGTCACGGCGCGGCGGAGGCGCGAAGTCGTGGCCCGCGCAGACGAGCGCACGGCCGCAGTTCGGGCAGGGCGAGGCCCCGCCGTCCAGGGGGAACCGCTTGAAGCTGACGCGGCAGGGGACGCAGGCGTAGTGCAGCTTGTAGTGGACCATCGCGTAGAAGCACACACGATGACGCTACCGGGCCGGGCCCGGGCACAGCCCGGCAGGACCGGGCGGTTCCCCCTCCGCGTTGGGGAGAGCCCCGCCCGGGCCCGTGCTCACCTTCCGCTCTGCAGGGCCTTCCACGTGGCCGGGCCCACCTGGCCGTCGACGCCCAGCTCGCGGGTCGTCTGGTAGGTGCGTACCGCCGTCTGCGTGGTCGGGCCGAAGCTGCCGTCCACGCCCACCGTGGTGCCGAGCGCCGCCGTCAGGGACCGCTGGAGCCGCTTGACCGCGTCGCCCGAGCTGCCCTGCTTCAGCAGCGGGGTCGTGCCGGCCGACAGCAGGGCCGTCCAGGTCTTCGGGCCGACCGTCCCGTCGGCGCCGAGGGCGCGGGCCCGCTGGAAGGCCTCCACCGCGCTCTTCGTGGTGGGGCCGAACCGGCCGTCCGCCGTGCCCGGCTGGTACTTCTGCTCGGTCAGCAGCTTCTGTACGGCGGTCACCTGCGGGCCCGACGAGCCCGACTGCTGGGTGGTGTAGAGGGGGAACGTCAGACCGTCGCCGCCCGTGCCCGGATCACCGCCGATCAGCTCCAGGTAGTAGTTCCAGTCCCAGTTGGGGCCGGGGTCCGTGTGGTCGTTGCCGGGCACCTCGCTGTGGCCGACGATGTGCGCCCGGTCCTTCGGGATGCCGAACTTCGCGCTGAGGTGCGAGGTCAGCGCGGCCGACGAGCGGTACATCGCGTCGGTGAACCACGCCGGTTCGTCGACCCACCCCTCGTGTTCGATCCCGACGGACGAGGCGTTGGCGCTGCGCGCGTGCCACGCCGTGTCCTTGTCCCGGACCGTCTGGGTGACCTCACCGTCCGAGGATCGGATCACATAGTGGGCGCTGACCTGGGACGCCGGGTTCTGGAACCAGCTGATGGAACCCGCGTACGAGCCCTGGGTGACGTGCACGACCACCTTGTCCACGGTCGCCGTTCGGTTGACGGCGAAGTTCTCGGAGTCGGCGGGCACCCAGCGTGCCGAGGGATAGTCCTCGCTCTGCGCGTAGACGTCGGCCGCCGACAGCGCGTCCTTGTCCGGGTCGACCGGCCGGGAGGGCACGAGCACCTCCTCGCCGCCGGCCACCGTCGCGGACACGCCCTCGGCGAGGAACGTGAACACCGCGTCCGCGTACAGCGCGGCGGCCGGCTCCTCGGCGGCGCTGTAGCGGGCCACCGCCGGATACCAGGCGTTCACGTCCCGGCGCTCGGCGGCGTCGAGGCCCAGCGCGTCGGCGTGGTCGCGCAGGACGGCCGCGCCCCCGAGGATGTTGGCCGTCGTGTCCCGGCGCAGCCGGGCGGCGCTCTCGCCGGTCAGTTCGGCGGCCTTCTCCAGGGACCGGTTGGCGGGGTTGCTCGCCAGGTGCATCACGCCGTAGCCGTTCGCCTGACTGGGCTCTCCGCCGTGGCCGTTCAGCCGGGACTCGCCGTAGCCGACGGCGGCCAGCAGATCGCGGGGTACGCCGTACTCCTGGGACGCCTCGGCGAAGGCGCGGTTCACCGGGTCGGCCGTGTCCGCCCGTGGGGCGGCCGTCGCCGGGTGCCCCGTGGTGAGGAGGGCCGTGGCGGTGAAGGCGGCCACGGCACAGGCACGGGCCCGGGTTCGGGCGGCGGTGCGGAGGGGCATGAGGGCTCCTGCTCTGTCGGTGGACGAAAAAAGCCCTCGGGCCCGGGTGGGCCAGAGGGATGCCGATCCCGGCCAGGCTATCGATCTGAGCGGAGCATGACAAAGAGGCGGGTCGCCGATGCCGGTGGCAACATCCTGCAAATCCAAGGGAGTTGTCTGGACGCTGGGCCTGTCGGGTGACGTCGAGCGTCACCCGACAGGGGTGTCGGCACCGGTTGACGCCGGGCCGGCCGCTACCAGCGGTCGCGGTGGATGACGTCCGCCACCGGGCGCCGCCGGACGGGACCGAAGTTGCCGGCGGGCCACCCCACCGGAACGGCGGCGAACGTCGCCATGTCCTCCGGGATGCCCAGCTCCTTCTTCCACTCCTGCTCCAGCATCAGATGCCAGATGGTGATGTTCGCCGCGAGCCCCAGCCCCCGGGCCGCGAGCAGCAGGTTCTGCACCCCCGGGTAGACGCAGGAGCCCTCGGCCAGCGCCTGGAAGCGTGTCTGCGTGTCCATCATGTGCTGGGTGCCCGCCGGGCCGAGGGCCTGGGCCGAGGCCGCCAGACCCTCCTCGTCCAGGCGCGGCTCGGGGAACCGGTAGCACGGGATGATCAGCACCGGGGTGTCGGCGAAGTGGTCGCGCTGATGCTCGATCGCCGCGACCATCCGGCTGTACGCCGCCTCGTCCATGCCCTCGGGGGCGTGCTTCCCGGTCGTCGCCAGATACGCGTCCACGCACCGCTTCCACAGCGGGGCGAGCCGCGCCATCACCTGGCGGTCGGTCACCACCACGTACTCGTAACACTGCATGTTGCCGCCGCTGGGTCCCCAGACGGCGGCCTGTATCAGCTGCTCGACCGTCTCCTCCGGCACCGGGTCCGGCTTGAGGCGGCGCATGGCGCGCATCGTGGACATGGTGTCGAAGAGGGCGGGGCCGCCGGGGGCGGACGGGTCGGCCTGAACTGTTTCCATGGTCATGATCGCGGAGTTTACGGTCCGGACCGGTGCGTCGTAAGGGTCGGTCCGGAGTCCTCTCGCCGTCGCCGCCGCGCGACGACCCGTGGCAGCGAGTGCGTCTGGCGTATAATGACTGACCAGTCAGTCATTCGATGGAGGGCTCACGACATGGCCAAGAGAGTCGACTCGGTGGCGCGCCGGGAGATGATCCTGAGGGCCGCCGTGCGGGTGTTCGCCCGGCAGGGGTTCGCCGCGACGCGGGTGGACGACGTAGCCGCGGAAGCCGGCGTCGCCAAGGGCAGCGTCTACCTGTACTTCGACAGCCGGGACGCCTTGCTCGTGGCCGCCTTCGAGGAGTACGCGGCGCATGCGCAGGCGGTGATCCAGCAGGCCCGCGGCGGTGCGGGGGACGGGCTGGAGCGGCTCGCCTCGCTGGTGCGGTCGGTGGTGGACATGGTCGCGGCCGAACCCGAGCTCGCCCGTATCCTCGTCGACCTGTGGGCCGCCCGGCGGCAGGGGGAGGCCTCCGGGGTGGACGTCCCGGCCGTGTACCGCGAGTACCGCGCGGTGATCGCCGAGTTGCTCGCGGACGCCGAGGCCGAGGGGATCTCCCGCGCGGGAGCGGGCGAAGATCATGCGGCCGTCGTCGTCGGGGCGATCGAGGGCTGCGTGCTGCAGTGGATCGTCGACCCCGCGCTGCCGATCGCGGAGCTGGCGGCGCCGATCGTCGACGTATGCGTCGAGGGCCTGCGCCGCAGGGGTGCGGCGTGAGGGCCGCGGGGGTCACGACGGCCCGGTGGCTCGACGCGCAGCTGGTGGCTCCGGAGGCCGAGCGGGGTGAGCGGGTCCTCTGCTACGCGGGTGCGCTCGCCGGTGCCCTGTTCGCGACGGTCCTCGCTCTGCGCGCCCACCACACGTGGTTACCGCTGACCGTGATCGCCGTGGTGGCCTTCGATCTGTTCGGTGGCACCGTCGTCAACGCCACGCGGTCCGCCAAGCGCCGGTTCCACCGCCCGGGACGCTCCGGTCGGCACCACCTCAGGTTCGTGGCCGCCCATGTCCAGCCGTTCGTCCTGGCTCTGCTCGTCCCGGGGTTCGGCCTGCTCTCCGCCTCGATCGTCTACGCGCTCACGCTCGGCGGGGCCGCGATGATCCTGCTCGCTCCCCGGGATCTGCGGCGCCCGGTCGCTTTCGCTGTCTCCGCCCTGGCGATCACGGTCGCGTCGACGTCGGTGGCCGTCCCCGGCGAGCTGGCCTGGTTCGCCCCCGTGCTGGTGATCAAGCTGCTGCTGGCCCACCTGCTCCCGGAGGACGCGGGGCGGTGACCTTTCGCCGCCGCCCCGCCGCCCGCCGTCTCAGCTCCGCGTCAGCCGCACGACCGGGATGTCCCGCTCGGTGCCCGCCTGGTACTCCCCGTAGCGCGGGAACAGCTCCACCAGACCCGGCCAGACCCGCGCCTTCTCCTCGGCCGGCAGCGTCGCCGCGACGGCCCCGAACCGCTCGGTCTTGACCCGGAGTTCCACCTCGGGATTCGCCTGGAGGTTCAGATACCACAGCGGCGGCCGGTCCGAGCCGCCGTTGGACGCGACGATCAGATAGTCCTCGCCGTCCCGCCCGTACATCAGCACCGTGCGCCGCACCGTCCCGCTGCGCCGGCCGACGTAGTCCATCAGCAGGCAGGGCACCCCCAGCTGGGTCGTGCCCTTCGTGCCGCCGGAGGACTCGTACAGCTCGGCCTGCCGGGCCACCCAGTCGGCGGGGCTCAGCGCGACCTCCGCATCGCCGTCCTGCTCGGCCGTCATGGGTTTCTCCTTCGCTCGTGCCGTCCCGTACGGGACGGGTTCCCCCCATCCTGGCATCCGCCCGGCGCCGCACCCGTATTCGTACACCTGGACAGCCCTCCCACCGCACGGGGGAACGCGGACCGGGAACCCGGCGGGGAAGGCGTATAAAGGGTCCTTCCGGAGCAGCCGGCGTCCCCCGATGGCCCCTCCCTCCACCTCCCCTCACACGCGGCCGGCGTCACCGCGTCACCGAGCCCAGGAGAGCCGAATGAGCACTTCGGAAGAGATCAGCACGCTGCTGGTGACGAAGTTCGGAACCGACCCCGAGGCCATCCGCCCCGATGTTCCGCTGCACCGGCTGCGGCTGGACTCCCTCGCACTGGAGGAGCTGCGGCTGCACATCGAGGACCGGCTGGACGTGGACCTGGAGGACGTCGCGCTCACCTCGCGCGACACCCTCGGCCGCCTCGTCGAGGCCGTGGACGGGAAGGTCTCCGCATGAGCGCGGCCACCGCACCGTCCTACCGCCGGGCCCCGCTCGCCCCGTTCGCCGCCGCCGTCACCGGCGTCGGCCTGGTCACCTCGGCCGGTACGGGCGTGGACGCCGCCTGGCACGGCGTCACCGAGGGCCTCGCGCCGTCCGCCGCCGCCCGGCCCGAACTGGCCGACCTGCCCTGCGACTTCTTCTACTCCGTCACCGACTGCGACCCGGGAGCCGTCCTCGGGGTGGCCGCCCAACGGCTGATGGACCGCTTCGCCCAGCTCGCCGTCATCGCCGCCCGCGAGGCCGTCGCCGACGCCGGGCTCGACCCGGCCGTCTGGGACAGGGGCCGGGTCGGCGTCGTCATCGGCTCCGCCCACGGCGGCCTGCCCTTCTACGACGAGCAGGCCGCCGCCCTCGCCGGGCGCGGCCCCCGCCGGGTCTCCCCGAAGCTCGCGCCCCTGAGCGTCGTCAACGGCGCGGCCAGCAGCGTCAGCCTGGACCTCGGCGTCCACGGCCCCAGCCAGGCCGTCTCCACCGCCTGCTCGTCCGGCACCGTCGCCATCGGCACCGCCCACCAGATGCTCCGCTCCGGGGCCTGCGACATCGTCATCACGGGCGGCGCGGAATCCACCTGCACCCGTCTCCTGATCGCCAGCGCCTGCAGCCTCAAGGCCGTCTCCACCCGCCGCGAGGACCCCGCCGCCGCCTGCCGCCCCTTCGACACCCACCGCGACGGCTTCGTCGTCGGCGAGGGCGCGGGCCTGCTCGTCCTCGAACACCCGGACCACGCCCGCGCCCGGGGCGCCACCGTCCGCGCCCACGTGAACGGTTACGGGGCCTCCAGCGACGCCCATTCCGCCGTCGCCCCGGACCCGGACGGCCTCGGCATCGAGCGCGCCCTGCGCACCGCGCTCACCGACGCGGGCCTCTCCCCGGCCGACGTCGGGCACGTCAACGCCCACGGCACCTCGACGCTCTCCAACGACCTGATCGAGGCCTCGATGCTGCGCCGGGTCCTCGGCGAGAGCCCCCTGGTGACCTCCACCAAGGCGATGACCGGGCACACCCTCGGCGCGGCGGGCGGCATCGAGACCGCGCTCACCGTGCTCGCCCTCCAGCGCCAACTGGTGCCGCCCACCGTCAACCTGGACGCCCCCGACCCGGAGATCCCGATGGAGGTGGTCGCCAAGGAGGCCCGCGCCGCCGCCTTCGACTGCGCCGTCAAGACCTCGCTCGGCTTCGGCGGCCACAACGCGGCCCTCGTCCTCACCCGGGCCTGAGCGGAAGGGAACCCACCAGCACATGCCCGAGGAGATCATCCGGACCCTGTCGGTCGACGGAGTGCGCTACGGCTACCGCGTCCTGCCGCACTCCCGCCCCGGCGGCGCCCCCGCCACCGAACCGACGCTCATTCTCGGCGGCGCGCTCCAGGGCATGTTCGGCTGGCCCCAGATGGACGACCACCTGGGCCCCGCCGCCGACGTGGTCACCGCGGACCTGCCCGGCATGGGCAGCGCCGACCCGCTCCCGCCGGGACCCAGCGCCGATCTGCTGCGCAGGGCCGTCCTCGGCATCGCCGACGACCTCGGCGCCCCCCGGCTCAACGTCTTCGGCTTCTCCTACGGCACCGCCATCGCCTTCGGCTTCGCCCGCCGCCACCGGGAGCGGGTCGCGCGCCTGGCCCTCGGCGGCGTACCGGTCCACATCGACGCGGCCCAGGTCGCTTGCTGGGAGCGGGCCCGGCAGCAGTTGGCCGCCGGGGACCGCGAGGGCTTCGCCGCGACGGCTGCCGACGCGCTGATGTGCCTGGACCCGGAACGGCCGGTGCACAGGCGGGAGTTGGCGCTCCGCTATGTGCGGCGCTCCTTCCTGCACGCGCTCACCCACTCGCCGCACGCGGCGGACTCCCTCTACCGGGCGCTGGCGGACCGGCCCGACTTCACCGGTGGGCTCACCGGCGTACCGGCGCTGGTCTTCGCCGGGGAGCACGACACGGTGACCTCGCCCGCGCGGCAGCGGGAGTTCGCCGCGACGATCGAGGGGAGCCGCTTCCTGACGATCGAGGAGTCGGACCACTGGGTGGTCCTGGAGCGGGCCGACGAGGTGGCCTCGCTGGTCTCCCGGTTCTTCACCGGGCGGGAGCCGGCGGCGGGCGCGACCGATGCGCCCGGCCCGGCCGACGCCGTCACGCTGCCGCGCCAGGCCGGCGCCCCGGCCGGGCGGACCTGAGCGCGGCCCGGTGGGCGGCCCCGAGCGTCGGTCCGCCCACCGGGTCAGCGCCCTACCAGGGCCAGAAGCCGCCGACCTTGATCCGCACCACCTGCGGGTCGTGGTCGCTCGCCTGCTCGGCGAACTCGGCGTTGATGTGCACCACGTCGTAGTCGAGGCGCCGGACGCCGGGGCTCGTCAGGATGTGGTCCAGCGTCTGCGAGTTGCCGTCGAAGACATAGCTGTACCGCTCGCCGACGGGCAGCGTCGTGATCAGCGGCTTCAGCGCCTTCCCCTGGGTCAGCGCCTTCATCGTCGGGGAGAACTCGAAGTCGTTGAAGTCCCCGAGCGCGACGACCTGCGCCGACCGGTCCGCCTTCAGCAGCGAGGCGACGAAGGTGTTGACCTCGACGGCCTGCTGGATCCGCTTCGTCTCCGAGGACCGCGTCGGCTCCTGGTAGCGGCCGTGCAGCGGCTGGTCGCCGCCCTTGGACGCGAAGTGGTTGCCGATGACGAAGACCGGCTTGCCCCGGAAGACGAACTCGCCCACCAGCGGCTTGCGGCTGTCCGCCCACGCCGGGCTCGCCGGGTTGATCCGGCCCGGAGACGCGGACAGCTCGACGCCCTTCCAGGTGTCGACGGCCCGCACCGGAGTGGTGGCGTCGCCGCCCGCGCGGTCGGTGAAGGAGACGCGCTCGGGGTTGTAGAGGAAGACGTTACGGATGTTGCCGCCCGGCTCGCCGCCGTCCTTGTTGTTCTCGGGGGTGATGTAGCGCCAGGCGTAGCGCGGCCCGCCCTTCGCGACGACCGCGTCCGTGAACCGCTTCAGCGTCGCCTCGGAGCCCGTCGTGCCGTCGTTCACCGCACCGTTGTCGTCCTGGATCTCCTCCAGCGAGACGATGTCGGGGGAGGACAGGTTGACCGCGACGCCCTCGGCCAGGGTGTCGAACTTGTTCTGGTCGTCGCCCGCGTCGAGGTTCTCCACGTTGTACGTGGCGACCGCCAGCTCGTCCCTCTTCTGCTTGCGGGTCACCTCGCGCCGCAGCTTATTGTCGACGACCGAGCCCAGCTCGGTGGCCTGCACGTTGTAGCCGCCGTAACTCGCGTAGTCGAGGACGCCGGTGGTGCGGCCCTTCAGCACGTCCCCGACGTTCGCCGCGGGGACCGGCCGCGCCGGGTCCAGCGACATCACCTTGAGGCGGCCGGTGTTCTGGTCCTCGTACGAGGCGTAGAGCGTGCCGCCGCGCCGGGTCGGGTTCTCCCGGGGCTTGACCGTCACCCAGATCTCGTCGTACGCGGTCGTCGCCCCGGTCACCCGGGTGTCGGCGAACGTGACGCGGGAGCCCTCCAGCGCCTCGTACAGGTCCAGCGCGTACCGGGCCGGGTTCAGCGGCAGCGCGTCGATCGCTCCGCCGTCCGCCGAGGGCACGTAACGGCCGGGCACCGTACGGGCGTCGAGGACGACCGGGGCGGGCAGCGCGTTGCCGGAGGAGACCACGGTGGTGCGGGGCGCGGTGATCTGGGTGAGCGACTGGGTGCCGGTGCCCGGGTAGTACTCCGCGACCTTGCCGCTGACCAGGACCGCGTCGCCGGCCTTGACGGTCGGGGCGGTGGAGCCGGTGTAGACGAACAGGCCCTCGCCGGTGCGCGGGTCGCTGTCGGGCGCGGTGTCCTGGATCCAGAAGCCCCGCGAGCCGCTCGTCCGGACGCCGGTGACGATGCCCGGGACGCCGGTCACCGCGGTGCCCTCCAGCGGGGAGACGCGGGTGGTGCCCTGGATGTCGTGGATCCGTACGTCGCCGGGCTCGGTGGGGCCGGGCTCCTCGGGCGGCTGACCGCCGCCGGACGTCTCCCCCTTGGTGTTGACCGGGGTGGGCGCGCCCGCGGTGAGGTCGGCGGCGTTGTCGTCGGTGTCGGCGAGGGAGGCGGCCCGCGCGACGGCGGCGGTGGCCGAGGCGCCGGGGACCGGGCCGCTGCCCTCCCGGACGACCGCGGAGCCGTAACCGACCAGATCCACGATCCGGGTGTCCGCCGCGCAGTCCGCCGCCGACTTGCAGGTGAGGGGGGCCGTGCCGGAGACCAGGGCGACAGTGCCGCTGCCCGCCGCCATGGCGACGGCGCCGGTGGCGTCAGCGGTGGGCAGGGCGACCGTTCCGCCGGTGCCCGCGGCCTGCGCGACCAGGTAGCGGCCGCCGGGCGCGATCGACCCGGACAGCTCCGAGACCTGCCACTGCGATCCGGCCGAGGGGCTGCCCGGCAGGTACTGGACGCTGAGGCCGCCGACCTCGAAGGGCGCGGAGCCGGCGTTGGCCAGCTCGACGAAGTCCCGGGTCAGCGTCGCGCCGGAGTTGCCCCCGCCGCCGTACACCTCGGAGATGACGGCGGTGGCGGACGGCGCCGCCTGGGCGGCGGGCAGGGCGGTCACCGCGAGCGCGACGGCGACGGCGCCGGTCAGCAGGACGGAACCGGATCTGTATATCTGCACGGGAGGTGCCCCCAACTGAACTGAGTAGTAGGGGCAAAAGCTATGCGCGTAGAACGGGGCATGACAAGGCATCATCGGTTAATTCCCGGCATCGGCCCGATGGCGGGCGGCCCTTCCCGGTCCCGCGGAGGCCGCCGTGCGCCCGCTTCGTACGCCCGCCATGCGCCTGTCACGTGCGGCAACAGTGGGGCAACGCCCCCTGCTGGGACGGCCGTCCACCATGCGGTCAGTGGTTTGACCGGGTTACGCCGTTCCGGCTACGTTGCGCGCCATGCAGCGATCCGCACACCTGACGACGCGAGGTCATGTCGACCTGAAGCGCGTGTGCTCCGCGGCGTGTCATCGGGCCTGAACGTCACCCGCCCCGCCGCGACCGCCACCGGAACCCTTCCGGTGCGCGCACCCGGGGCAACCGTTCCACGGGAGAAGCCGAACCCTCGCCGGCCCTGCGCCGGCGGGTCCTCGGCACGAGGCTCCGTCCGGACGCCTTCCCGCACGGCCCGCTGCCATCGAGGACCTGTGAAGACACCTGTGAAGCGTCCGCCCGTGCCCGCCCGCAGCCCCGCCCCGCTGCGCCGCTCGGACATCCCGGCCGCCCTGCCCGCCCGCCGGACCCCCGGCACCGGCTCCGTGCTGAGCGCGATCCTCGACCACGGGCCCGTCGCCCGGTCCACCGTCGCCCGGCTCACCGGTCTCTCCCCGGCGGCGGTGACCGGCCACGTCGGGCAGTTGCTGGCGCGCGGGCTCGTCCGGGAGGGCGCCGAGACCGCCGGACCCAAGGGGCTCGGCCGCCCCCACATCCCCGTCGAGATCGACACCGGCCGCTATCTCGTCGCCGGGGCCCATGTCGCCGTCGCGCACTCCACCGTCTCGCTGATGGACCTGCGCGGCCGGATCGTCGCGGAGGACCGGCAACCGCACGCCATCGGCGCGAGGGGTCCGTACGCCACCGTCCCGGACGGCTCCCCGCGCGGCCTGGCCACCGGGCCCGCCCTGTTGCGCGACCTCGCCGACCGGCTGCCCCGGCTCGTCGAGGCGCACGCGGCCGGCCGTACCGTCCTCGCCCTCGGCTTCGCCACCGGGCACCGGGTGGACCCGGCAGCCGGAGTCGTCGTCGAGCATCCGCACCTGGGCTGGCGGGACGTCCCGGTGCGCGAGATCCTCGAAACCGCCACCGGCCTCCCGGTCCATGTGGACAGCCACTCCCGGGCGCTGGCCCGCGCCGAGCAGCTGTTCGGCGAGACGTCGACCCGGGTGAGCACGGTCCTGCTCTTCGTCGGGGCTGTGGTGGACGCGGCGTTCGCCAGCTCCGGGAGCCTGCACCTGGGCCCCCGCTCCGGCGCGGGCAGCGTGGCTCATCTGCCCCTGGGATCAGGCGGATCGGGTGGGGCCGAGCCCTGTTCGTGCGGTCGCGCCGGCTGCCTCCAGTCGGAGGTCTCGGAGCGGGCCATGGTGCGCCGGGCCGCCGAACAGGGCCTGTACGTCGACTCGTTCACCGAACTGCTCGACGGAGCCCTGGCCGGGGACGAGCGTGCCCTCGGGCTCTTCCGCCGCCGGGCCCTGCTCGTCGGCCGGGCGGCGGCCCTGCTGCTGGACATGTTCGACCCGGAGGTCCTCGTGGTCGTCGAGCCGGGAGCCGGCCGCATGCCGGAGTGCCTGGCGGACCTGCGGGCCGAGGTGGCCCGCCGCTCCTGGGTCTGCGACGACCCCGAACGGGCCGTGGTGCCGAGCAGCTTCACCGGATCGGTCCTGGCCACCGCGGGCGGCGCGGTGGCGCTCGGCGCTCTGTACACCGACCCGCTGGGCCCCTGGCCCGCGCTGCCCGCCGTGTCCTGAACCCCACCGCACGCCCGCTCCCCGGACCGCACGGAACCCGACTTAATTCAGAACGTTGCATTGTTGACCGGCCGGAAGGCCCGACGGGACAATGAATTCATGACCAGCCGACAGCGTATGCAGCAGAGCGTGCCCCGCGCGGCACGCCGCTGTCGCGCGGCTGCGCCGGTGAGGATTTCCTCCCGGCCCTGTCGTCGTCGCTCCTGTCCGGGTTCTCGATAACACCCCGCTGAATTCCGGGCGGATCGCGTAACAGGTCGATTACCGCAGGGTATTCCCTTTCCTGTCGCGCGCTCTGTTCTGCCCGGCCGCGCCCGCGTACCCCCGTACCTCCGCGCGCCCATTCTCCGCGTTCCCCTCCTTCCATTCCGGGAGAGAAGTTGACCGTCACCGTGCCCTCCTACGCCCCCGCCTACGCCCCCGACCGTTTCAAGCAGGTGTTCCGCCGCTACCCGGCGGGCGTGGTCGTCGTCACCGCCGACTCCGGCCGCGGCCCCGTCGGATTCACCGCCACCTCGCTCACCTCGCTGTCCCTGGATCCGCCGCTGGTCTCGTACGGCATCGGCACCACCAGCTCCTCCTGGCCGCATGTCGAGGAGGCGTTCTCCACCGTCGTCAACTTCCTCGGCGCCGACCAGGAGTCCCTCGCCCGGACCTTCGCCACCAGCGGCATCGACCGGTTCGCCGCCCCGACCGCCTGGCGGCGGCTGCCGGAGGGCGAGCCGGTGCTCGACGGAGTGGCCGGCTGGCTGCGCCTGGAGACCGAGCGGATCGTGCCCGCCGGCGACCACCGGATCGTCATCGCCCGGGTCACCGACTCCTGGCTCGACGAGGACCGCAGCCCGCTGCTGTTCCACGACGGCGCCTATCACTCCCTCTGAGACCCAGGAACACACCCCATGCCTCGTCACCAGACCAATACTTCTTCCGCGACCACCCGAACCGTCGGCCGTCGGTCCTTTCTCGCGCTCGCCACCGGAACGGTTCTCGGCCTCGCCGCCTGCTCTCCGCAGGCCAAGACCGTGGCCAGTTCCGAGCCCACCGGAAAACTCCCCTCGGGAGCCCCGCCGCCCGGAACGAAACTGACCGTCGCGGTCCGTCAGACCAGGCTCCAGCTGGAGCCGGCGGGCCTTCAGAAGGACCTCGCCTTCACCGTTTCCGAGTGGCCGAACCTGAGCGCGGGCCCCGATATCATCCAGGGTTTCCGGGCCCAGTCCATCGACCTGGCCTCCAACGCGGGAATTCCGCCGATCCAGGCCAAGGCCATCGGCGTCGATACGAAGATCGTCGCCGTCCAGGTGCGTCCCCGGCCCATTTACACCTTCGCCACCGCCCCGGGCTCGGACATCGCGTCGGTGGAGGAATTCCGCGGCAGGAAGATCGGCTTCTCCCAGGGCCAGGCCCAGGGCGTCGTCGTCCTGCGTGCCCTGAAGGCGGCCGGGCTGAAGAACAGCGACGTCGAACTCGTCGCGCTGCCCAGCACCCAGTTCCTCACCGCGCTGCAGTCCAAGCAGGTCGACGTGGCCCCGCTGGGCGAGCCGACCCTCACCAAGTACCTCGACCAGTACGGCAAGGACGGCGCCACCGGCCTCAAGACCGACGTGGTCGACCTGCTCACCGTGCTGTGGGCCCCGGTGGAGGTCCTGAACGACCCCGCCAAGGCCGCCGCCGTCCGCAGCTTCATCCCGCTGTGGGCCAAGGGCCTGGTGTGGGCGTGGGAGAACACGGACGAGTGGATCGACACGTACTACGTGAAGAGCGAGGGCGTCTCCGTGGCCGACGGGCGGCGCATCGTCGCCTCCCTCCACAAGCCGCAGTTCCCCGTCAGCTGGGACCAGGCCGTCGCCTGGGAGCAGGAGACCGCCGACCTGATGGCCGAAGGCGGCTTCGTACCGGAGCAGGACGTCGCCGACCTGTTCGACCGCCGCTTCGAGGGGCTGGCGGCCCAGTCCGTTCCCGCCGAGTACCGGGAGACGTCATGACCGACCTGCTGCCCACCGCCCGCCCCGGCGGCCTTGCCCTCCTCACCGAGGACGCGCCGCCCGCCGAGGACACCGCGGGCCGGGCGGGACCCGCCGCCGCGCGCGGCACCCGCAGACGGCTCGGCCCCGGACGGCCGATCCCCTTCGGCCGGCTTCTCGGGCCGGTCCTGCTCGTCGCCCTGTGGTGGGCGGCATCGGCCTCCGGCCACCTGGACCCGCGCATCCTGTCCGGGCCGGGCAGCGTCATCTCCACCGCCGCCGACCTCGTCGCCACCGGACGCCTCCAGGACAACGTCCTCATCTCCCTCCAACGCGCCGGACTCGGCCTCCTCTTCGGTGTCACCGCCGGGGTGGTCCTCGCGGTCACGGCCGGGCTCAGCCGCAGCGGGGAGTACCTGCTCGACGGGCCCCTCCAGATCAAGCGCGCCATCCCCTCGCTCGCCATGCTGCCGCTGCTGATCCTCTGGCTCGGCATCGGCGAACAGATGAAGGTCACGGTGATCGCGCTCGGCGTCGCGGTCAACATGTACATCAACACCTACGCCTCGCTGACCTCCATCGACAGCCGGTACGTGGAGCTCGCCGAGGGCCTCGATCTCAGCCGGTCCCAGTTCCTGCGCAAGGTCGTCGTCCCCGGCTCGCTGCCCGGCTTCTTCGTCGGCCTGCGGCTCGGCGTCACGTCGTCGTGGCTCGGACTGATCGTCGTCGAGCAGATCAACTCCACGAGCGGCATCGGCTACATGATGTTCCAGGCCCAGCAGTACGCCCAGTCCGACGTGATCATCGTGGGCCTGGTCGCCTACGGGATCTTCGGCTTCGCCTCCGACGCGGGAGTACGCGCGATCGAAAGGAAGGTCCTGTCATGGCGACGCACCCTGGCGGGCTGATCACGAAGGCCCCGCCCGCCGTCCGCACCACCCGGCTGGTACGGAGGTTCGGCGACCGGATCGTCCTGAAGGAGCTGGACCTGACGGTGGCGCCGGGGGAGTTCACGGCCCTCCTCGGCCGCAGCGGCTCGGGCAAGTCCACCCTGCTGCGGGCCGTGGCCCGGCTCGACCACACGGTCGAGGGCTCCGGTGAACTCCTCGTCCCCGAAAGGGTGTCGCTCTCCTTCCAGGACTCCCGGCTGCTGCCCTGGCTCCGCGTCCTGGACAACGTGACCCTCGGTCTGCGCGGCCCCGGCGCCCGCGAGCGCGGCCTGACCGCCCTGGAGGAAGTGGGCCTGGCCGGCCGGGACCGCTCCTGGCCGCACGAGCTCTCCGGCGGCGAACAGCAGCGCGCCGCACTCGCCCGCGCTCTGGTCCGCGAACCCGAACTGCTGCTTGCCGACGAGCCGTTCGGGGCGCTGGACGCCCTGACCCGGATCAAGATGCACGGCCTGCTGCGCGAACTGTACGAGCGCCACCGCCCCGCGGTGCTCCTGGTCACCCATGACGTGGACGAGGCCGTGGAGCTCGCCGACCGGGTCCTGGTGCTGGAGGACGGTCTGATCTCCGTCGACCTCGCCATCGATCTGCCGACCCCGCGCTCCCGCCGGGACGCCCGCTTCCAGGAGTACCGCGACACCCTGCTCACCGCCCTCGGGGTCGCCCAGCCGCCCGCGGCCGTCTGAGGAGCACCGACGCCACCCCGGGACCGGCTCTGCCCGAGACGGCCGCCGCCCGGCCTCACGCACCTCCCGTACCCGCCCGGGACCCACTCCCGTACCTGCCTGGAGACACCCATGCCTTCCGCCGGACCCCGCAAGCAGCTCCACCTCAACGCCTTCCTCATGTCCACCGGACACCACGAGGCGTCCTGGCGGCTCCCCGAGAGCCCCGCCGAGGCCAACTCCGACATCGCGCACTACAAGAACCTCGCCCGGATCGCCGAACGCGGCCGCCTGGACTCCCTGTTCCTCGCCGACAGCCCGGTCCTCATGGGCGACCCCGGCCGCCGCCCCGCCGCCAAGCTGGAACCCACCGTCCTGCTCACCGCGCTCGCCGGGGCCACCGAGCACATCGGGCTCATCGCCACCGCGTCCACCAGC
This sequence comes from Streptomyces sp. NPDC058576, assembly GCF_042718715.1. NCBI lineage: Bacteria > Bacillati > Actinomycetota > Actinomycetes > Kitasatosporales > Streptomycetaceae > Streptomyces > Streptomyces sp. NPDC058576. The sequence continues at coordinate 41,782 of NZ_JBHXPF010000008.1, read as the reverse complement.
TACAACGAGCCCTACAACCTGGCCCGCAGGTTCGCCTCCCTGGACCATGTCTCCGGCGGCCGGGCCGGCTGGAACATCGTGACCACCGCCGGGGCCGACGCCGCCCGCAACTTCGGCCTGGACGACACCCCGCTCCACCGCGAGCGCTACCGCCGCGCCGCCGAGTTCGTCGAGGTCTCCACCAAGCTCTGGGACAGCTGGGCGGATGACGCCGTCGTCGCCGACAAGGAGCAGGGCGTCCACGCGCTCGCCGACCGGGTCCGCCCCATCGACCACCGGGGCGAGTTCTTCCGTGTCGACGGACCTCTCAACGTCCAGCGCCCGCCCCAGGGTTACCCGCTGCTCGTGCAGGCCGGGTCCAGCGAGGACGGCAAGGACTTCGCCGCCCGGTACGCCGAAGCGGTGTTCACCGCCCAGCAGACCCTTCAGGAGGGCATCGCCTTCTACCGGGACGTCAAGGCACGCGCCGTGGCGCTCGGCCGCGACGCGGACGCCATCAAGATCCTGCCCGGCATCGTCCCCGTCATCGGCGACACCGAGGCCCAGGCCCACGAGCTCGACGCCGAACTGGACCGCCTCATCGTCCCCGAGTACGCCAAGCGGCAGCTCGCCCTGCGTCTGAAGATCGCCCCGGACGACCTCGACCTGGACGCCGAACTCCCCGAGGACATCCCCACCGAGGACGAGATCGAGGGCGCCAAGAGCCGCTACACGCTCATCGTGGAACTGGCCCGCCGCGAACGGCTGACGGTACGTCAACTCATCGGCAGGCTGGGGGGCGGACGCGGCCACCGCACCTTCGCGGGCACCGCCGTACAGGTCGCCGACACCATCGAGCACTGGTATGACAGCGGGGCCGCCGACGGCTTCAACATCATGCCCGCCGTGCTCCCCTCGGGCCTGGAGGTCTTCGTCGACCGGGTCGTCCCGATCCTCCAGGAACGCGGCCTGTTCCGCACCGAGTACACCGGCTCCACCCTGCGCGAGCACTACGGCCTGCCGCGCCCCGCCAACCAGCTCTTCGACGCCGCCGACAGCACCGCGGACCGGCCCGACGCCGTCCCGGCCACGGCAGGGGCCCGGTGACGGACTGCGCCGGAGCGGTCGTCGAGAGCGGCACCCACACCGAACTCCTCGCGGCGCGGGGCCCGTACCACCGGCTGTGGGAGGCCTTCCGGCGGACCGGCGCACCGACTTTGCCCGCGAACCACCCCGACACCACCACACACCTCGTCAAGGAGAGTGCAGGATGACCGAATACCGCAGCCTCGGCCGCACCGGCGTCCAGGTCAGCCCCCTCGCGCTGGGCACCATGATGTTCGGTGCGCGCGGCAACACCGATCACGACGACAGCATCCGGATCATCCACCACGCCCTGGACTCCGGCATCAACTTCGTCGACACCGCCGACGTCTACTCCCAGGGCGAGTCCGAGACCATCGTCGGCAAGGCGCTGGCGGGCGGCCGCCGCGACAGCGTGGTGCTGGCCACCAAGTTCCACGGGCGGCTCGGCGACGACCCCAACGAGTTCGGCAACAGCCGCCGTTGGATCATCCGCGAGGTCGAGAACAGCCTGCGCCGGCTCGGCACCGACTGGATCGACCTCTACCAGGTCCACCGCCCCGAACCCGACACCGACTTCGACGAGACCCTCGGCGCGCTCTCCGACCTGGTCCACCAGGGCAAGATCCGCTACATCGGCACCTCCACCTTCGAGCCCTCCGCGATCGTCGAAGGCCAGTGGACCGCCGAGCGCCGGGGCCGCGAGCGCGTCGTCGCCGAGCAGCCCCCGTACTCGCTGCTGGCCCGGGGGATCGAGCGCGAGGTGCTGCCGGTGGCGCAGCGGTACGGGCTCGGGGTGCTGTCCTGGAGCCCGCTGGCGGGTGGCTGGCTGACCGGCCGCTACCGCACGGGCGCCGAGCAGCCGGCCTCCAGCCGTGCCGAGCGCCAGGCCGCCCGGTTCGACATCGCCGCACCCGAGAACGCGGCCAAGCTGGCGGCCGCCGACGCGCTCGCCGTCCTCGCCGAGGAGGCCGGGCTCACCCTGGTCCAACTCGCCCTGGCCTTCGTGCTGGAGCACCCGGCCGTCACCTCGGCGATCATCGGGCCGCGCACCTTCGAGCAGCTGGAGAGCCAGCTCGGCGCCGACAAGGTGCGGCTGAGCCGGGACGTCCTCGACAGGATCGACGAGATCGTCCCGCCCGGCGTCAACCTGTCGGCGCGCGAAGCCGGTTACACCCCGGCAGTCCTCACCGACGCCTCCCTGCGCCGCCGTTCGGCCTAGCTCTGCCGATCAGGGCCGGGGTCACTGGCGGATGCGGTCGCGGATCCAGACCCCGGCCTCCTTCAGGACCCCGGTCCCCGTCCAGTTGCTCCCGTTGCAGGTGCCGGTCTTGAAGGCGGCGCCGGACCGGTGGTCGTCGGAGTAGTTCCAGTTGGTCCAGGAGATCTTCTTCCGCTTCATCAGGTCGAGGTAGCGCTGCGACATGGTGAAGTCGTTCGCGCCCTCGCCCGCGTAGTTCTGCGTCCCGAACTCGGTGACGAAAACGGGGAGTCGGTCGGAGGCCCGGTCGAGCGCGCTCAGGTACTCCTCGCGGTGCGACGCCGCGTAGAAGTGGAAGGTGTACATGATGTTCGAGGCGTTGACGGGGTTGTTCACCACCTCCGTCTCGTCGGAGCCCTCGGACACCCCGAAGGACGACCAGGCGCGCGTCCCGACCAGGACCACCGCGTCGGGGTCCTCGGCCCGGATCACCGGGATGATCTGCTCGGAGTACGACTTGATGGCCGACCAGCTCACCCCCGAGGGCTCGTTGGCGATCTCGTAGAGCACCCCCGGGTGGTTCTTGTACTTCTTCGCCATGGCCGTGAAGAAGGTCTTGGCGCGCGCCAGGTTCGCGTTCGGATCGCCCGGGGAGAGCATGTGCCAGTCGATCACCGCGTACATGCCGCGCGCGTGCGCGGCGTCGACGAACTTCTGCGCACGGGCGGTGAATCCGGCCGGGTCCGTCTCGTACCCGCCCTCCTGTACGTAGGTGGAGACCCGCAGCACGTCGGCGCGCCAGTCCTGGGCGAGCGCGTCGAGCGAACCGTCGGTGACGCACTGGGCGTACCACTGCGTGCCGTGCGTGCTCATGCCGTTGAGCGCGACGGCCTGGCCGGAGGCGTTGCAGAGCTGACGGCCGCAGACGGACAGCTGCCCGTTGGCGGCGAGCGGGGTAGCGGCGGCGGGGACGGCGGGGGCCGGTGCGGCTCCGGCGCGGACGGGAGCCATGAGCGCGGTGACGACACCGAGCGCGGACGCGGCGAACAGAGCCTTGCGGGCCAGTTTGCGGCGGCCGGCCGTGGGGGTGGAGCCGGTGGGGGGATTGGTGCGCTGGTGCATGGTGGTGCTCCCTTCGGAGGGGGGTGGGAGGCGCCATGTCGGCAGAACTGAAAGTAAAGGTTCCTACCAATTGCCGTCAACGGTGAGGGGAGACTTTCCTGCCGATGAACACGCGTGGGTGGCAGGGCCCGTCGGGGCCCTGCCCCCCACGCGTTCGGCCTGGGTGGGCCGCTGTGCCGCTCACTGCACCCGCAGCGGGTAGAGCGCCAGCGAGTACGAGTGGCGCGCGGGGTGCC
>NZ_JBHXPF010000008.1:0-38152 GCF_042718715.1 Streptomyces sp. NPDC058576 | reverse complement strand
ATGCCGCACATCGTCGCACGTCATCACGGCTGCCGCCGAATGGCCCCACCGGTGCGGGGCCGCCCCCCCGGGCGGGGCGGGGGGGGGCCCCCCCACCCACGCGTTCGTCCTGGATGCGCCGCTGTGCCGCTCAGTCCTCCCGCAGCGGATAGACCGCCAGCGAGAACGAGTGGCCCGCGGGGTCCCCGTACACCCGCACGTCCCGGGGCCCGTTGTTGCTGTCGCCGGTGTCGACGGGCCGGGCCCCCAGGGATATCGCCTCCCGCTCGGCCTCGTCGATGTCCTCACGTCCCACCAGGATCCGCAGGTGCGCCTGCTGGGAGTCCTCCGGTCGGGGCCAGCTCGGCGGGGCGTACCCGTGGTCGCGGCGGATCGCCAGCCGGACGCCGTCGTTGCCGACGATCTCGACGAAGTCGGGGTCGGTGCCGATCCGGGTCTCGGCGCCGAGCAGACCGGCGTAGAACTCGGCCAGCTCCATGGGCTCGGCACAGTCAAGGACGAGAACGCTCGTTTTCTCCACAGTCATGCGGGAACCCATACCCCCGGCGGACGCCGGCACGCCGTGCCGGACCCGTCCCGGAAAACCGGAATCCGGGCCACCGGTGCTGACGCCGCCCGCTGGTCCACGCGGAATGGTCAGACACCCCCTAAGGTGCGAACCATGGCACGGAGCGCGGCGCAGCCCGGGCCGACCGGGGGCGACGCCGCCCCGGACGGCCCCGACCCACGGCGTTGGCGGGCACTCGCCGTCTGCCTGGTGGCGGGGTTCATGACCCTGCTCGACGTCTCCATCGTCAACGTGGCCCTCCCCTCCATCCGGGAGGGCCTGAACACCCCCGAGTCCGACCTCCAATGGGTGCTCTCCGGCTACGCCCTCGCCTTCGGCCTCTTCCTCATCCCCTCCGGACGCCTGGGCGACGCGCGGGGCCGCCGGGCGGTCTTCATGGCGGGACTCGCCCTCTTCACCCTGGCCTCCGCCGCCTGCGGAGCCGCCCAGTCCAGCCTGTGGCTGGTGATCGCCCGACTGGTGCAGGGCATCGCCGGCGGCCTGATCTCCCCACAGATCTCCGCCCTGATCCAGCAGATGTTCTCCGGTCGCGAGCGCGGCCGGGCCTTCGGCATGTTCGGCACCGTCGTCGGCATCTCCACGGCCGTCGGCCCGCTGCTCGGCGGCCTGCTCATCCAGGCCGCCGGACCGGAGCACGGCTGGCGCTGGGTCTTCTACGTCAACCTCCCGCTCGGCGTCGTCTGCCTCCTGCTGGCCCGCCGGCTGCTGCCCGACACCCCCTCCGCGAGCCGGGTCCGCCCCCGCGACCTGGACCCGTTCGGCGTGCTGCTCCTGGGCGCCGGAGTGCTGGCCCTGCTGCTGCCGTTCGTCCAGGCCCAGCAGTGGCCCGGCAACACCAAATGGCTCCTCCTGCTGCTGGCCGGGGCCCTGTTCGCCGCGTTCGTGGGCTGGGAATCGCGGTGCACCGGCGGACGCACCCACCCGGTCCTGGACCTGTCGCTGTTCCGGCTGCGCTCCTACTGGCTGGGCTGTCTGCTGATCCTGCTCTACTTCGCCGGGTTCACCTCGATCTTCTTCGTCACGACCCTCTACCTCCAGTCCGGCCTCGGCTACTCCGCCCTCCAGGCCGGACTCGCCATCACCCCCTTCGCCCTCGGTTCCGGAGTCGCCGCGTCCATCGGCGGCCGGCTCGTCGGCCGCTTCGGCCGCCCGCTGGTGGTGGCGGGCCTGGCCATGGTCGCCATCGGCCTCGCGGGCACCGCCCTCGCCGTCCACCTGGTCCCCGGCACGGGAGCGGGCTGGGCCATGGCCGCGCCGCTGCTCCTCGCCGGCCTCGGCAGCGGGCTGGTCATCGCCCCGAACCAGACCCTGACCCTCGCGGAGATCCCGGTGGACAGGGCCGGAAGCGCCGGGGGCACCCTGCAGACCGGCCAGCGGGTCGGCTCCGCGATCGGGATCGCCGCCGTCGGCGCGGTGTTCTTCGCCCAGGTCGGCCCGGACGGCTGGGCCGACGCCTACGACCACGGGCTCATCGTCTCCGTCGCCTTCGTCCTGGCCGCGCTGATCGTGGCGCTGGCCGACGTGGGAGCCGACCTGCGGGGCAGACGACGCACAGCGGACCGATCCACCGACGCATCGAGGAGCACGGCATGAGCGACACGACAGCGGACGCCGCGGGAGCGGACAGCGCCGGGAGCGAGGGCAACGACTCCTACGGACGCAAGCCGTTCAAGCGGTCCAAGAGCCACTTCCCCGACCGGATCACGGCGGAAGGCCGCGACGGCTGGCCCGTCGAACCCGGCCGCTACCGGCTCGCCGTCAGCCGGGCCTGCCCCTGGGCGAGCCGGGCCCTCGTCTCCCGGCGGCTCCTCGGCCTGGAGGACGCCCTGTCGCTCGCCGTCGCCGACCCGATCCAGGACGACCGCAGCTGGCGCTTCACCCTCGACCCGGACGGCAAGGACCCGGTCCTCGGCATCCGCCACCTCAGCGAGGCCTACGACGCCCGGGAGCGCGACTACCCCGGCGGCGTCAGCGTGCCCGCGATCGTGGACGTACCGAGCGGGCAACTGGTCACCAACGACTACCAGCAGATCACCCTCGACCTCGCCACCGAATGGACCGCCCTGCACCGCCCCGGCGCCCCCGACCTCTACCCCGAGCCGCTGCGCGCGGAGATCGACGAGGTCATGGAGGGCATCTACCGGGACGTCAACAACGGCGTCTACAGGTCCGGGTTCGCCAGCTCGCAGCAGGAGTACGAGGAGGCGTACGAGGCGCTCTTCGCCCGCCTGGACCAGGTCTCCGCCCGCCTCGCCGACCGCCGCTACCTGGTCGGCGACACCATCACCGAGGCCGACATCCGCCTCTTCACCACCCTGGTCCGCTTCGACCCCGTCTACCACGGCCACTTCAAGTGCAACCGGAACAAGCTGACCGAGGACCCCGTCCTGTGGGGTTACGTCCGCGACCTCTACCAGACGCCCGGATTCGGCGACACCGTCGACTTCGACCACATCAAGCGGCACTACTACCAGGTGCACACGGGCATCAACCCCACCGCCATCGTCCCCGTCGGCCCGGACCTCTCCGGCTGGACCACCCCGCACCACCGCGAACAGCTCGGCGGCCGCCCCTTCGGCGACGGCACACCCCCGGGCCCGGTACCGGAGGGCGAGCGGGTCACCCCGCTTCCTTCCCGCTGACCGGGGCGCTCAGCGGGAAGCAGTCGGTGGCGGCGGGGCGAGCGTGCCCGCCGCCAGCGGCGTACGGGCCAGGCGGACGCAGCCGGTGGCGATCAGGGCCAGCGCCGCCAGCTCGGGCAGCAGCCACCAGCCGGTCCGCAACTCCTCCTCGAACAGCGTCACCCCGTACAGGATGCTGATCAGCGCGTCCCCCAGCGTCAGCATCGGCTGAACGGCCACCAGACTGCCCGCCTGCAGGGCGTTCTGGAGCAGGAACAGGGCGCCCACCCCGGCCGCCGCTGTTGCGTACAGCTGCCAGGACGCCAGCAGCGCCAGGACCCCGCCGTCGTCGAGGTTCGACATCGCGTCCTTCATCAGCGCGGCCGTCAGCGCGTACCCGCAGGCGGCGGCAAGACCCAGCAGCGCCGCCCGGGGGTTGCCCCGGGTGCGGAGCGCGGCGACGATCAGCGCCGCCTCGAACAGCCCGGTCAGCAGCAGCGCCGGGATCCACGCGGCGCCCTCGACCGTGTCGCTGCCCTCGACCGGGGCGGCCGCCGCCATACCGAGCGCCAGGCCCGCCGTGACCGCCGAGACCCCGGACCAGACAGCCGCGTCCGCCCGCACCCGCATCACCAGGCCGGCGACGAGCAGGGTCAGCGGCAGCTCGATCACGAAGATCGGCTGCACCACCGCGATCGGCCCCGTGGCCAGCGCGATCGCCTGGCAGACCGCTGCCACGATCACCAGCCCGATCCCCGCCAGCCACACCTTCTGCCGCACCAGACGGCCGATCAGCGACAGCCGCATCGCCTCGCTGTCGGGCACCTCCATCGCCGCCCGGCGCTGGAGCACCGAAGCGGAACCGTTGCTGAGAGCGGTCAGGACGGCGAACAGAACACTGATCACCGGCCCATCATTGCGGCGGCCCGCCCGGAGCGCGCGGCGCGGAGGGCCGGTGGGCGTAACGCCCGTCCTTCGCCGAGCGGCCCTGGAGGACCGTACCTGTCCGCAACCCCCGCTAGCGTGCGGACCATGGCCGCGAAGACGCACCGCACCGCCGCACACCCCGCCGTCCTCTCCACCTCGGCGCTGAACCGGGCGACCCTGGAGCGGCAGCTCCTGCTGCGCCGGTCACCGATGTCCGCGAAGGACGCGGTCACCCACCTCCTCGGGCTCCAGGCCCAGAACACCAAGCCCCCGTACTTCCAGCTGTACTCCCGGCTCGCGGACTTCGACCCCGAGGAGCTGTCCGCCCTGATGGAGTCCCGGGAGGTGGTCCGGATCGTCTCCCTGCGCTCCACCCTCCACACCCATACGGCGGACGACGCGCTCACCGTGGGGCCCCTGGTACGGGCGCCGCGCGACCGGGAGCTGAGGTCCTTCCGGCGCGGGCTGGAAGGCGTGGACCTGGACCGGCTCGCGGCGGTGACCGAGGAGCTCGTCGAGGAGCGCCCGCGCCCGCTGGGGGAGTTGCGCGAGGAACTCCTCACCCGCTGGCCGGACGCCGACCCCCTCGCGCTCACCGTCGCCGCCCGCTGTCTGCTGCCCCTGGTCCAGGTCACCCCGCGCGGACTGTGGGGCCGCGGCGGGCAGGTCACCCTGACCACCGTGCAGCACTGGCTCGGCCGGTCCGCCGAACCCGCGCCCACGCTCGACGCCACCGTGCTCCGCTACCTGGGCGCGTTCGGCCCCGCCTCGGTGATGGACTTCCAGGCGTGGGCGGGCCTCACCCGTACGAAGGAGGTCTTCGAACGGCTCAGGCCCCGGCTGCTCACCTTCCGGGACGAGCGGGGCGTCGAGCTCTTCGACCTCCCGGACGCCCCGCGCCCCGCCCCCGACACCCCGGCCCCGCCGCGCTTCCTGCCCGAGTTCGACAACGTCCTCCTCGGCCACGCCGACCGCAGCCGCGTCATTCCCGAGGTCAACAGGGGGCGCAACGGCAAGGGCAACCAGAGTTACGGGAGCGTCCTCGTCGACGGTTTCCTCGACGCCCTGTGGCGCGTCGGACACGAGGGCGGCACGGCGATCCTGACCGTCCAGATGCTGCGGAAGCCGACCCGCGACGAGCGCGCGGAGATCACCGAGGAGGCGGCCCGGATGCTGACAGTGATGACGGACGCGACGGACCTCGACATCCGGTTCGGCACGTTCCTCGACTTCGCGGACTGAGACCAGCCGGGCCGGCGGCCCGCCAGGTCAGGGCAGCAACCCAGCCCGGCGGGCCGCCACCACCGCCTCCAGCCGGGTGTGCGCCCCCAGCTTCCGCATCGCGGACCGCAGATAGCCCTTCACCGTCTCGGGCCGCAGCCCCAGCCGCTCGGCCGCCGCCGCGTTCGTCGCGCCCGCCGCCACACACGCCACCACGTCCACCTCGCGCGGCGCGAGGCGGACCTCCCGGGCGGCGGAGGCCTTGGCCCCCGACGCCGATGCGAGCCGCCCGCAGACGTCCAGGAGCTCGTCGCGCAGCGCCGGGTCGACGACCCTCGGGGCCAGCGCGCGCAGTTCGCGGTGGGCCTCGCGCACGTCCTCCCAGGCGCCGGGCGCCGTGTCCGGATCGCTCACCTGCTCCCGGCCCGCCGCCAGCAACTGCCGTACCTCGTCCCGTACCGCGAGCGACTGCTCCACATCACGGGCCGCCGCCACCACCGCGTCGAACGTCCGGTCGCCGAGCGTTACCGGTGTACGCAGCGCCCCGTACAGCACGCCCCGCACCGCGCGCCGCACGACGACGGGGACCGCGACGACCGAACGCAGCCCCTCCGCCGCCACCGCCGCGTCGTACTCGTGGCTGATGTGGCGCGAGAAGGCGTAGTCCGTCACCGCGCAGGGCCGGGACAGCGCGATGGCCTTGCCGCCCAGACCGCTCCCGGCGGAGATGACCAGGCCCCGCAGGGCGCTGGTCTGCGCCCCGTTCAGCTCGGCGATCCGGGCGTGCCGCGCGTCCGACAGCAGACCGCCGAAGACCACGGGCAGCCCGCTCGTGCGGCGCAGCCTCAACAGCGCTGCCTGCATCTCGACCGCATCGACCGGTTCCGGCACTCCGACGCCCCTCCACCCGGCCCGCGCAGTCCCCCGGACGGGGAAGAGGACCACCCCCGTCCGGGGGTGGTGAGACCTGGGTCACTGTTTACATGATGTTAGGCGACCGGTCCGTAATGAGGAGGGCACATGTCGGCAACCAGCGCGACCCAGACGTTCCGCGCCGCCCGGGACTTCCTGCTGGAGCACCGCGAGGACTACGAGCGGGCGTACGCGGGCTTCCGCTGGCCGAGGGCGGACCACTTCAACTGGGCGCTGGACTGGTTCGACGTCATCGCCGAGAACAACGACCGCACCGCCCTGCACATCGTGGAGGAGGACGGCCGGCGCACCGAGGTGTCCTTCGCGGAGATGTCCGCACGCTCCGACCGGGCCGCCAACTGGCTGAAGGCGCAGGGCGTACGGGAGGGCGACCGGATCCTCGTGATGCTCGGCAACCAGGTCGAGCTGTGGGAGACCGCCCTCGCCGCGATGAAGCTGCGCGCCGTCGTCATCCCCGCCACCCCGCTCCTCGGCCCCGCCGACCTGCGCGACCGGGTGGAGCGCGGCCGGGTGCGCCATGTGCTGGCGCGGGACGCGGACACCGCGAAGTTCGACGAGGTCCCCGGCCGCTACACCCGGATCGCGGTGGGCGAGGAGGTGGCGGGCTGGCGGTCGTACGCGGGGGCGGCCGAGGCGCCCGCCGGGTTCACGCCCGGCCGGGAGACGGACGCCGACGAACCGCTGATGCTCTACTTCACCTCCGGCACCACCGCCAGCCCCAAGCTGGTCGAGCACACCCATGTGTCCTACCCCGTCGGCCACTTGGCGACGATGTACTGGATCGGCCTCCAGCCCGGCGACGTCCATCTGAACATCTCCTCGCCCGGCTGGGCCAAGCACGCGTGGTCCAACCTCTTCGCCCCGTGGACCGCCGAGGCCACCGTCTTCATCTTCAACTACACCCGCTTCGACCCGGGCCGCCTGATGGCCGAGATGGACCGCTCGGGCATCACGAGCTTCTGCGCCCCGCCCACCGTCTGGCGGATGCTCATCCAGGCGGACCTGAGCCAGTTGAAGACCCCGCCGCGCGAGGTCGTCGCGGCCGGCGAGCCGCTGAACCCGGAGGTCATCGAGACGGTCCGGCGGGCGTGGGGCGTCACCATCCGGGACGGCTTCGGCCAGACGGAGACCGCCGTCCAGGTCGCCAACAGCCCCGGCCAGCTCCTCAAGACCGGCTCCATGGGCCGCCCGAGTCCCGGGTTCACCGTCGAACTGCTCGACCCGGTCACCGGTCAGCCGGGGGCGGCCGAGGGCGAGATCTCCCTCGACCTGGCCGACCGCCCCGTCGGCCTGATGACCGGCTACCACGGCGACCCCGACCGCACCGCCGAGGCGATGGCCGGAGGCTACTACCGCACCGGGGACATCGGCGCCCGCGACGAGGACGGCTACATCACCTACGTCGGCCGCGCCGACGACGTGTTCAAGGCCTCCGACTACAAGATCTCGCCGTTCGAGCTGGAGAGCGCCCTGCTGGAGCACGAGGCGGTGGCCGAGGCCGCCGTCGTGCCCGCCCCCGACCCGCTCCGCCTCGCCGTCCCGAAGGCGTACGTCGTGCTCGCGGAGGGCTGGGAGCCGGGCCCGGACACCGCGAAGATCCTCTTCGAGCACTCCCGGGCGGTCCTCGCCCCGTACAAACGCGTCCGCAGGCTGGAGTTCGCCGAACTGCCCAAGACCGTCTCGGGCAAGATCCGCCGCATCGAGCTCCGCGAACGCACCGCCCTGGGCTCCGGCGCCGAGTTCGACGAGGGGGACCTCAAGTGAGCATGCTCAGTTACGCACACGGAGTGGGCGACACCGCGCTGCTCGGCGACACCATCGGCCGCAACCTCGACCGGACAGCCGCCGCGCACGGCCACCGCGAGGCCCTGGTCGACGTGGCCTCGGGCCGGCGCTGGACGTACACGGAATTCGTCGCGGACGTCGACGACCTGGCCCGGGCCCTGATGGCGTCGGGGGTCGCGAAGGGCGACCGGGTCGGCATCTGGGCGGTCAACTGCCCCGAGTGGGTGCTCGTCCAGTACGCCACGGCCCGGATCGGGGCCGTCATGGTCAACGTCAACCCGGCCTACCGCGCCCACGAGGTGGAGTTCGTCCTCAAGCAGGCGGGCGTCTCCCTGCTGATCGCCTCCCTCGCGCACCGCACCAGCGACTACCGCGCCCTCGTCGAGGAGGTCCGCGGCAACTGCCCCGACCTGCGCGCCGTCCACTACATCGGCGACCCGTCCTGGGCGGAGCTGACCGCCGCCGCTTCGGCCGTCAGCCCCGAACAACTGGCCACCCGTGAGGCGGAGTTGTCCTGCGACGACCCGATCAACATCCAGTACACCTCGGGCACCACCGGCTTCCCCAAGGGAGCGACGCTCTCCCACCACAACATCCTCAACAACGGGTATTTCGTGGGGGAGACGATCGCCTGCACCGAGGAGGAGCGGATCTGCCTCCCGGTGCCCTTCTACCACTGCTTCGGCATGGTGATGGGCAACCTCGCCGCCACCTCGCACGGCGCCTGCATCGTGATCCCGGGCCCGTCCTTCGAGCCCGCCGCCGTGCTGACCGCCGTCCAGCAGGAGCGCTGCACCGCGCTGTACGGGGTGCCCACCATGTTCATCGCCGAGCTGAACCTGCCGGACTTCGCCGCGTACGACCTCTCCTCCCTGCGTACCGGGATCATGGCCGGCTCCCCCTGCCCGGCCGAGGTGATGAAGCGGGTCGTCGCCGAGATGCACATGGCCGAGGTGTCCATCTGCTACGGGATGACGGAGACGTCCCCGGTCTCCACCCAGACCCGACGCGACGACGACCTGGAGCGGCGCACCGGCACCGTGGGTCGCGTACTGCCGCACATCGAGGTCAAGGTCGTCGACCCGGTCACCGGCGTCACGCTCCCGCGCGGCAGCGCCGGCGAACTGCGCACCCGGGGCTACAGCGTGATGCTCGGCTACTGGGACCAGCCCGAGCGCACCGCCGAAGTGATCGACGCGGGGCGGTGGATGCACACGGGGGACCTCGCGGTGATGGGCGAGGACGGATACGTCCAGATCGTCGGCCGGATCAAGGACATGATCATCCGGGGCGGCGAGAACGTGTACCCGCGCGAGATCGAGGAGTTCCTGTACGGCCACCCGAAGATCGCCGACGTCCAGGTGGTCGGGGTGCCGGACGAGCGGTACGGCGAGGAGATCCTGGCCTGCGTCATTCCCCGGGACCCGGCCGACCCGCCGACCCTGGAGGAGCTGACCGAGCACTGCCGGGAGCGGCTCGCGCACTACAAGGTTCCGCGCAGGCTGCGGATCCTGGAGACCTTCCCGATGACGGTCAGCGGGAAGGTCCGCAAGATCGAACTGCGCGAGGCGGCCCAGGACTCCTGAAGCGTTCGGCACTCAGGGAGCTTCGGTCCGTGACTCCCCGGCGGGTCGCGCGGCCTCGCGTTCGCCCGCGCTGACCAGGCCCGTCTCGTAGGCGACGATCACGGCCTGGACGCGGTCGCGGAGTCCGAGCTTGGCGAGGATGCGGGCGACGTGCGTCTTGACGGTCGCCTCGGCCAGATGGAGCCGGGCGGCCAGCTCGGCGTTGCTCAGCCCCCTGGCCAGCAGGCCGAACACCTCCAGTTCGCGCGGCGTGAGTGCGGCGAGGTCGCGGTGGTGGGCGGCGGTGTCACTGCCGTGCTGGGCGAACCGCCGCACGAGGCGGCGGGTGATGGCGGGGGCGAGAAGGGCGTCGCCGGTACGGACCGTGCGGACGGCGGCGGTCAGTTGCTCGGGGGTGACGTCCTTGAGGAGGAAGCCGCTCGCCCCGGCGGACAGGGCCGCGTAGACGTACCGGTCGAGGTCGAAGGTGGTGAGGATGATGACGCGGGGTCTGTCGGGGAACGCGGCCTCCCCCGCGGAGACGGAGTGGGGGGCCCGGGGAGCGGCGAGGATGCGGCGGGTCGCCTCCAGGCCGTCCATCTCGGGCATCCGGACGTCCATCAGGACCACGTCGGGACGGGTGCGGCGGACCGCTTCGACAGCTTCGGCTCCGTTGGCCGCCTCGGCGACGACGTCGATGCCGTCGGCGCGGAGGATCAGCCGGAACCCCGTGCGGACCAGGGTCTGGTCATCGGCGATGAGTACACGCAGCGGCTCGGTCACCGTGTCTCCAGGGGGATCAGGGCCTCCACACGGTAGCCGCCGGTCAGGCGGCGGCCGGTGTTCAGGGTTCCGTCGTGGACGGCGAGGCGCTCGCGCAGGCCGATCAGGCCCCGGCCGTTTCCGGTGGGCGCGCCCGCGCCCGGTCGTCCACCGGTATCGGTGACCTCCACCCGCAGCCGCTCGGGTCCGTAGCCGAGGACCACCGCGGCGGTGGCGCCGGACGCGTGCTTCATGGTGTTGGTCAAGGCTTCCTGGACCACGCGGTAGGCGGCGAGTTCGAGTCCGGGCGGGAGGGGGCGAGGCCGGCCGGTCACCGTCAGATCGACCGGCAGCCCGGCGTCCCGGACCCGTCCGACCAGCGATTCCAGCTGGTCCAGGCCGGGTTGGGGGGTCAGCTCCGCCGCCGTTTCGGTCAGGTCCGCACCTCCGTCGGTCCCCTCGCCCCCGTCGGCCATGGTGAGCAGCCCCATCACGTGGCGCAGCTCGGTCATGGCCGCCCGTCCGCCCGACTCGACCGCGAGCAGTGCCTCGCCGGCCTCCTCGGGGGAGGCTTTCATGATCGTGCGGGCGGCCCCGGCCTGGATGATCATCATGCTGACGTTGTGCGTGACGACATCGTGCAGTTCGCGGGCGATTCTGGCCCGCTCGTGCTCGACGGCCCGGCGCAGCGCCTCGGCCTGTTCGCGCTCCAGTGCGGAGAGCCGGGTGCGGCCCTCGTCGGTCCGGAGTTTCCACGTCCGCAGCCCGAGGGCGGATCCCGCCATCGGGACCAGGATCAGCAGAGCGATGTACTCGTTGGGGACGATCGGCGTCACCGAGTTCCCCGAGGCGCCGACGAGGACGACGGAGGCCGACAGCGCCGCCAGGGTCGCCACCCGGTACGGGCTGTACACGGCGGCGCTGTAGACGGCGATCACGAACGCGTAGAACGTCAGCCGCAGGACGCTGTGCGGTGTCGCCAGGGTCGCGGCCGTCACGACGCACAGCACCGCGAGCGGGTAGCGGCGGCGCAGCGCCAGGGCGCCCGAGGCGATGGCCGCGAGGGTCACCATGAAGGCCAGGCCGCCGTGGCCTGCCGGGCGCGGCAGGTAGTGGGCCTCGCCGGGCGCGACCTCACGCAGCACGACGACACCGGTGTTATCGATGCCGTAGTAGACGGTGGCGATGCCGAGTGCCAGGGCCACCAGCGCGTCGAAACGCCAGGTACGCGGGGTGGGCCGCAGGGGTGGACCGCTCGGAAGCCGGGCATCGCCGACCGTCCGGCGGGCGGCTTCCCGCACCCGTCGCAGAGTCGTACGCACGTCCGTCACCGGTTCATTGTCGCCGCCGCGCGCACCCGCGGAGTCCGTCCCGGTGGCCATTCCCGCCGCACCGGATACATCCCCCGCCTACATCGAAGGGATGACGTTTCCCCGGCTCAGCCCAGCGCGGTACCGCACGTGGTCCGGCCGGGCGACGCGCGCGGACCGGGTCCGCTCCTAGCGTTCACGCAGCCGACCACCCCTGTCCGAGGAGCCTTTCATGACCCTGCCGGTGATCGAACTGCGCGAGGTGAGACGTCGGTACGACGACGGCCCGCCCGCTCTGCACGAGGTGTCGCTGACCGTGCGGCCCGGCGAGGCCGTCGCGATCCTCGGCCCTTCCGGCAGCGGCAAGTCCACGCTCCTCCATCTGATCGCGGGCCTGGACCGCCCCGACACGGGGACGGTCACCGTCGACGGGGTGCGGGTGGACCAGCTGGGCGAGGCCGGATCGGCGCTGTACCGACGATCGAAGATCGGCATGGTCTTCCAGTTCTTCAACCTGCTCGACGACCTGACCGTCGCCGACAACGTCGCCCTGCCCGCACGCCTCGCGGGCATGGGGCGTGGCGAGGCGGACCGCCGGGCGGCGGAACTCCTGGAATCGCTCGGCGTCGACCGGCAGGCCCGCGCCTACCCCGGGCGGCTGTCCGGCGGCGAGCGGCAGCGTGTCGCGGTGGCCCGGGCGTTGATGAACCGGCCGCCGCTGCTCCTGGCGGACGAGCCGACCGGCGCCCTGGACACGGCCGCCGGACAGGACGTCAGCAGGCTGCTCACCGAACTCCACGCCGAGGGCCAGACCATCGTCGTGGTCACCCACGACCTCGCTCTGGCCCGGTCCTGCACGAACCGTACGGTCAAGATCGCCGACGGCCGTATCACCGAGGACGCCCGCTCGCACGCCGTCGCCCCGGAGGCCGTCCGATGAGCGCGCTCGGCACGGTGGTGCGCTCGGGAGTGGGACGCCGCCGGGTGCAGACCCTGGTGATCGGGCTGGCCACGATGATGGCGGTGACCGCCTCCGTCCTCGGCGGATCACTGCTCGTGGTGTCCGGTGCTCCCTTCGACAGCGCCTTCGCCGCGCGGCACGGCGCGCATCTGTCCCTGCAGTTCGACGCGGGCAGGGCGCAAGCGGGTCGGCTGTCGGCGTCCAAGGACGCGGAAGGGGTGAGTAGCGCGGCCGGGCCGTTCCGTACGGCGACGGTCACCCCACGGCCGGACGGGGCGGGCCCCGGGGGGCCGATGACCGTGGCCGGCCGGAGCGATCCCGGCCGGGACGTGGACGAGGTGGCCCTGCTCGACGGCCGGTGGCCCACTCACTCCGGCGAGATCGTGCTGTCCGCCGACTCCCCGGTCATCCCGACGATGGGCAGGAGGATCGGCTTCCTCGACCTGCCCGGCGATCCGACGCTGACGGTGGTCGGTGTGGCCCGCTCGGTCACCCGAACCGCCGACGCCTGGGTGGTTCCGGCCCAGATGCCGGCGCTCACCGCGCCCGGCAGCGGCGGATACCAGATGCTGTACCGCTTCACCGACGCGGGCACTGCCGCGCAGATCACCGCCGGCGGCAGGGCCGTGACGGCATCCCTGCCGGCGGAGTGGGCCGTCGGCGAACAGTCGTGGCTCACCGTCAGGGAGACCGCCGAGCGCGACACGGCCCTCTATGTTCCGTTCCTCATCGCGTTCGGCGCCCTGGGCCTGGTCATGTCGGTGCTCATCGTCGGCAACGTCGTCGCGTCGGCTGTCGGCACGGCAACGCGTCGCATCGGCATACTCAAGGCCGTCGGCTTCACCCCCGCCCAGGTCGTGCGGGCCCACGTGGGGCAGGCGCTGATCCCGGCCACCGCCGGCACGGCCCTCGGTGTCCTGGCCGGCCACCTGCTCGCCGTTCCCGTCCTGGCCGAGACCGGGGAGGTCTACGGCATCTCCTCCCTGGCCGTCACCCCCTGGGTCGACTCGGCGGTGATCGCCGGGGTACTGGGCCTGGTGGCGGCGACCGCGTGGGCGAGTGCCCGGCGGGCCGGACGGCTCCGTACGGTCGACGCCCTCGCCGTCGGGCGTGCGGCTTCGGCGGGGCGCGGCCGGAGGGCGGTCCGCCTGGCCGGCCGGCTGCCGTTGCCGCAGCCGGTCGCCCTGGGCCTGGTCCGGCCCTTCGCACGGCCCGCCCGCGCTCTGGCCATGGGCGCGGCGATCCTGTTCGGGACCGTTGCCGTCACCTTCACCGTGGGGATGGGCGCTTCGCTCGGCGAGGTGATGAAGGCCAGGGCCCACGACGCCGCCGATGTGGTGGTGCCCGCGCCCATGCCGGAGTTCGAGCCGCGGAGCCCGGCCCCGGGGAAGCGGCCCGAAGCCGATCCCGCCGCGGTGGCCGCGGCCATCGGGGCCGCCGAGGGAACCGGGAAGCACTACAGTGCCGCGACGGTACGGGCGACCGTTTCCGGCCTGACCGGCACCGTCGACGTGACCGCCTTCACCGGCGACGCCTCCTGGGGCGGCTACACCATGGTCGCGGGCCGCTGGATCGACCGGCCGGGCGAGGCGGTGGTACCCACCCCCTTCCTGGCCGCCACCGGTACCCGCGTCGGCGACACCGTCACCCTGAACGGCCTGGCCGAGCCGGTCCCCGTCCGGATCGTCGGCGAGGTCCTCGACCCCCGCAAGGCAGGCAAGCAGGTCTTCACCGACGCCTCGACCCTCGCGACGGCACGTCCCGAACCGACGGAGACGAGCCACCACATCGCCGTCACATCGGGCACCGACGTGGCCGGCTACGTCGACGCGCTGAACAAGGACCTGACACCGCTGAAGGCCACCGCCCGGGCCGGCGGGCTCGACGGCGGCAGCGACATGGTCGTCACGCTCAACGCGCTGTCCGCGATCCTCACGCTGATGCTCGTCGCCGTCGCCGCGCTCGGCGTGCTCAACGGCGTGCTGCTCGACACCCGCGAGCGCGTCCGGGAGATCGGTGTCCACAAGGCGCTGGGTATGACCCCCCGGCAGACCATCGCGATGGTCCTGACCTCGGTCGTCGTGACCGGCCTGGTCGCGGGAGCTCTGGGCGTTCCGCTGGGCGTGGCCCTGCACGGGTGGGTCCTCCCCGCGATGGGCGACAGCGTGGGGCTCCGCCTCCCCGAGTCCGTACTCGCCGTCTACCGCGTCGCCGAGCTGCTCCCGCTCGTGCTGGGCGGCCTGCTCATCGCCGCCCTGGGCGCGCTCCTGCCCGCCGGCTGGGCTGCCCGGGCCCGGACCGCCACGGCGCTGCGCACCGAGTAGGAGTTCCGACCGGAAGCCGATGCCGCGCCCGCCGAGCTCGGCGGCCGGAGCGACGAGGCCGTCGGTTCAGGCGGCCTCGATGATGTCGGAGCCGCCCCGGGTCGCCGCCGCCCACTCGATGAGCAGCACCTCATACGTCGCCGCCTGAACCGCGGACCAGTCCTGTCCGGTGGCGTCGACGAGCGCGCGGATCGCCTCGTTCGCCTGTTCGGCGGCGGGGGCGGGGCAGTCTGCGGGGTGGGAGCTGTCCGGGAGTAAAGCCATGCGCACAGCTTAGACCCACCCCCCCCATAGCCGGTGGGTCTCAAGTGCCGCCACTGACCGCCACGGGTGCCGGAGCGTCCACGGCTTCCGACGTGTCCGGAACCGGTGGGGTCTTCGCGGGCTTCGGGGCCTTCGCCGGCCGGGGGACGGCCGCCAGTTCGCGTCGCATGCAGACGCGCGGCCAGCGGTCGAGGCCGTGCTGGGCCTCCTCGGCGCGGATCGCTCGGAGCCCTTCGGTGAGCTCGTGCTCGGCCAGGACCCGGAAGCCGATCCGGGCGTAGTACGGGGCGTTCCACGGTACGTCGGTGAAGGTGGTCAGGGTGAGTGCCGCCCTGCCCCGCCGCGCGGCCAGGGCGGCGAGGTGGGCGATCAGATCCCGGCCGATGCCCCGGCGGGCGGCGGCGGGGTCGACCGATACCTGCTCGATGTGCAGGGCGTCGTCGACGGGGTCGGCGAGCACATAGCCGAGCGGCCGGTCGCCGGTGGCGGAGAGGGGGTCGGTGGCCACCCAGCAGCGGCCTGCCAGCCGGTAGCTCTCCAGCAGGTCGAGCGGGGGCGGATCGTCGTCGGCCACGAAGGCCATGCCCAGGGCGCGGAACGGTTCCCCTGCGGCGCGCTCGATGTCCTGGAGTAGCGGGAGATCCGAGCGTCTGGCGGAGCGGATACGCATGTACTCAGTGTGCCGCGCCGGAGGCCGGGCCGGTATGCGGGTGGCCGGATCCACCTCCCCGGGCGGCGCCCGGGTCCTCCGTTCAGGCGCCCGTGCTCACCAGCTCGTCGGCGGGGCTGTTCACCGGCTGCGGGGTTCCGGTGAGGTCCATGACGAAGAGGGGGAGGCCGACGCCGTCCGCGCGGGCCCGTGCCTCGGCCGCGTACCCCGCGAGGGAGAAGAACACCCCGGCGGCCGAGGTGCCCAGCGCGTTGAGCCAGAGGGTCTCGACCGCGCGCAGCGTCGCCGGCCGGGTGCTGGAGTCGACCTGCGCGATCACGCCGTCGCCGCGCAGATCGATGCCGGAGGCCGGGCCCGCCCCGGGCCGCCCGACGTCGCGGTAGCCGAGCCAGGTCAGATACAGACCGGCCGCGCTCACCGCGTCGTGGCCCGTACGGATGGTCATCGGGCGGAACGTGGGGCGCGGGTACGCCGCGGTGCGCGGCAGGGGGATGTGGGCCGGCGGGACCGGTGCTGCCGGGGCCGGCGCGGCGGCCACCGGGCGCACCGGTATCCGCAGGACGGTTCCGCACGGGCAGCACAGCTCGGGCTGCGGCCACTGGTCCTCCCGGGCGCAGGACGTGCAGCGGACGGTGACCCAGGCGTCGTTCCAGCTGCGGTGACCGACCCGGACCGCCGGGGCGCCGCGCAGCAGCGGTGGGGCGGTGGGCGCTCCGCACGGGCAGGGGTAGGCCGGTGTGCTGTAGGCGTGGTCCCGGCTGCAGACAGGGCAGCGGACCGGCACGGACTCCACGTATCTCTCCCTCCGGCACGGACGCGCGGCCGACTCCGCTCCGTGCCTGACTCGTCACATCATCGTCCACCAGGAGCGAGGCTCTGGGGAGGGGATTGACGTACTCCGTGTGGTGCGTGCGGCGGTGCACGCCCTTGACTGCGGTCGCCCCAGCTTCTAGATTGCTTCCATATAGCAGAACTAAGTTTCCGTAATACGGAATTGGTGCTCTCAGGTGGCGCGACAGAGCCCGACTCCACCAATCCCGAGCAGGAGCTTCCATGCCTCGTATGACCGCTGCCCGAGCGGCAGTTGAGATCCTGAAGCGCGAAGGCGTCAGCAACGCGTTCGGCGTTCCGGGCGCGGCGATCAACCCCTTCTACGCGGCCCTCAAGGCCTCCGGCGGGGTGAACCACACCCTGGCCCGGCACGTCGAGGGCGCCTCCCACATGGCCGAGGGCTACACCCGGGCCAAGGCCGGCAACATCGGCGTCTGCATCGGTACGTCGGGCCCGGCGGGCACCGACATGATCACCGGGCTGTACTCCGCCATCGCCGACTCCATCCCGATCCTGTGCATCACCGGCCAGGCCCCGACGGCCGTCCTGCACAAGGAGGACTTCCAGGCCGTCGACATCGCCTCGATCGCCAAGCCGGTCACCAAGGCGGCGACCACCGTCCTGGAGGCGGCCCAGGTCCCCGGCGTCTTCCAGCAGGCGTTCCACCTGATGCGCACCGGCCGCCCCGGCCCGGTCCTCATCGACCTGCCGATCGACGTCCAGCTGACCGAGATCGAGTTCGACCCGGAGCTGTACGAGCCCCTCCCGGTGCACAAGCCCGCCGCCTCCCGCAGGCAGATCGAGCGGGCCGTGGAGCTGCTGAACGCCTCGGAGCGGCCGGTGCTCGTCGCGGGCGGCGGCATCATCAACGCCGACGCCTCCGAGCTGCTGGTGGAGTTCGCCGAGCTGACCGGCGTCCCGGTCATCCCGACCCTGATGGGCTGGGGCATCCTCCCCGACGACCACGAGCTGAACGCCGGCATGGTCGGCCTCCAGACCTCGCACCGCTACGGCAACGCGAACTTCCTGGAGTCCGACTTCGTCCTCGGCATCGGCAACCGCTGGGCCAACCGTCACACCGGCAAGCTGGACGTCTACACCCAGGGCCGCACCTTCGTCCACGTGGACATCGAGCCCACCCAGATCGGCAAGATCTTCGCCCCCGACCTCGGCATCGCCTCCGACGCCAAGGCCGCGCTGAAGCTCTTCGTCGAGGTGGCGCGCGAGCTGAAGGCCGCGGGCAGGCTCAAGGACCGCTCGGCCTGGGCCGGCTCCACGCAGGAGCGCAAGGCGACCCTCCAGCGCAAGACGCACTTCGACAACGTGCCGCTCAAGCCGCAGCGCGTGTACGAGGAGATGAACCGGGCGTTCGGCCCCGAGACCCGTTACGTCACCACGATCGGGCTCTCCCAGATCGCGGGCGCGCAGATGCTGCACGTGTACAAGCCGCGTCACTGGATCAACTGCGGCCAGGCGGGTCCGCTGGGCTGGACGATCCCGGCCGCGCTGGGCGTCGCCACCGCCGACCCGGAGGGCACGGTCGTGGCCCTCTCCGGCGACTACGACTTCCAGTTCATGCTGGAGGAGCTGGCCGTCGGCGCGCAGCACCGCATCCCGTACGTCCACGTCCTGGTGAACAACTCCTACCTGGGCCTCATCCGCCAGGCGCAGCGCAACTTCGACATCGACTTCCAGGTCAACCTGGAGTTCGAGAACATCAACTCCCCCGAGCTGGGCGTCTACGGCGTCGACCACGTCAAGGTCGTCGAGGGTCTCGGCTGCAAGGCGATCCGGGTCACCGAGCCGGACCAGCTGCTGCCGGCCTTCGAGGAGGCGAAGAAGCTGGCGGCGGAGTTCCGGGTGCCGGTGGTGGTCGAGGCGATCCTGGAGCGCATCACGAACATCGCGATGAGCGGCAGTGACATCGCGTCGGTGAACGAGTTCGAGGACCTTGCCACGGACCCGTCCCACGCCCCGACCGCGATCCGTCCCCTGACGACCACCTGACGGATCGGTCACCCGCGAGGGCCCCTGCCCCGGAGCGAAACTCCGGGGCAGGGGCCCTTTGCGCGGTTCTGGCCACCTCGTCGTACACGGCGTCGACCTTCTCGCCCTGCTGCGGGGCGGCCTCGCCCCCCGAACTCCAGCCTGCCCGGCGTTTGAGAGTGGGCCCGTGGGGCGGTGGGCCCGTATCCCGCTTCTCCCAGCCCGTCCGGCGCTTGAGGACGGAACCGTGGTGGTGGTGGTGTCGGCCGCTCCCGTGTGAGCCCTGCCTGCGTGGCGCGCGCCCACCCACCGCGAGGGTTCCGTCCTCAAACGCCGGACGGGCTGAATTGGGTGCGGCCCCACCGGCGCGAGGGTTCCGTCCTCAAACGCCGGACGGGCTGGAGTTGCCCGCGACGGGCTGGAGTTGGCTGCGACGGGCGGAGTTGCCCGGGGAGGCAGAGGGCGGCCCGGGGAGGCAGAGGGCGGCCTGGGGACGCAGAAGGCGCCCGGGGAGGCAGAGGGCGGCCTGGGGACGCAGAAGGCGCCCGCGGCTGGCCGAAGGCGCCCGGGGACGCAGAGGGCGCCCGGGGACGCAGAGGGCGGCCGGGCACTCAGAGGGCGCCCGGGGACGCAGAGGGTGCCCGGGGACGCAGAGGGTGCCCGGGCACGCAGAAGGGCGTGGAGTACGGGACCGTATCCGTACTCCACGCCCTCGTTCAGGGGTGACAGGGACCGCGGCGGGCGGCGATCGGCCCCGGGGGAGGGCGTCTCCTTCAGGTCAGGAGACGGTCCCCGGGTCCTTCACCACCGCACTGGCATCGCTCGACCGCCGCGGCCTCGTCGTCCTGCCCGTGCCGCGCGGCACCCCTCATCCGGGTGCGCGGAACGGGCAGGGACTTGAGGGAGGCTCAGTCCTCGCGCAGGGCGCGGACGGCCTCCTCCACGCGCTTGCCGTAGTCGGCGTCGGCGGCGTGGAAGTGGGCGAGGTTCTTCTCGATCACGTCGTCGCGGGTGACCTGCGAGAGGCCTCCGGCGATGTTCGCGACCAGGCGGCCCTTCTCGTCCTCCGACATGAGCCGGAAGAGTTCGCCCGCCTGGAAGAAGTCGTCGTCCTTGGCGTGCGCGGGCGCCTCGTGCGTGCCCGTCCAGCCGTGGATCGCCAGCGGGGCGGCGAGCGCCGCGCCCGTCTGTGCCGGACCGGCGTACGAGTTGGGCTCGTAGTTCTTGTCGTGGCGCGAGCCGTTGCGGGTCGCGTGGATGCCGTCGCGGCCGTAGTTGTCGACGACGGCGGTCCGCGGCGCGTTCACCGGGAGGTGGGTGTGGTTGACGCCCAGGCGGTAGCGGTGCGCGTCCGCGTAGGCGAACAGCCGGCCCTGGAGCATCTTGTCCGGGGACGGACCGATGCCGGGCACGAAGTTGTTCGGGGAGAACGCGGCCTGCTCGACCTCGGCGAAGACGTTGTCCGGGTTCCGGTCCAGGACCAGGCGGCCGACCCGCTGGAGCGGGTAGTCGCTGTGCGGCCACACCTTGGTGAGGTCGAACGGGTTGAACCGGTAGTCGGCGGCGTCGGCGGCCGGCATCACCTGGACGTGCAGCGTCCAGGAGGGGTTGACGCCGCGCTCGATGGCCTGGAGCAGGTCCGTCTGGTGCGAGTTGGCGTCCTTGCCGACGAGCTCGGCGGCCTGGTCGGCGGAGAGGGACCGCACGCCCTGGTTCGTCTTGAAGTGGTACTTGACGAAGAAGGCCTCGCCCTCGGCGTTCGTCCACTGGTAGGTGTGCGAGCCGTAGCCGTTCATGTGACGGTACGAGGCGGGGATGCCGCGGTCGCCCATCAGCCAGGTGACCTGGTGCGTCGCCTCGGGGGCGTGCGCCCAGAAGTCCCAGACGTTGTCCGGCTCCTGCTTGCCCGTGAACGGGTCGCGCTTCTGCGAGTGGATGAAGTCGGGGAACTTGATCGGGTCCTTGATGAAGAATACCGGGGTGTTGTTCCCGACCAGGTCGTAATTGCCCTCGTCCGTGTAGAACTTGAGGGCGAAGCCGCGCGGGTCGCGGACCGCGTCCGCGCCGCCGAGGGAGTCGGCGACGGTCGAGAAGCGGAGGAACGTCTCGGTGCGTTTGCCGACCGAGGAGAGGAAGTCGGCGCTGGTGAAGCCGGTGACGTCGTCGGTCACCTCGAAGTAGCCGTACGCGCCGGAGCCACGGGCGTGCACCACGCGCTCCGGGATGCGCTCACGGTTGAAGCGGGCGAGCTTCTCCAGAAGGTGCTGGTCCTGGAGGAGGATCGGTCCACCGACACCGGCGGTGGCGGAATTCTGGTTGTCGGCGACCGGGGCGCCTGACTCGGTCGTGAGCACACGCTTAGCCATGTGGCGGGATGACCTTTCGTACGAGCTGCTGACGGCTTGAGGAGCGTAGATTCGCCGCGAAGCAACGTCAACAGTTTGTTGAAAACGAAGTGTGTGGTTCCGGGCCGCGGCAGCGCCTGGGCGCGACAGGACAGGTGTCAGCGCCACCGCGGCCCGGAGATCAGGGGGCCCGTCGTGCGGGCCGTGGCCCCGGGGGCGGACCGGCGATCATGGCCGGTCGCCCTTCACGGGGCCGGGGAGGGGTCAGACCTGGGCGCCGGACAGCCGCTCGACCGAGCGCAGCAGCGCCGAGTGGTCCAGGCCGCCGTCGCCCTGGGCGCGCAGCGACGCGACCAGCTGGGCGACCACGCCGCCGACGGGCAGGGCCGCGCCGACGTTGCGGGCGGCGTCGGTCACGATGCCCATGTCCTTGTGGTGCAGGTCGATCCGGAAGCCGGGGGCGAAGTCCCGCTTGAGGAAGTTGTCCTTCTTGCGGGTCAGCACGGTCGAGCCGGCGAGGCCGCCGTTGAGGACGTCCAGCGCGGCGGTGAGGTCGACCCCGGACTTCTCCAGGAAGACCACGGCCTCGGCGCAGGCCTGGATGTTGACCGCCACGATCAGCTGGTTGGCGGCCTTCACCGTCTGGCCGGAGCCGTGCGGGCCGCAGAGCACGATGGTCTTGCCGAGCGCGTCGAGGAGCGGCTTCGCGGCGTCGAAGTCCGCCTGCTCGCCGCCGACCATGATGGACAGGACCGCCTCGATGGCGCCGGCCTCGCCGCCGGAGACCGGCGCGTCCAGGACCCGGATGCCCTTCTCGGTCGCGTTCTTGGCGAGGTCCACGGAGGTCTGCGGGGTGATGGACGACATGTCCACCAGCAGCGCGCCGCGCTTCGCGTTCTCCAGGATGCCGTCGGGGCCGTAGGCGATGGCCTCGACCTGCGGCGATGCGGGCACCATCGTGATGACGACATCCGCGTCCCCGACCGCGTCCGCGATCGAGGAGGCGCCGGTGCCGCCGGCCGCGACCAGCCGGTCGATCTTGTCCTGCTCCAGGGTGTATCCGGTGACGGAGTAACCGGCCTTGATCAGGTTCTCCGACATGGGGGAGCCCATGATGCCGAGACCGATCCAGGCGACCTTGGGGAGGTTGTTGCTCATGAGGGTGCCTTCCTGAAAAACGTTGTTACGTAAGGGGGTTGGGCTCGACCGGGGTCGACCCGGCCCGTCCGCAGCCGGTCAGCCGGCCGCTCGGGCCGACGCCGGGAGCCAGTCGAAGGACTCCGCGCTCGGCCGGTCGCCCGGCTTGTACTCCAGGCCGACCCAGCCCGCGTAACCGGCGTCCTTCAGCTCGTCGAGGAGCCGCTCCAGCGGGAGCGAGCCGGTGCCCGGCGCGCCGCGTCCCGGGTTGTCGGCGATCTGGACGTGGCCGGTCTTCGCGGCGTACGCCTTGATGACCTGGCTCAGGTCCTCGCCGTTCATCGAGAGGTGGTACAGGTCCAGCAGGAACTTGGCGTTCCCGAGGCCCGTCGCCGCGTTGACCTTGTCGACGACCTCGATCGCGGCCGGTGCGGAGACCAGCGGATAGAGCGGCGACTCCGGCTTGTTGAGGGTCTCGACGAGCAGGATCGCCCCGACGCGGTCCGCCGCGCGGGCGGCCAGCACCAGGTTCTCCAGCGCGAGCGCGTCCTGCACCTGCGGGTCCACGCCCTCGACGCGGTTGCCGTACAGCGCGTTGAGCGCCGTGCAGCCGACCGAGGCGGCGAAGTCGGCCGCCACCTCGATGTTCTCCCGGAAGCGGTCCGACTCCGTGCCGGGCACGGAGAGCGAGCCGCGGTCGGGGCCGGGGAGCTGTCCGGCGTAGAAGTTCAGCCCCACCAGTTGGGTGCCGGCGTCGTCGAGCGCCTTCTTGAGGGCGTCGAGCTCAGCCCGGATGGGGGTCGGGGTCTCGATCCAGGGCCACCACAGCTCGACCGCCGTGAAGCCCGCCGCGGCGGCTGCCGCGGGACGCTCCAGGAGCGGGAGTTCCGTGAAGAGGATCGAAAGGTTCACATTGAAGCGCTGGTCCGGGTATCCCATGAGGATGTCGGCGCTCCTTCCGTATTGCGGAAGTTAGTTTCTGCTTAACGGAAGATTGCCCGGAGGGTGGTGGAGCTGTCAAGGGGGTGCCGCAAAATTCGCCGCAGTCGACGGCGTACGGAATCGCTGCCGGGGCGCCTTCGAAGTCCTCCCGGGGGCCCCGCTGGGCATGCGAAAGCGGGGCGGGGGCCGCTGTCGACCCCCGCCCCGCCCGGTTCGCACGCCGTGGGCGCTGTTCGCGCCCGTACCGCTATACCGCCGGAACCGTGTCCTCGAAGCTCGTTCCCGCGCTGCGGTACGCCCCGACCATCGCGTTCACCTGCGCGGGGGTGAGCACCTGGTCCTTCACGTGCAGGACGTAGTCGACCTGCTGGTCGTAGGCGCGGGGCGTCGTGCTCGGCTGGCCCGCCAGGTCGATCAGCCACTGGTTGAAGTTGATCGACATGGGCCGCTCGGGCAGATACGCCGCCCCGTGCGTCCCGAAGTGCTGACCGTCGACGTAGTACGTGATCTGGTTGTCGTCGATCGTCACCACCAGGTCGTGCCAGCCCGCGTACGACGCCCGGACCTCGCTGTGCGCGTTGACCGCCTCCCACGGGTCGGGCCGGTAGGTCTCCCACGAGGTCGTGTAGAGGATGTTCACCGGCTCGCCCCAGCCGCCGTTCGGCAGATACTCGAAGTCGTACTCCGCGTAGTCGTCCGCCATCGGCGCCTTCAGGTCGTTGATGGTGAAGAACGTCTGCACGATCCGGTCGCCGTCCGGGCCCGAGCGCGGCGCGTCGCTGAACTTCACCCGGGACGCGTACGTCCCGTTCTTGAACTTCATCGACCTGGTCAGGATCTCGGTGTGCTTCGTCGACGCCCCCGTGCCCGCCGTCGAGGTCTCCAGGTTCATCACCGAGTTCCCGCTCTGCGAGGCGAAGGTGACGTTCTCCGGGGCCCAGGTCGCGCCCGGTACGCCGGGGCCGCCGGAGTTGGCGCGTACGCTCCAGCCGTTCGCGTTGATCTTCGGGTCGGTGTGCGAGCTGTAGGCGAAGTCGTCGAACAGCCGGGGGCCGTCGGCCGGGGGGTCGGTGGGCGGGTCCGTGGGGTCCGGCGGGTCGGTCGGGCCGTTGCCGCCGGGCGCCTCGCCCCACACGGTCGCCCCGGAGACATGGGCCGTCACCTTGGCCCAGTCGCCGTACGCGGTCCGGTCCGGGCCGAAGGAGTAGTCGTCGGACTGGACGAGCGAGGCCCAGGAGCTCTGATGGAACCGGAGTTGCAGGTCACCGGTGTCCGCGCCCGGCGCCAGCGAGCCCGCCCCGGCGGTGAAGCCGATCTCCAGGTAGCGGTCGGCGGTGGCGGTCGGACCGGCGAGCGTCCCGAACGTACCGGTGATGTTCGCGCACCCCTTCACCGCCCAGGAACAGGCGAACCGGTAGGCGGCGGACAGGGAGTCGGCCTTGAAGTAGTAGCGCACCTTGACGCTGCTCAGCGGTACGGAGGTGGAGCCGGCGTTCCGTACCTTCAGCCACGGCTCGCTCTGGTCGGCGCTCGCCCCGGCGGCGCTCGTCCGGTACTGGACCACGATCCCGTCCGCGGCGGCGGACGCCGAGGACGGCAGCGCGGCCAGACCGGTGGCGGCCAGGGCCACGGCGGCGGCCGAGGCGGCGGCGGTGCGCAGCCTGCTCGGGCGGTGCTTCCTGCGGGGTGTGTCGACAGGTGTCTTCACGGGCTTGTTCCTCTCCGGAACGGTGGTGGGGGAGTGATGACGGATGACGTCGCGCTGTTCCTGCGGAGGGGGTGGGGAGAAGGGGAGGGGGCAGGTCACGCGGATGCCGGAGCGGCCTCGGTCGCGAGCGACCGTGCGTCCAGCGGGCGGTAGGGGACGCCCAGGGCGTCCAGCCGGGCGGTGTGGTGACGCAGCCGCTCGACGAACCCCGGCCAGTCGCCGTGCCCGCCGGACCAGGACCGGTCGGCGAGCGCGCAGAGCCGGGGGAAGCCGAGGTACTCGATCTCCTCGGGGGTACGGGCGTACTCGGTCCACAGCTGGGCCTGGGTCCCGAGCACCCGGGCCCGCTCCGCCTCCGGCCAGTCGTGCGGCGCCGGTTCGTAGCCGTGGACCGTGTGCAGGGAAACCGGCGCCCCGGGCTGGGCGACCGGCTCCGACGGGTCCCCGGACTGGGCGTAGTCGAGGTAGGTCGCCCGGTGGTGCGCGGCGATCACCTGGTGGCCGCGGCGGACGGCGGCCCGGGCGTGCGAGGAGTCCCGCCAGGTCATCACCGTGAACTCCGGGGGGAGTTCGGCGCCGTTCTCGACCCAGCCGAGCGGAATCCGGCCGCGCTCCACCAGGAACGCCCCGATCCGGCCCATGAACCAGCCGTGCAGCTCCGCCGGGTCCGCGAGCCCCAGCGCCGCCGCGCGTTCCCGGGCCGCCGGGCTGTCCTCCCACTCGGTGGTCGGGCACTCCTCGCCCCCGATGTGGATGTACGGCGACGGGAAGACGTCCATCACCTCCTCCAGCACGGCCCGGCAGAAGCCGAAGACCCCCTCGTGCACGCCGAGGATGGTGTCGCACACCCCCCAGCGGGTCCACACATCCAGCCGCCGCCCCGGATGATTGCCCAGCTCCGGGTAGGCGGCCAGCGCGGCCCGCACATGGCCGGGCATCTCGATCTCCGGTACGACGGTGATCCCGCGCTCCGCCGCGTACCGCACCAGCCCCCTCAACTCCGCCTTGGTGTAGTGCCCTTCGTGCGGCAGGGCGTCGAAGTGCGCCCCGTCCGGACCGGTCGGGCCCTTCTGCGACCGCGCCCGCCGGGAGCCGACCGAGACCAGCCGGGGGTAGGCGTCGACCGGCATCCGCCAGCCCTGGTCGTCGGTGAGGTGGAGGTGCAGGACGTTCAGCTTGTGCAGCGCCATCAGGTCCACGTACCGGCGCAGATAGCCGACCGGCTGGAAGCGCCGCGCCACGTCCAGCATCGCCCCGCGCCACGGCCTCTCCGGTACGTCGGTGATCTCGACGCAGGGCAGCTCCCAGGGGCCGGCCCCCGCCCCGCCCGACAGGGCCTCTGGGGGCAGGAGTTGGCGGATCGTCTGGATGCCCCTCAGCAGCCCGGTGAGATGGGCGGCGCGCAGCTGGAGTGCCTGTGGGGCGACCGTCAGCCCGTACCCCTCCTCGCCGAGGCCGCCGAGCCGGTCGTCCAGGGCGAGGACGACCCGGCCGTCCGGCGACGGTGCGAGCGGCAGTCCCGCGGCGCGGCCGACCAGGGAGCGCAGCAGGTCCGCCGCCGGTTCCGCCCCCGGCAGCGCCCGGACGGCGGCGTCCCGGTCGAGGGTGAGCCGGCCGCCGAGCGAGGAGACCTTGCTGGGGCGGGGGAGGAGGGAGAGGGCGGGGCGCGATGCGGGCACGGGGGCCTCCGGGTTCGGTTCGCGGGCAGGCGGGGGGCGGGGCGTTCTCCGCTGCTCAGCCCTTGACGGCACCGGCGGCGAAGCCGGACGTGACATGGCGCTGGAGCAGCAGGAAGATCACCAGGGCGGGCAGCGCGAAGAGGGTGGAGGCGGCCATCGTGGCGCCCCAGTCGGTGCCGAAGGTGTTCTGGAAGGACGACAGCCAGACCGGCAGCGTCCGGTTGTCCTGCTGCTTGATGATCAGGAAGTTGGCGTAGGCGAACTCGTTCCAGGCGGTGATGAAGCCGAACAGCGAGGTCGCCATCAGGCCCGGCGCCAGCAGCGGCATCGCCACCCGCCAGAAGGCCCCGGTCCGGGTGCAGCCGTCGACCTGCGCGGCCTCCTCCAGCTCCGGCGGGATCGTCCCGATGAAGCCGCGCAGCACCACGACGGTGAACGGGAGCGTGATCATGAAGTAGATCAGCGTCAGCGTCGGCAGCCGGTCGAGCATGTTCGTGTCCCGCGAGATGATGTAGACCGGGATGATCAGGGACTCCCAGGGCGCCATCTGCGCGATGAAGATCATCAGCATGAACTGCCGCCGGCCCTTCCACCGCATCCGCGCCACGGCGTACGCCGCGCCCAGCGCCACCAGCAGCGCCAGCAGCACCGCCCCCAGCGTGACCAGGATGCTGTTGCGCCAGAACAGCGCGAACCCGTCGGCCTCCACCGCCCGTCGGAAGTGGTCGAGCGTCCAGGTGTGCGGGAAGAGCCGCGGGTCGGCGGACTGGATGTCCTTGGACGGCTTGAAGGCCGTGGAGATCATCCAGTAGACGGGGAAGAGACAGATCACGACGGTCACGGCGGCGGCGATGTTCAGCGGAAGCCGCCGGAGCCGGGTACGTACGACAGGTGAGTTCATCGGGACTCGTCCTCCTGGCGGAGCATCTGGCGGAAGTAGAGGACGAGCACCCCGGACATCAGGACCACGGTGACCATCGATGCGGCGGAGCCCAGGTCGTAGCGCTGGCCGGAGAGGGCCGTCTGCACCGCGTAGACCGGCAGGATCGTCGTCGCGTCGCCCGGACCGCCCCGGGTCATCACCCAGATCTGGACGAACGCCTTGAACGTCCAGATCACCTCCAGCGAGATGACCAGCAGAAAGATCGGCCGCAGCATGGGGAAGGTGACCGAGCGGAAGATCCGCCCCGCGCCCGCCCCGTCCAGCCGTGCCGACTCGTACAGCTCCAGGGGCACCGTGGTCAGGGCCGAGTACAGCGTGATCGCGGCGAACGGCACCGACTGCCAGACGATCAGCGTCACCAGGATCGCGAAGGCGGCGGTGCCGTTGGCGAACCACGGGTAGCGGTCGAAGGAGTCGAGGCCGAGCGAGGTCAGTGACCAGTTGACGATCCCGAACTCCGAGTGGAACAGCCACTGGAAGACCGTGGTGGCCGCCACCACCGGCATCGCCCAGGCCAGCACGAGCGAGCACAGCACCACCGTCCGCCCGATCCGGCCCAGCCGCTCCACCATCAGGGCGACCGCGGTGGCGATCACCATGATCAGGACGACGTTGATCGCCATGAAGAGGAAGGTGCGGCGGACCACCTCCCAGAACCGGGGATCCGTCAGCAGCGTCGCATAGTTCCGCAGCCCGACGAACTCCGCGTCACCGGTGATCAGCTGACGGAGCCGGAAGTCCTGGAACGAGATCAGGACGGCCCGCGCCAGCGGGTAGACCAGCAGATAGAGCATGCCGCCGACGGCCGGGGCGACCAAGGCGTACGGCCAGAGGCGGTGGCCCCGGCCGGACCCCCGCCGCCGGGGCGGGGCCTTGCGTACGGCGAGACGCGCTGCCGGTCGCCGCCGGGGTGTGCGGGGTGCGGTCCGTTGGTCGACGACCGGCACGGCACGCCTCCTTTCGAGGCCGGGAGGGAGAGGGGGCGGGGTCAGGAACCGGCGTTCATGGCCCGGGTGATGTCCTGCGAGGCCTTCGCCGCCTCCTTCGCCGGATCGCCCCCGGTGAGCACGGCCGTCATGTAGTCCTTGATCGGGTTCTCCGCCTCGACCGCCGCCCAGCCCGGGGTGTTGGGCGTGGCGTGCCCGTTGGCCGCGCCGACCGCCATCGCGGCGGCCCCCGGGTCGCCGGCCACGGCAGAGGCCAGCGATGTCCGGTTCGGCACATAGCTCATGGCGACGGCGAGCTTCTTCTGCCAGGTGTCCCCGGTCAGCTCCTTGATGAAGGTGACCGCCTCGTCGGGGTGGGCCGCGGCGGCCGGCACGACCAGGTCGGAGCCTCCGGTGAAGACCGCGCCCGGCGTGTCCGCCGTCTTGCCGGGGATCGGGAAGAAGCCGAGCTTGCCCTTGAGTTCGGGATTGTTCTCCGCGATGACGTTGGCCCCGCCCGGGGTGGAGATGACCTGGGCCACCTGTCCCTGGGCCATCACCTCGGCCTGCGGCGGGTCGTCCTCGTCGGAGTCCTTGGGGCCCTTGCCGAGCGCCTGGAGCTCCGCGTAGAACTCCATGCCGCGCAGCGCCTCGGGGGTGTCCAGCGCGCCGGACCACTTCCCGCCGGACTCGGCTGCGAGGTCGCCGCCCTCGTCCCAGATGAACCCGGCCAGCGCGTACCACATCTGTCCCGGCAGGTAGATGCCCTGCGTGCCGCCCTTGTTGAGCTCGGTGGTCGCGTCGATCCACTGCTCGCGGGTCTTGATCTCCGCCGCGTCGACGCCCGCCTTCTCGAAGAGGTCGGTGCGGTGGACGACCACCCGGTTCGCCGCGTAGTAGGGGATCCCGTACTGCTTGCCCTCGTACGACCCCGGCTCGGCCAGGCCGCGCAGCCAGTCCTCGCCGTTCAGCTCGCCCTTGCGGTCGCTGAGGTCGAGCAGCCCGCCGCTCTCCGCGAACTGGGCCACCTGGGTGTTGCCCGCCTCGATGACGTCGGGGGCGTCGTTGCTGGCCAGGGCGGCCGTGATCTTCTGGCCGATCCCGTCCCACTCCTGGATCTGGATCTTCACGTCGATCAAGGGGTGGCGCTTCTCGAAGTCCGCGGTGAACTCCTTCTGGAACTGCGCCGAGACGCTGTCGCGCATCAGCCAGACGTCCACCGTCGTCCGGCCGTCCCCGTTGCCGGAGTCCGGCCCGGACGACGAACTACAGGCACTGAGCGCGGCGGTCAGGACGAGCACGGGCCCACCGGCGAGCAAGCGGTACTTCACGGTTCACCTCGGAAGCAGAATGGATCGGACGGACCTGACGAGACCTGACCACCTGACCAGTGAGGCTCACTGGACAGCTTGCCTCTCGGTGGTGGACGAAGGTGGCATAGACCAATGGGGTCGTCAACCCCCTGCGTACAAAGGCAATTTGGTGATCTAGTCGTCACGTGAGCAACCGATGGCGGCCTCGCGAGCGCTACACTTCACCTGACCAGCAGGCCAGTTGGCGGCGTGGGGTGGTCAACTGGTAAGGGAAGTCGAGTCGTCGGGAGGGGAGACCATGGACGCGGACGTGCCGGGGACGGTGCTCAAACGGGAGCGGACCCGCGATGCCGTGCTGGAGCTGATCGAATCGCGCAGCCCCGGGGACGCCATCCCCTCGGAGCGCGCCCTGTGCGCCCTGCTCGGCGTGTCGCGGCCCACCGTGCGCGCGGCGGTCGACGAGCTGGTCGCCGCCGGGCTCCTGGTGCGCGAGCACGGCCGGGGCATGTTCGTCGCCCCCGCCAAGATCACCCAGGAGCTGGTCGCCGGGGACCGGGCGCTGAGCGTGCCGCAGGCGGCGGGCGCCTGGTCGAGCCGGCTGCTGGAGTTCACCACCCTCCAGGCGGGGGCCCGGGTCGGCCGCAAGCTGCGCATGTCACCCGCCGCCGAGATCGTCTACGTGGCGCGGCTGCGGCTGGTCGACGGCGCGCCGATGGCCATCGAGCACCTGCACATCCGGGCCGAGCTGGTGCCCGGACTCAGCGCGCAGGAGCTGGAGAGCGGCGACCTGTACGAGCATCTGCGCGCCACCCACGGCGTGCACGTCCACGAGGCGGTCCAGGCGATCGAGCCCACCGTCGTCACCCGCGCCGAGGCGCGGCTGCTCGACGTCCCCGAGCTGTCCCCGGCGCTGCTCTTCGAGCGGCTGACCTCCGACACCACGGGCCGGCCGGTGGAGTACGTCCACTCGCTCTACCGGGGCGACCGCTACCGGATCGTCTCCCGGCTGGCGCTAGGCCCGGCGGCCGAGGTCGCCCCCGACCGGGACGGGCACCACCCGGGCATCCCGCCGGGCGACTTCGCGCACGGCGACGCCATCGCCTCCTCGACCAGGGGGGACATCCAGGCGGGCGGCTGATCAGGGGCCGGACCGCCGCCAGCATCCGCGTTGCGCAGGATGCAACTGTCGTTGCACCTCTTGCCGGTCGGGTGTCGGCGGGCCAGGGTGGCGGACGCATCCGACGCAGCCGAACCCCCACACGAGGTGCCTCGTATGAATCCAGCCCCCCGGCCCGCCCCTCACTCGCGTCCCGCCTCCGCGCTCCCCAGCCGCCGCGGCCTCCTCGGCGGTCTGGTGGCCGGAGCCGCCCTGGCCGCCACCCCCGCCCTCGCCTCGTCCGCCCGCGCCGCGGCCCGCCCTGCCCCCGCACCCGCCCCGCGCGCCACCCGCCCGCTGCTGCTCGGCACGTACACCTCCGAGGGTGGAGGCGGCACCGGCATCGGCACCGCCGCGTACGACACCGGCACCGGCGCGATCACCCCGGGCCCCGTGATCACCGGCGTCGAGAACCCCTCCTACCTGGCCCTCCACCCCTCCGGCGCCACCGTCTACGCGGTCGCCGAGCAGGAGGCGGGGGCCGTCACCGCCGTGAGCATCGCGCCGGACGGGACGTACGAGGTGCTGGGCAGCCGTCCCACCGGCGGCTCCGGGACCACCCACCTCTCCGTCCACCCGTCCGGACGCCGGCTGCTCAGCGCGAACTACGGCTCCGGCAGCGTCGCCGTGCACCCCATCGCCGAGGACGGCTCGCTGGGGGAGCGCACCGACCTGGTCACCCACGGCTCACCGCCGCCCGGCCCCGGCCAGGGCGGGCCGCACGCCCACCAGATCGTCACCGCCCCCGACGGCGGCCACATCCTCGCCGTCGACCTGGGCACCGACACCGTGTACACGTACGCGCTGGACGAGGCGGCCGGGACGCTCACCGAGGTCTCCCGCGCCACCCTGGCCCCCGGCTCCGGCCCGCGCCACCTGGCCTTCCATCCCGGCGGGCGCTTCGCGTACCTGGCCTGCGAGCTGGACAACAGCCTGGTCGTCTGCGCGTACGACCCCGCCACCGGCGCCCTCACCCCGGGGCCCGGACAGCCCACCGGTACGGGATCCGGCACCAGCTACCCGTCCCAGCCGGTCGTCACCGGAGACGGGGCGTACGTCTACCTCGCCAACCGGGGCCACAACAGCCTCACCCGTTACGCCGTGGAGGACGACGGGGCGGCCGTGCGGCTGCTGGACACGGTGCCCGTCGGCGGCGACTGGCCGCGTCAGCTCGCCCTGTCGCCGGACGGCTCCCTGCTCTTCGCCGCCAACCAGCGGTCCGCCACCGTCACCGTCTTCGGGGTCGGCCCCGACGGCTCCCTGACCGCCGCCGGCGACCCCTTCCCCGCACCGGTCGCGGTCTGCGTCCTGCCGCTTGCGTGATCACCGCCGTCGGGGCCCCGCGCGCACCGGGCCGGGGTCTGTACAGCGGTTACAGTCGTGGCCCAGCCGCGCGCCCGCACCCGCGGCGAGGACATCAGGGAGGCACAGTGCGCTTGAGGGTGGAATTCACCACCGAGCCCTTCGATCTCGACGAGGCGCCCACCCACGCGGTGGTGGCCCGAGAGGTGATCCAGGGGGCCGAGCTGGACGCCGTCGACGTCGGCCCCTTCGGCAATACCGCGGAAGGAGGCGCGGACGAGGTGCTCACCGCCGTGGACGCCCTGCTGCGCCAAGCCCTGGCCTCGGGCGCCACCCGGGTCTCGCTCCAGGTCAACGTGATCGAGGGGGACGCGTCATGACCGCTTCCGCCGACCGCCCCCCGGCAACGGTCGACAGTTCCCCGGCGGCGGTGGATAACCCTTCGGCAACGGTCGACCACCCCCTCGTCTCGGCCGTCAAGCCGCTCGTCGACGCGATGGGGGCCGAACTGCTCGGCCCCGAGCAGGCCCAGCCGGACGACGTGGTGCTGGCCTGGGAGGGCCAGGACGTCATAGCCGTACGCCTGCCCCAGCTCTCCGACTCGCTGGACCACATCCTCGCCGCGATGGAGCGACGGCACGGGATGCCGCTCGCCGACCTGGACCGGAAGGCCAAGCAGAGCGTGGTCCGGACCCTGGAGGCACGCGGTGCCTTCTCCGTACGGCACGGGGTGGAGACCGTGGCCGGCGCCCTGGGCGTTTCCCGGTTCACCGTGTACAACTACCTCAACAGGGAACATACGGCCAAGGGTGAGTAGTTGGCCGAAACCGCCGAACGCACAGGAAAGCCGCCGTCCGCATGCCGGGACGGCGGCTTTCTTCGTTCGCGAGATTTCAACAAAGTGTTGACGTCGTGTTGCGGAGGGCGTTAGCTATCCGCAGCCCGAACAACGCACAGCGAAAAACAGCCACGGAGGCTCCCGTGACTTCGAGCTCCACACCGGGCCTCACCCGGTTCAACACCCTGGCGGACGGCGAGGCCACCCCCGCACTGCACGAGGTGTGTGCCAGTGCGACCTGGGGAGACACCATCCTCGCCGGGCGTCCGTACGCCACCGAAGAAGCCCTGCTCACCGCGAGCGACGCCGCCACGGCGCAGCTCACCGCGGCGGACCTGGCCGACGCGATGGCGGGCCACCCGCCGATCGGCCGCCCGAAGCCCGGCGACCCGACCTCCTCCCGCGAGCAGCGGGGGATGGCCGGCGCCTCCGAGGAGCTCAAGACCGAGATGCTCGAACTGAACCTGGCCTACCAGGAGCGGTTCGGACATGTCTTCCTGATCTGCGCCACCGGCGCCACCGGTGAGCAGATGCGCGACGCGGTGAAGTCCCGGATCGGGAACTCGCCCGAGCAGGAGCAGGAGATCGTGCGCACCGAACTGGGCAAGATCAACCGCATCCGGCTGACCCGTCTCGTGACGGAGACCCTCGCAGAGGGCGCTCCCGCACAGGACTCTTGAGATCTAGGAGAGTGACGGTCTTGAGTACCGACACGACCGCATCGGTGTCCACCCACATCCTGGACACCAGCATCGGCCGCCCCGCCGCGTCCGTCGCCGTCTCGCTCGCCGCCCGCAGCGGCGGCGACGCGCCGTACGTGACGCTCGGAGCCTCGGCGACCGATGCGGACGGGCGTTGCAAGGACCTCCCGGCGCTGCCGGAGGGCACGACCCATGTGCGTCTCGACTTCGACACCGAGACGTACTTTTCCAAGAAGCAAGCCGAGGCGCAGCAGGACGCCCCCCGCGTAAGGGACAGCGGCGCGTTCTTCCCGGAAGTGACGATCGCCTTCGCGGTCGTCCCGGGCGAGCACTATCACGTACCGCTGCTGCTCAACCCGTTCGGCTACTCCGTTTACCGAGGGAGCTAGCACCGACATGCCCACGATTCTCGGCCAGAACCAGTACGGCAAAGCAGAGAACCGCGTCGTCAAGATCACGCGGGACGGCGACACCCACCACATCAAGGACCTGAACGTCTCGGTCGCCCTCTCCGGCGACATGGACGACGTGCACTACTCCGGCTCCAACGCCAACGTCCTGCCGACCGACACCACCAAGAACACGGTGTACGCGTTCGCCAAGGAGCACGGGATCGAGTCCGCCGAGCAGTTCGGCATCCACCTCGCCCGGCACTTCGTCTCCTCGCAGGAGCCGATCCACCGTGCCCGGATCCGGATCGAGGAGTACAGCTGGGAGCGCATCGCGACCTCCGACGGCAACTCGAAGTTCATCGGCGCCGACGAGGTCAGGCACTCCTTCGCCCGCAAGGGCATGGAGACCCGTGTCTCCCAGATCACCTACGACGGTGAGAACTGGGAGGTCATCTCGGGCCTCAAGGACCTCACGGTGATGAACTCGACCAACTCCGAGTTCTGGGGCTACGTCAAGGACAAGTACACGACGCTGAAGGAGGCGTACGACCGCATCCTGGCGACGGACGTCTCGGCCCGCTGGCGCTACAACTGGACCAGCGACGAGCAGCGCATGCCGAACTGGGAGAAGTCCTACGAGCAGGCGCGCAAGCACATGCTCCAGGCCTTCGCCGAGACGTACTCCCTCTCGCTCCAGCAGACCCTGTACCAGATGGGTTCGCGCATCATCAACAGCCGGAGCGAGATCGACGAGATCCGCTTCTCGCTGCCGAACAACCACCACTTCCTGGTGGACCTCGAACCGTTCGGCCTCAAGAACGACAACGAGGTCTACTTCGCGGCGGACCGTCCCTACGGTCTGATCGAGGCCACCGTGCTCCGGGACGGCGTCGAGCCGAAGATCCCGGTCGACATGACCAACCTCTGACGCGGCACTGAACCGGCCCCCGTCCGACCACAGACGGGCGGGGGCCGGTCATCCCGGAGGGAACACCCATGGCACAGCCTGCAACGGGGCCGGCAGAAGGCCCATGCAAAACCTCACCGACCACCGCCGCCGACACGGCAGTTCACCCGGTCGACGAGAAGCTTCCTCCCGCGCGGCTCGTCCCCGCCGCTCTCCAGCACATCGCCGCCATGTACGCGGGCGTCGTCACCCCTCCGCTGATCATCGGCCAGGCCGTCGGCCTGGACACCGCCGGCATGACCCGGCTCATCGCGGCCAGCCTCCTGATCGCCGGACTCGCCACCATCCTCCAGACGATCGGTCTCGGCCGCTTCGCCGGCAACCGGCTCCCCTTCGTCAACGCCGCATCCTCCGCCGGGATCGCGCCGATGCTCGCCATCGCCGAGACCAGCGCACCGGGCCACCAACTCCCCGCGATCTACGGGGCGGTGCTCGTCGCCGGAGTCTTCTGCCTGGCCGTCGGCCCCTTCTTCGGCAGGCTGCTGCGCTTCTTCCCGCCGCTCGTCACCGGTGTGGTCATCACCCTCATCGGCGTCACCCTCATGCCCGTGCCCGTCGCCTGGGCACAGGGCGGCGACGCCACCGCCGCCGACTTCGGCGCCATGAAGTACCTGGCGCTGGCCGCCTTCACCCTCGTCGTCATCCTGCTCATCCAGCGCTTCGGCCGCGGCTTCCTCAAGCAAGTGGCCCTGCTCATGGGCATGTTCGTCGGCACGCTGGCCGCGATCCCGTTCGGACTCGCCGACTTCTCCGCGCTGAAGTCCGCACCGCTCGCCGCCCTGCCGACCCCCTTCGCCTTCGGCGCGCCGGAGTTCCAGCCCGCCGCGATCCTCTCCCTCTGCATCGTCATGCTCGTGCTGATGACGGAGTCCTCCGCCGGGATGCTGGCCCTCGGCGAGATCTGCGACCGCCGCACCGACGGCCGCACCATCACCCGCGGGCTGCGCACCGACGGCATCGCCACCCTCCTCGGCCCGGTCTTCGGCGGTTTCCCCACCAGCGCCTTCGCCCAGAACGTCGGCGTCGTCTCGCTGACCCGCGTGCGCAGCCGGTACGTCGTCGCGGCCGCCGGCGGAGCGCTCCTGGTCCTCGGCGCCTTCCCGGTGCTCGGCGCGGTCGTCTCGCTCGTCCCGATGCCCGTCCTCGGCGGCGCCGGCATCGTCCTCTTCGGCTCCATCGCGGTCAGCGGCATCCGTACGCTCTCCGAGGCGGGCCTGGACGACAGCTCCAACATCATCCTGGTGGCCGTCGCGCTCGGCGCGGGCATCATCCCGCTCGCCGCGCCCACCTTCTACGCCGGATTCCCGGCCTGGGCGCAGACCGTCCTCGGCTCCGGGATCAGCGCGGGAGCGCTGGTCGCGGTCGTGCTCAACCTGTTCTTCCACCATCTCGGCACCCACAGCCGCACCGCTGTGGCACTCAAATCCTCCTAGGGTCCTGCCGTGCCCACATCGCCACAGAAAGAAGAAGGAAGCACCATGGCAGCTTCGGCAGACCCTCAGCGCATCATCATCGAGAACTGTTCGATCGCCACCGTCGACGCCCACGACACGGAGTACGCGTCCGGGTACATCGTCGTGGCGGACAACCGCATCGAATCCGTCGGCGCGGGCAAGGCCCCGGAGGGCCTGACCGGAGTCGTCCGGCGCATCGACGGCACCGGGCACCTGGCGACGCCCGGCCTGGTCAACACCCACCACCACTTCTACCAGTGGATCACCCGGGGCCTGGCCACCGACCACAACCTCTTCAACTGGCTGGTCGCCCTCTACCCGACCTGGGCGCGCATCGACGAGCCGATGGCCCGCGCCGCCGCGCAGGGCTCGCTCGCCATGATGGCCCGCGGCGGCGTCACCACCGCCATGGACCACCACTACGTCTTCCCGAAGGACTCCGGCGACCTGTCCGGCGCCATCATCGGGGCCGCCCGTGAGATGGGCGTACGGTTCACTCTCGCCCGGGGCTCCATGGACCGCAGCGAGAAGGACGGCGGCCTGCCCCCGGACTTCGCCGTCGAGACCCTGGAGGGCGCGCTCGCCGCCACCGAGGCGACGATCGACGCGCACCACGACGCCTCCTTCGACGCCATGACCCAGGTCGCCGTCGCCCCCTGTTCGCCCTTCTCGGTCTCCACCGAACTGATGCGCCAGGGAGCCGAGTTGGCCCGCCGCAAGGGCGTACGGCTGCACACCCACGGCTCGGAGACCGTCGAGGAGGAGCAGTTCTGCAAGGAGCTGTTCGGGATGGGCCCGACCGACTACTTCGAGTCGACCGGCTGGCTCGGCAGCGACGTGTGGATGGCGCACTGCGTCCACATGAACGACTCGGACATCGCCGCCTTCGCCCGTACGGGTACGGGCGTCGCCCACTGCCCGTCCTCCAACGCCCGCCTCGCCGCCGGGATCGCCCGCGTCCCCGACATGCTCGCCGCCGGCGTACCCGTAGGCCTCGGCGTGGACGGCACCGCCTCCAACGAGTCCGGCGAACTCCACACCGAGCTGCGCAACGCGCTGCTCATCAACCGCCTCGGCGCCCACCGCGAGGCCGCCCTGAACGCCCGTCAGGCCCTGCGCCTCGGGACCTTCGGCGGAGCCCAGGTGCTGGGCCGCGCCGACCAGATCGGCTCCCTGGAGGCCGGCAAGCTCGCCGACCTCGTCCTCTGGAAGCTGGACACCCTGGCCCACTCCTCGATCGCCGACCCGGTGACCGCGCTCATCTTCGGCGCGGCCGCCCCGGTGACCCTCTCCCTCGTCGACGGCAAGCCGGTCGTCGAGGGCAACCACCTCACCACGGTGGACGAGGACGCCATCGCCCGCGTCACCCGCGACGAGGCCCGCCGCCTCGCGCAGATCGCCGCCGGAGCCTGACTCCGGGCGGTATCCCCGACCGGCCGGTCGAGGGGGACGGCCCGAGACCGGCCGCCGTGGACCCGAGCGGGGCCCACGGCAGCCGGTCCGGCGGGCGCACGCCCCCACGGGCGGCCCCCCCCGGCCCGGGGTTGAACCCGCCCCCCCCACCCCCCCCCGGGGCGCCCCCCCCCCCCCCCCGGACCCCCCAGCACCCCCACGGAGAGGC
>NZ_JBHXPF010000007.1:97824-232527 GCF_042718715.1 Streptomyces sp. NPDC058576 | reverse complement strand
GTTGATAGGCCAGATGTGGAAGCCCGGTAACGGGTGGAGCTGACTGGTACTAATAGGCCGAGGGCTTGTCCTCAGTTGCTCGCGTCCACTGTGTTAGTTCTGAAATAACGAACGGCCGTGTTGTTATCCGGTGTTCAAATTTCATAGTGTTTCGGTGGTCATTGCGTTAGGGAAACGCCCGGTTACATTCCGAACCCGGAAGCTAAGCCTTTCAGCGCCGATGGTACTGCAGGGGGGACCCTGTGGGAGAGTAGGACGCCGCCGAACAATTTTTCTGGGAAAGCCCCGCACCATTTTGGTGCGGGGCTTTTCTGCGTTCCGGGCCCTTTCAGGGGGGCCCATCCCATTGATCTGCGTACCGACTACATCGGGGTGACCAAGCGGGTGTCGTAGGCCAGGATGACCGCCTGGACGCGGTCCCTTGCTCCGGTCTTGGCGAGGATGCGGGTCACATGCGTTTTCACCGTGGACTCGGCGAGGTGGAGGCGGGTGGCGATCTCCGTGTTGGACCAGCCCTGGCCGATCACGGTGAGGATCTCGCGTTCCCGTTCCGTCAGGGCGGTGATGCGCGGGTCCGAGGCGGCCCGTGCGCCGGGTACGGCCGGGAGATGGTGGACGTAGGCGTCGAGGAGACGGCGCGTCAGGGTGGGGGCGACCACCGCGTCGCCGGCGGCCACGGCGCGGATGCCGGCGAGGAGCTCCTCGGGCAGGGCGTCCTTCACCAGGAAGCCGCTGGCGCCGGCGCGCAGGCCGTCGTACGCGTACTCGTCGAGATCGAAGGTCGTCACGATCAGGATCCGGGTGCGGGCGCCCGACGTGATGATGCGTCTGGTCGCCTCGATGCCGTCCAGGCCCGGCATGCGGACGTCCATCAGCACGACGTCAGGGTGATGGCGGGCGACCAGATGGACGGCCTCGGTGCCGTTGCCCGCCTCGCCGACCACCGTCATGTCGTCCTGGCTCTCCAGCAGCATGCGGAAGCCGAAGCGTTGCATGGACTGGTCGTCGGCGATGAGTACGGTCGTCACGAGAGCGTGTCCTCCAGGGGAAGGCGGAGCTGTACCTGCCAACCGGTGTGTTCCGGCAGCGGGCCCGCTTCGAGGGAGCCGTCGTACAGTGCGGCGCGTTCCCGCATGCCCATGATGCCCTGGGCCGCCGGCGGTGATTCCTTCCCGGCCGCGTTCGGGCCGGCTTCCTCGGAGGTGCGGGTGCGGGTGCCGGTATCGGTGATGCGGGCGTCCAGGTGGGTGGGTGTGTAGGTGAGGGTGACCGTCGCGGACAGGGGTGGGTGGTGGCCATCTTCCGGGGGCCGGTCAGTCGCTGTGGAGGCGGTGGCGTGTTTGAGGGTGTTGGTCAGGGCCTCCTGGACCACCCGGTACACGGTGAGTTGGCGGCCCGGGGTGAGCGCCCGCGCGCGGGGTTCGCCGTGGAGCTCCAGGTGGACGGGCAGGCCCGCCCTGCGTACGCGTTCGATGAGGGGGGCCAGTTCGTCGAGCGTCGGCTGCGGGGTGCGTTCGGCGTCGGGATGGTCGTCGCGCAGGACGCCCAGGAGGCGGCGGAGTTCGGACAGGGCCTGTCTGCTGGTCGTGCCGATGGCGTCCAGCGCCTGCCCCGCGCGTTCCGGGTTCTTTCGGGCCGCGTACGCGCCGCCGTCCGCGAGGCCCGTGATGACGGACAGGTTGTGGCCGATGATGTCGTGCATCTCCCGTGCGATGCGCGTGCGTTCGGCGGCGGCGGCGAGCCGGGCCTGCTGGTCGCGTTCGTGTTCCAGCCGGTGGGCGCGTTCGACCAGGGCCTCGGTGTACTCGCGCCGGGTGCGTACCGCGATCCCCAGCAGCACGACGAAGACCAGGCCCCAGGCGTACGAGACCACCTCCTGGCCCCAGTTGGAGGGGATGCGGGCGCCGCCGGCCAGGACTGGGGCGAGGAACACCAGGGACGCGGCCCCGACGGTGCGGAACGAGGAGCGCAGGACGATCTGGAAGACCGGGACCAGCTGGAGGAGGGAGGCCTGCACCAAGGCCCCCGTCCAGATGTTGACGAGGGATATCGGGGCTATGAGCAGCAGTACGGCCAGGGGGTGCGTACGGCGCCACAGCAGCGGCAGCGAGAATCCGAGGCTCATCAGGAGCACCAGGAACTCGGGGGCCGTCACGTCGTCGCGGGCGGTGTGCCGCCAGCCGCCCGAGGTGTAGTCGAGTACCGCTGCCACGACCCAGAACCCGGTCACCGCCGCGTCCCAGACCCGTGGCCGGCGTCGGTCGAAGGCGCGGAGTCGGTCCAGGACGCCGCGGATGATCCGCGTGGGGGGATGAGCCGTGCCCTCGGTGTCGCGGTCCCCCGCCCGGGCGCTCACTCGGTGCTCACCTGGTCGTCCTCCTCGTGGTTCAGACGTCGCGGCGGTTGAGCGTCAGCGCTGCCGCGGTCAGTGTCGTGCCCGCCCACAGGGACAGGGCGAGCAGGGCGGGGCCGGGGGAGATGGTGCCCTCGATGGGGGTGGCGGAGCCCAGGGCGCCGGCGGCCTGGGTGGGAAAGTACATGATGGCGCGCTCGACGACGTCGTACGGGAGCATCCCGAGGATCTCCGGCAGGATCATGACCCCGCCGATGAACGCGCCGATCGCGCCGGGCACCGAGCGCAGCAGTGCGCCGAGGCCGAGCGCCAGCAGGCCCATCAGGGTGAGGGCCCCGGCGTTGCCGGCCAAGGCGCGCAGGACGCCCGGGTCGGTGAACGAGGCCGCCTGATCGGTGTCGTGGAGGAAGGCCTGGGCCGCCGCGAACGTGACCAGGGCCGTCGCGAACATGACCGTGAAGACGGTGGCGGCGAACACCGCGGCTTTCGCCCACAGGACGGGGAGCCGGGCGGGTACGGCGGTGAGCGAGGAGCGGATCACGCCGGTCGCGTACTCGCCGGCGGTCATCAGGATGCCCAGGAC
Organism: Streptomyces sp. NPDC058576; assembly: GCF_042718715.1. Taxonomy (NCBI): domain Bacteria; kingdom Bacillati; phylum Actinomycetota; class Actinomycetes; order Kitasatosporales; family Streptomycetaceae; genus Streptomyces; species Streptomyces sp. NPDC058576. The sequence goes on along the minus strand of NZ_JBHXPF010000007.1, from coordinate 229,591 downwards.
GATCAGGCACAGCTGGCCGAGCATGCTGCCGTACAGCGTTAGGACGACCGTGTCGACGTCGGAGTCCCCGCCGCCGGAGGTGTAGGTCCCGCCCATGATCAGGCCGACGCCCAGCACCATGACGACCGCCGAGATGACGGTGATCCAGGTGGACCGCAGGGACCGGAGCTTGTGCCATTCCGAGCGCAGGATGCGGGTGGGGGTGATGCGGTACGGCGATGGTGGTGGAAAGGGCGAGGGTGCTGGTGATGACGGTGTGATCCGGTTCGGGGGCTGTGGGGTGGGGTGGGTCGTGGTCATGCTGCTGCTCCGATGGGGTGATGGTGCGAGCGGTGGTCCACCGATTCCTGGGTGAGGTCCATGAACGCCTGCTCCAAGGACACGGTCTGTGGCGTCAGTTCGTGCAGAGTGATCGCGTGCGCGGCGGCGACGCCCCCGATGTGCGCGGCGTCCGTTCCGCGGATCCGGAGTTCGTGGGCCGGGGTCTCGGTGGCGGTGACATGGGTGGTGGTGACGGGGGTGGCGGTGACGGTCACGCCCGGGGCCGTCAGCTGTGCGCTCAGTTCCTCCGGCTGCGGGGTGACGACCTTGACGGACTCCCCGCCCGCCGACCGGATCAGCTCGGCCACCGTGGTGTCGGCGAGCAGCCTGCCGCGGCCGATGACGATCAGGTGGTCGGCGGTGAGGGCCATCTCGCTCATCAGGTGGGAGGAGACGAGGACCGTGCGGCCCTCGGCGGCGAGGGAGGTCAGGAGGGTGCGGATCCACAGGACGCCCTCGGGGTCCAGGCCGTTGACCGGCTCGTCCAGGATGACGGTGGCGGGGTCGCCGAGGAGTGCGGCGGCGACCCCGAGCCGTTGGCCCATGCCCAGGGAGAAGCCCTTCACTCGGCGGTGGGCCGCATCGGTCAGCCCGGCGAGGTCGATGACCTCCTCGACGCGGCGGCGCGGGATGCCGTGGGTGTGGGCGAGGACCATCAGGTGGTTCAGGGCGGACCGGCCCGGGTGCACGGACCGGGCCTCCAGCAGGGCGCCGACCTGGGTGAGGGGTGCCGGGTGGGAGGCGTAGGAGCGCCCGTTGACGGTGGAACGGCCGTGCGTCGGGGCGTCGAGGCCGAGCAGCATGCGCATGGTCGTGGACTTGCCCGCGCCGTTGGGGCCGAGGAAGCCGGTGACCGTGCCGGGGCGGACGGTGAAGTCGAGGTCCTGGACGACGGTTCTGTCGCCGTACCGTTTGGTGAGGCCGTGTGCGGTGATCATGCGCTCGACGCTACGGAGCCGGCTGGGCGCGGTCGTCCGACCGGGGGCTGGACGTGGAGCCGGGCGTAGTACCCGGGTACGACGGGCTCTGGGCGCGGGGGCAGGGGAGTACTCGGTTGAACGTGGGGCGGGCCGGGGTGAGGATCGGGACATGGACTATGTGATGCGTGCTGTGCGGGCCGATGAATGGCCGCAGGTCAGGCAGTTGCGGCTGGACGCTCTGCGGGACCCGGCGGCCCCGGTGGCGTTCCTGGAGTCGTACGAGGACGCTGCGGCGAGGCCGGACGTCTTCTGGCAGGAGCGTGCCGCCGCGGCGGCCGAGGGCGGGGGCGGCCGTGTCCGGCAGTTCGTCGCGGAGTCGCCCGACGGGGCGTGGGTGGGGTCGGTGACCGTACTCGTCGAGAGTCCGGATGACGAGGTGCGCTTCGGGGAAGCCCCCGCGGTGGACCAGGCGCACCTGGTCGGCGTGTTCGTCCGGCCCGAGGTGCGCGGGACCGGGGTGACCGACGCGCTGTTCCGTGAGGCCGTCGCGTGGGCCTGGTCGCTGTCCGCGCCCCGGATGGAGCGGGTGCGCCTCTACGTGCACGAGAAGAACCCGCGGGCCGCCGCCTTCTACCGGCGGTTCGGATTCGTCCCCTCCGGGCAGCGGATTCCGGCGCCGGGCGGCCGGGGCGCATGGGAGCTGGAGTACGTCCTCGGGCGGGAAACGTAGAGAGCGGGCCGCCCTGGGTCTGTCGCCTAGCCGATGCCCGGGGTGGGGGTGCGCAGGTCTTCCTGCCAGCGGGCCCGGCCCTGTTCCCGGGAGCGGAGCAGCACCAGGGCGGGCATGCCGCGACTCTGGCCTGTCGCCAGCAGCTCCGGGAGCTGGGGAAGGGGCGCGACGGCCGCGACGTCGTCGAGGACGAGCGTCATTGGTGGGTCGAGCCGACCGTCGGTTGACCGTGCGGCCATGCGGCGGCCGTGCTCGACCACGTCTGCGGCCAGCGCGGTGAGCAGGGGCATCGCGCCGGGACGGGAGCGGGGATCCTCGATGGGCTCGCCCACCAGGTAGAGCGTTCCCCCCTCGACGGCGAAAGAATCCAGCGCGAGGGAATCGGCTCGGTTCGCCGTGCAGGCTTCGCGGATGTGCACCGTGGACAGAGCGGCGAACGCCCGTACCGTCAGTTCCTGTGCCACTTCGCGCCGTTCGGGATAGGCCGTGAGGGCGGACTCCAGCAGCCCGGCGAGTCCGGACGCGGCCTTGGGGTGCGTACGGAGGAGGCGTACCGGTTCGTGGGCGCCGGACCCGGAGGCCCAGCGGAGGACCTGGCGGAAGGGGCGGCCGTCCACCGCGGCGGCGTGCAGCCAGCACTGGAGGAGCGTCTGCGCCGTGTCGGCCACCGCCGCGTCGATCCGGGCCTGCGGGCGTACCGGGACGAGCAGAGCGGCGGCGCGCGCGGCGGCGACGTCGGGGAGCTCGCATCCCGCGGTGGGCGACCAGTGGAGGCGGGCCGGGGTGTCGCAGAGGTGGCCCGGGTCGTAGACGAGGACCGGGCCGAGCTTGCCGCGGGCGTCCTTCGTCTCGGACCAGACGGTGGGGTCCGAGGTGACGACGAGCGCGGGGCCTTCGGCGTCGCGGATGGCCTGGACGACGGTGGGGCGCCGGGCGGGGGCGGGGGCGTAGACGAGGAGGGGGGTGCGGGGGGAGGGGAGGAGGGGGGCGCTTCCTTCGGGGTACGGGGGCGGGTACGGGGGCCGGTACTGGGGCGCGGGCGCGTATTCGGTTGCGGGGGTGCTCCCGGGTGCGCTTGCGCTTGCGGCTGTGTGGTGGGGTGTGGCTGGTGCTGGTGCTGGTGCTGGTGCTGGTGCTGGTGCTGGTGCTGGTGTGGGTGTGGGTGTGGGTGTGGGTGTGGGCGGTGCTGATGTTTGCGCTGGTGCTTGGTTCGGCTCTTGCGCTGGTGCCGGGGTCGGCAGTGTCGGTGCGGGCTTCTCTGTGGCGAGCTGCTGCTCGTGTGCCCCGTAGGCCCGTTCCTCGCGGCGTCGTTCCCGTACGGCGCGACCGCGGGCCACGACGCCGAGGGTGAACACCGTGAGGACCAACAGCACCAGCAGTCCGCCGATGAACAGGCCCCAGAACAGCCCGTACCCGGAGAGCTGGGCCGGGGGTGTCTGCGGCCAGGCGGCGGGGAGGTCCTGGGGGGCGGTGGCCAGTTCGCGCAGGGCGAGGGGGGAGCGGGTGAACGTGACGCCGTCCGGCCAGGCCCCGTGGGCGAGCAGCCCGGCCAGGCCGGTGGCCGTCCAGGCGACCAGGGTGGCCGCGAGGAAGAGGGCCAGGAGGCCGATCAGCAGGCCGTCCGGGATGCCGCCGCCGCCCTGGGGCCGCTGGTCGTGTCCGTCGTGATGGGCCGGGCCCCGGCCCCCGCCCCGTGGAGCCTGGCGTGCCATGTCATGCCACCGTCGACCGGGACGACTCGTTCATCCGCTGCTGGTTCTCCATCCGGGCCGCCCGTTGCTCCGCCTCCAGTTCGGCGGCGCGGATGTCCTCGGGGAGCAGGTCGTCCGTCGATCCCTCGGTCATGGCGCGGTCGGTGAAGACCAGGGGGCGTTCGGCTTCGGTGATCAGGTGTTTGACCACCTGGACGTTGCCGTTGACGTCCCAGACGGCGATGCCGGGTGTGAGGGTCGGGATGATCTCGACGGCCCAGCGGGGCAGCCCGATGACCCGGCCGGTGGCTCTGGCCTCGTCCGACTTCTGCGCGTAGATCGTGCGGGTGGAGGCCATCTTCAGGATGGCCGCCGCTTCCTTGGCCGCGGCTCCGTCGACCACGTCGCTGAGGTGGTGGACGACGGCGACGAAGGACAGGCCGAGCCGGCGTCCGAACTTCAGGAGGCGCTGGAAGAGCTGGGCGACGAAGGGGGAGTTGATGATGTGCCACGCCTCCTCGACCAGGAAGATGCGCTTCTTGCGGTCGGGCCGGATCCAGGTGTGCTCCAGCCAGACGCCGACGATCGCCATCAGGATCGGCATCGCGATCGAGTTGCGGTCGATGTGCGAGAGGTCGAAGACGATGAGGGGCGCGTCGAGGTCGATGCCGACGGTGGTGGGGCCGTCGAACATGCCGCGCAGGTCGCCGTCGACCAGCCGGTCCAGGACGAGGGCGACGTCCAGGCCCCAGGCCCGTACATCGTCTATGTCGACGTTCATCGCCTCGGCGGACTCGGGCTCGGGGTGGCGCAGCTGCTCCACGATGTCCATCAGGACCGGCTGGCGGTCGGTGATGGTCGCGGTCACGTAGGCGTGGGCCACCTTGAGCGCGAAGCCGGACCGCTCGTCGAGGCCGTGGCCCATCGCGACTTCGATGATCGTGCGGAGCAGGGCGAGCTGGCCGGTGGTGGTGATGGAGGGGTCGAGGGGGTTGAGCCGGATGCCGCCGTTGAGGGCTGCGGTCGGGTCCAGACGGATGGGGGTTATGCCCAGCTCCTGGGCGATGAGGTTCCACTCGCCGACGCCGTCCTCGCCCTGGGCGTCGAGGACGACGACCTGGCGGTCGCGGAAGCGGAGCTGGCGCAGGACGTACGTCTTCTCCAGCGCCGACTTGCCGTTGCCGGACTCGCCGAGGACGAGCCAGTGGGGGGCGGGAAGTTGCTGCCCGTACAGCTGGAAGGGGTCGTAGATGTAGCCCTTGCCGCTGTAGACCTCGCGGCCGATGATCACGCCGGAGTCGCCGAGGCCGGGGGCGGCGGTGGGGAGGTAGACGGCCTGGGCCTGGCCCGTGGACGTACGGACGGGGAGGCGGGTCGTCTCCACCTTGCCGAAGAGGAAGGAGGTGAAGGCATCCGACAATGCGGACAGGGGGTCTCGCATGGTGGGGGTGCCCTCTCTTGTCGCGGTTCTTCCGGCGGGTGGTGGAGCTCTGGTCGGAGGTGGTGCGGCGTCAGCGGCGGATGCCCGTGGCGAACGGGAGCGTGTTCACGAAGGCCCGGTGGTGTTCGCGGTCGCACCACTCCAGCTTGAGGTACGACTTGCCGGCCGAGGCGCGGATCGTGCGCTTGTCGCGGGCGAGGGCCTCGGGTGAACGGGACGACACCGTGATGTACCCCACCAGGTTGACTCCGGCCGCACCGCTGGCGAGATCTTCACCCCGCTGGTCGAGCCGGCCGTGGGCGGCGATGTCGCGGGGGTCGACGGTGCGGTTCATCTTGGCCTGACGGCTGGCCTCGGCGTCGTCGTTGGTCTTCTCCGTCAGCATGCGTTCGATGGCGACCTCGGTGGGTTCGAGGTCCATGCAGACGGCGACGGTGCGGATGACGTCGGGGGTGTGGACGAGGAGCGGGGCGAGGAAGTTGACGCCGACCGGGGTCATCGGCCATTCCTTCACCCAGGCCGTGGCGTGGCACCAGGGGGCGCGGGTGGTGGACTCGCGGGTCTTGGCCTGGAGGAACGTGGGCTCGACCGCGTCCAGTTCGGCGGGCCAGGCGTTGCGCTTGGTCATGGCCTGGATGTGGTCGATGGGGTGATCGGGGTCGTACATGGAGTGCACGAGGGAGGCTACGCGGCTCTGGCCGAGCGGCTGGCGGACCCGGATGTCGGCCTCGGCGAGGCGGGCGCAGATGTCGGTGAGCTCGCGGGCCATGACGACGGCGAGGCCGGCGTCGCGGTCGAGCTTGCGGCCGCCGTGGGGGCGGGCGGCTCGGGCCATGGCGTTGGCCTCGGCGGCCAGTTCACGGCTGTAGTGCATGCAGGCGACGAGGTAGGCGCGGTGCTGCTCGCTGGAGGTGGAGACCATGGACTGGAGTTGGTCGTAGGAGTCCTGGAGCCAGCCGGGGGACGCCTTGTCGCCGCGCTGGGCGACGTCCTTGGCGTGGGCGTCGGGGTCGGCGGGGAGGGTGCGGGCGAGCATCTGGAGGCGGGTGACGAAGCCGTCGCCGTTGGCCACGTGCTTGAGGAGGGTGCCGAAGCGGTCGACGAGGGCTTCCTGGTCCTCGCTGTCGCGGAGGCCGACGCCGGGGCCCTCGATCTCGATGGCGGCGGTGACGGTGCGCCGGTCGGCGTGGAGGAGTACGGCGATCTCGTCGGGGCCGAACGGGGCGGCGAGCCAGCTGATCCGGCCGATGCCCGGGGGCGGGCCGATCTCGACCTCGCGGCCGTCGGCGCTGACGCCCGCTTCCATGGCGCTGGAGCGGTAGGCGGTGCCGCGGCGCACGGAGCGCTTGAAGCTGCGGTTGATCTCGAACCACTTGTAGAAGGTCCGGCCCTTGTACGGGACGTACACGACGGCGAGGGCCAGCATCGGGAAGCCCACGAGGCAGACGATGCGGAGGGAGAGGACGGGGACGAGGAGTCCGCTCATCATGCCGAGGAACGCGCCGACGATGATCAGGGCGATCTCGCCGGTCTCGCGGTTCTTGCCGACGATCGCGTTCGGCCGGGCGCGGCCGATGAGATACGTGCGGCGGGGCGTCATCGTGTGGGACTGGGTCGTCAACGCCCTCCACCTCCTGTGCTCGAGTTACCTGTGGTGCCGAAGCCGCCTCCGCCTCGGGAAGAGCGGCTGCTGTGGGGGGTCCCGGAGGTGGGTGATGACCCGCTGCGGGGCGAGGGTGCGGCGGAGGGGACAGATCCGCCGCCGACCCCGCCGCCGCCTCCGCCGGAGGTGCGGGAGCTGTGGGCGGCGACGCCGCCGCTGGCCGGGTTGGCGGGGCGGGCGCCTCCGCCGCTGTTCTGGTCGTTCCGGCCGCTGTGGGTCTTGATGCCCTGGGAGACGAGGGCGGCAGGGGAGCTGATCAGGGCGGCGGCCTGGGAGCCGTCGGTGGCCTGCTTGCGGTTGGTGCGGGCGCCCTGGATCTCGTCGCCGAAGCCGGGGACGAAGCGGTAGATCATGGCGGAGGCGAAGATGGCGAGCAGGATGATGGAGAGGCCGGAGACGACGGCGGAGAAGGCGTCGGGGCCGTCGCCCGCGGAGAGTGCTCCGGCGAGGCCGAGGACGATGACGATGACCGGCTTGACCATGATCACCGCGATCATGATGCCGGCCCAGCGGCGGACGTGGCCCCACATGTTCTTGTCGACGAGGCCGGCGTAGACGACGATCCCGAGGAGCGCGCCGACGTAGAGCAGGGCGGCGCGGATGACGAGTTCCAGCCACAGGATGCCGGCGGCGAGGATCGAGACGAGCGAGACGACGATCAGCATGATCGGTCCGCCGCCGATGTCCTCGCCCTTCTTGAGGGCTTCGGCGAACGAGCCGAAGAAGACGTCGGTCTGGCCGCCGGTGGCGGAGGAGATGACCTCGGTGACGCCGTCGGTGGCGGAGACGATCGTGTAAAGGATCAGCGGGGTGAAGGCCGAGGCGAGGACGGTGAGCCAGAGGAAGCCGACGGCCTCGGAGATCGCGGTGGTGAGGGGCACGCCGCGGATGGCGCGCTTGGCCACGGCGAGGAGCCAGAGGACGAGGGTGAGGATGGTGGAGGCCGCGAAGATGACGGCGTACTGCTGAAGGAACTTGGGGTTCGTGAAGTCGACGTTGGCCGTGGACTCGACGGCCTCGCTGAGCTTGCCGACGATCCAGGAGGCGGCGTCGGCGCAGCCTCGGGCGAGGGAGGAGAGGGGGTCGGTGGCGTCGATGGAGGGGACGTCCTGGGTGCGGGCTCCGGCCCCTTCGCCGCCTTCGCAGTAGTCCTTGGCGGGGCCGACAATCAGGTCGCATCTATCCTGGTCGGACGGCGTTGGTGTTGGAGTGGGAGCAGCAGCGACACGACCTGCCATGACGGTCATGACCGTCTGGGCTCCCGTGAGCGAGACAGCCACTGTGGCTGCCTGCCGCGGCTTAGCGAGCATAGGTGAACCCCCCGAACTCCTTTACTGCCTCCGCCATTTCGTCAGCGCTTGAAGCAGTGCGATCCATGTTCACAGGAGCAGGACCGTCTTTCTGGGTGAAGCTTTCGACCTTCCAGTCGCCTTCGACCCAGCGAAGTTTCAGCGACATAGTGAACCAGTCATTACTCACGGGATTGGTAGAGCTGACACCGGCCGTGCCGAATACGCCAGTGCACCAGACCTCGACCGTGGCGGTTGACGCTGCGTATCCGGTTACTTTGGTTCCGACGGGAGCTGTTCTCGAAATGTAGGTCAGTCCGTCAGGAGCGTTGCCATTTTCGTCCAAGCCGACTCTGTCGAGAAATTCCTTGTCATACGCCTGATCAAACTTCTCTTCGAGCTCGATGGCCTTACCTGCAGTAAAGATGCGGTTTACGATCTCTGCTCGTCGCTCAGGCTTGAGGATTTCTGCGGATACCAGCGCCACCGCATAGTTCGCCGCCGCGCTCTGCGCCCCCTGTTCATCCTGGGCGAAGCCGGAGGCGATGGTGCCGTTCTTGCCCTCGACGGGCTTGGTGCCCGTAGCAGCGGTGGGGGCGCTTCCTGCGGTTCCGGGGCTTTTGGCGCCCGGGGAGGCGCTGTCGTCGCTGCCACCGCCGCGGTTGGCGAAGGCGATGGCAGCGACGAGGAGGACCACGATGCCGGTGATCGTCACGAGAGAGCGGGAGTTGCGGACGGGGCGGCGCGCGTGGGGGTGGCCCGGGTCGCCGTCGGGGAGACGGGTACGGGTCTGACGCGTGCCGCCGAGGGTGCTGTAAGGATCGTCCGGGCGGTTCCCCTGGTCCTTGCCGCGGTAGTCGTGCTCGTCACCGGGACTCATGCCGCGTTCGCCCCCTCGGTCGTGTGCGGATCCGCGCAGGATGACGGTAGCTCTGCTGGGTGCCGCTTGAGCGCGGTGTGGTGACTCGACATCAGGGAAACGCAACCTCAGCCGGTGGGCGCGACGGGCGGATGGAGGGGAACGGGCTGGGACGGCCCGGTGGGAGCTGGCCGACGGTGGGTCAGACGGCCATGCCGTACACGATGGTGAACAGGGTTCCCAGGGAGCCGATGATGAAGACCCCTGTCAGTCCCGCCACGATCAGGCCCTTGCCCTGCTCCGCGCTGAAGGTGTCGCGCAGCGCCGTCGCTCCGATGCGCTGCTTCGCCGCGCCCCAGATCGCGATGCCGAGGCAGAGCAGAATCGCGATGGCCATCACCACCTCGATCATGATGCGCGCCTCGTTGCCCAGCGTCCCGAACGGCCCCCAGTCCGGAGCGATTCCGCCGATGATGGTGGTGATGTCGCCCTTCTCTGCTGCCAGGATCATGTAAGTCACCGCCCCTGTTGGGTAGTTCGCTGCCCGTGCCGTCCGGCATGGGTCGCCTTCTATCTTCGCTGATGAAACCGCGCTCGCACGACGCCTTCGCGGGTCTCTTTACCCGGATCTCGCACGTTTGACCGGGGCGGCCGCCCTGACCTGCGACTCGTCCAGGCTCTTCGCGCACATGCCTGGTTACTCTGTGTATCACGGGCTGTGACCAGGAGCAACGACGGTGGCCATGGGTTCTGATGCGGTTGCAGCGTTCGCGGAGGCACGGCGTGTTCGTATGCGCCGTTCGAGAGCCGTCGGTGCGCCGGTCGGCATCCTGCTCTTCTTCGGCCGACGAGTCAGCGATCGGTGCGACGCCGGGCCGGCCGGGTGCGGCGGTAGTAGGAGACGGTGACGGCCCCGAGCAACGGTCCCCAGAGGACGAGCGGCTGGTAGATGACACCGACCAGGAGGCGGCCGGCAGGCGTCATATCTGCGTGGGGGTACGTCCACCACAACGGCATCGCGGCCCAGAGCGCCGTCAGCGCGACGGCCCCGGCGGCGGCCGGCACGACGGCGGCCAAGGGGCGGACGGGGCGTCCGCCGATGACGGGTACCCAGCGGGGCACCGTTTCGCCCCACGGCCGCACCAGGCCGAGGGCCAGCAGGGCGAGCAGCTCGGAGGCGACGCTCAGCGTCAGCATCCAGAGCTTGGCGCCCGGGGTGTCGAACGGTACGAAGCCCGCCTCGGTGTATCCGGACGGGAACCCGCACACCATCGCCAGCCGCCACAGCCCGGTCGGCAGCACGATCAGCGCGATCAACTGCGCGGCGCGGACCGCCCACCGGGGCGGAGGCGGGGCCGGGAACGGGGTTGTGGGAGGCATGGGAGGGGATGCGGGGGTGGAGCCGGTGTGCTGTTCCGTCCGGGTTCGCATGCGTTCCATCGTGGTTCCGCTGCCATGGCGGGACGTCAGCTTCTGTTCCCGACTGTGCTGTTCCGCGGTACGAGGTCGAGGGCGGGGCCTCCGCCGTACGGCGGAGAGGGCCTCGACCCTGAGCTCGGTGCGAGCGATCAGCGCCCTGCGACCGGTGCCAGTGCCGGTGTCGGTTTCGGTCTGTGTGTGTTCGCGCCTGTGGTCGTGCGCGCTTCCCCCTTCGTTCGGGTGAACCGCGCGGCTCCACGGGAACGGGGCCTCTGCTTCGTCCGGCCGGGAACCACGGGACCCGGGTGCCTGCGGAGCCGGGGCCCGGGGTGTTGACCTACGGCATGTCGCGCACCGCGGATTTGGCACAGTGCCGCTCCACGATCAGGAGAACGGGGTGAGCGGTGTGGGTGGAGTGACCGTGGTCGGGCAGCCGAACGACGGCTGGGAGCGGCTGGGGGCGCCGGCAGGCCCGGCGGGCGGGGCCGGGGGCGGGGATCTCCTGCACAGGGGTGGCCCGTGGCTGCGGGCCGCCGGTGGAGCCGATCAGCTGGTCACGCTGCTCGGGCCGGTGAAGGGCGAACTGCAGGCGGCGCATCAGGGCTTGATCGCCGGGGCCGGAGCGCTGTCCGCGCTGGCCGAACTGCGTACCGTGCAGGCCTCGTGGGAGCGCCGGATCGAGGAGGCGCGCGGCGAGTGCGGGAGCCTCGCCGGGAAATTTCGGGCGGTCGTCCGAGGCCAGGCGCAGACCAACGAGGCGGTGAAGAGCGGCTTCGACGGGGTGAAGTCGCGGAGCGTGGGCGGGGCGCGGTGAGCGGCGGCGCGGGTTCCGCCCTGACCTGGGCGGCGTTACGTGAGGTGAAGTGCGCCGAGCTGGAGGAGGCCGCGGACGGCTGGGGCCGGGTGAGCAACCGTGCCGACGCGGCCCGGGACCGCATCGAGGGCCAGTTCCTGCCCGGGCTGAGCGATACGCAGAAGGGGGAGGCGGTGGGCGCGGCCCTGGGGCGGCTGCGCCGGCTGGGGACGAACTTCCAGTACATCTACACCGAGTGCGGGCTGCTGCGGACCACGCTGAACAGCCTGGCCCATGAGATCAAGACCCAGCAGCGGGTGCTGGAGGGGGCGCTGGACGATGCCGCGGCACTGAAGTTCACGGTGCACGCGGATGGATCGGTGACGTATCCGGCGGCGGGTGAGGGCCTGGTAGACGGAAAGCCGCTGGCGGGCGGGACGACGTCCGGGGTCCCGAATCCGGGCATGGTCACTCCTTCGGGACTCGTCGCGCCCAACCCGAACGCGGGCAAGGCCCAGGACATCGCGGACCGGGTGGCGCAGGCCGTACGGACGGCGGCCGACGCGGACTGGCGGTACACCAGGATCCTGAGGTCGCTGAAGGCACATGAGGGCCTCGGTGTTCCTGCGGCGACGTGGACGGACGCAGCGGCCGATGCGGCGGCGGTGCGGGATGCGGCGCGCGGCTACCTGAAGAACGCGATCCCGCACGATGCGAGTCCGGCCGAGCGGAAGGCGTGGTGGGCCGGCCTGACGGACGAGCAGCGCGAGGAATACCTCGCGGTGTACCCGGATCAGATCGGGAACCTGGACGGGATCCCGGCCTTGGTACGGGACGCGGCGAACCGGGACAACCTGCAGCTGTTGATGGGGAAGCTGGAGGGCCGGGACGACGACGACTCGACGACCAAGCTTGCGGCGCTGCGGGAGATCGACCGGCAACTGCGGGTGGTGCCGAAGGCGGGGGAGCCGCCCATGTACCTGCTCGGGATCGGGGATCAGGGGAACGGTCGGGCGATCGTCTCGTACGGGAATCCGGATACGGCGCGGAATGTGGCGGCTTATGTTCCGGGGCTCAATACGTCGCTGGATGAGGAGTTTGCGAAGGGGGATATGAAGCGGGCGCGTGACACGGCCTTAGCGGCGAGAGAGATTGATGAATCCACTGCGTCGATTGTCTGGCTGGGGTATGACGCGCCTCAGAGTCCGGACGGGCTGAGCAGTTTGGCTGTCGCCGGCACCGACAGAGCGGAAACCGGCGGTCGAGCGTTCCACGGGTTCATGTCCGGGCTGGCTGTATCGAACGATCACGGTGACCCGCACATGACGGCTATCGGACACTCATATGGTTCGAGAACGGTCGGAGCCGCCACGCAGCAAGGCGATGGGATTCCTGGGGTCGATGACATCGTCCTGGTTGGCAGCCCAGGCCTTGGCGTGGATCGTGCGGAGGATCTGAAGGTCGGGAGGGAGCACGTGTTCGTTGGTGCTGCAGAAAACGATGTTGTGACTCACCTGCCATCCAAGGAAAACGCGTTGCTCGGGGCGGCGGGGAGCGGGTTCGGACCGGCGGGGGCACTGGTAGTAGATGTGGTTGATCCGGGAGGAGAGGGGTTGTGGTTCGGGGAAGACCCAGCAAGTGAAGAGTTTGGTGCGCGGCGCTTTGCAGTGGATCCGGGACCGCCGGTGGTCGGTCTTGGTGGTGTTTCCATCGATGCGCACTCGCAGTATTTCGATCCGGAGTTGGACTCTGCATCGGCTGACAGCATCGCGATGGTCGTCGCAGGATCTGGTCATAGGGTTAAGCAGGAGAGTGCGCGTTGAGGCGTCTAATTCGTCCTGTGGTGGCCGTCGTATGTATCACCCTGGCAGCAGTTGGGTGTGTAGCAAATAGAGGTTCAGGCATGGATATGCAAGACGCTGCAGAAAGATCGGATGAGATTCTTGATTCCGTGCTCCTGGAGATTCGGCCGGAGTTGCGATGGACGCATGGGCCTACGACCGTAGGTAGTTGCGATGTGTCACGCCGGCGCGTCGTCATGACGGATATTTCCGCCGCGAGGAGGGGGAATCTTTTGGGGGTGGTGGATCGATTCTGGCGCAAGAGCGGATATCGCATGACGGTCATCAATAACGATACAGAATTTCCGGCCATCTATGCCCGAACGAGAGACGGGTTCGGTGTGAGACTACGCATCGGAGGCAAAGGGCAAGCCTTCTTTCAGGTAGACACGCCATGTGTTCGTGAGTCCAAAGTGGCCGACTCCACCAGTCAGGCGACAGCGCCCCTGTATGAGGGAGTGGAGCTCATCCCCCGCCCCAACATCCACTCCGACTTCTGGTCGGCAGGTGCTCATGGGACGGAGATGGGAGGGCTGTGATGGGATCAAGTTGGCTCAACTGGGCTCAAAAACAGATGCTTTGAGCCCTGCATTGGGTCCTGGGGCCCATGCCGTGTCCCCTGCTCGTGTGGTCGCATACGCGGACTGACTGACCTGTCGCGCGTTCCGCCCACTCACGAGGTAGGGGACTGCTTTTGTCCGGCATACGAAGAAGCGCGGTCCCTGTTGGCCTTGATGTAAGCGCTGCCGCAGAGAGTTCGGGTTCGGGCGGGAAGTTGATGCCGCGGCCTCTGCAGGCGGGGCTGATTCTTCTTCACGTTCTCTTTGTGGCCACCCTGGTGGGCGCGATCCAGGCCCTGTCGACGGCGTCCACCGTGGGCGCGGTCGACGGGTACCTGCTCGGGTTGTTGCTCTACGCGTCGTTACCCGGCGTCGGCGCCTTCGTGCTGTCGCTGTACGTCCGTCATGGCGGCGTCCGCGTCTGGTACGGGCTCCTCGCCATTCAGGCGTGGATAGCCATCGGAGCCCTCGCGGAGTTGAGTAGCGGCGGGGTCCAGGGCGTTGCGCGGTTGGTGCTACCGGTGGCCGCCATCGTGCTGCTGTGCCGTCCGGCGAGCCGTCGGTGGTTCCGGAGCGGCCTGGAGCAACGGGACGAGCAGCGTCTGTTCAGCTTTGGCCGGATGATGAAGTTCCGCCGCGACGGCGGGCAGACCGCGCTGGAGTACCTGGGCCTCGTCCTGGTGGTCGTCGCTCTCGTCGGCGGGCTGATGGCCACCGGAACCGGTAGGCAGCTCACTGCGGAGATCCGGGGCGCGATCTGCGAACTGACCGGCAGTTCGTGCCCGGCGCCGGGGCATGACGTCGTGGCCGGTCGTGGGAGCACCGACGGCAGCGGTGATGGTCACGACGACGCCCCGGGCGCTGGCGCTGACGTAGGCGGCGGAGAGGGCGACGAGTCCAGCCTCACTGGCAGCACTGGCAGCACTGGCAGCACTGGCAGCACTGGCAGCACTGGCAGCACGGGCGGCACCGGCAGCACCGGAACCAGCGGTGAGGTCGACGAGACCGGTGGCGCCGGAGGGGCCGCGACCCCCGGAACCCCCGGAACCACCGGCAGCCCCGGAACCCCCGGCAACGCCCCCGGAACCCCCGACCCCGCCGACTCCCAAGGCGGCGCCCCCTTCCCCCCGAGCGATCCCATCCTTTCGGTTGACGCGGGTAGACCCGCCGGGCCCAACGGCGGCGGGTTTCTCGGCGGGTTCATCGGGGACGGGCTGGGGGGCGACCTCCGCGGGGTCGTCGGGGTCGCGGGCGCGGTCATGCGGCCGGGGGAGAGCGGGCGGCGCATCGTCGACCGTTGGGGGCGGGATACCCGGGGCGCGGGTGAGAAATGGGCGCGGGGCGACTACATCGGCGCGGCCTGGGACTGGAACAAGGCCGTCGGCGGCGCCGGCGCCGGGCTGGCGATACCCGGGTCCGGGGCGCGGGTCGACGCCGAGGTGCGGGACGCCGAGCGCGCGCACCTGAGCGAGCGGATCCCGCGGAACGCCACGCCCGCCCAGCGCAAGGCCTGGTGGGACGGGCTCTCGCCGGAGGAGCGGGAGCGGTACATCGAGCTGGTCCCGGAAGGGGTCGGCAACCTCGACGGCATTCCGGTCCGCGCGCGCGACGCCGCCAACCGCCGCAACCTTCCGGCGCTGATCGACAAGCTGGAGGGGGTCGACACCGACAAGGCCCGTGACCAGCTGGCCGGGTTGCGGGAGATCGAGCGGCAGATGGCGGAGGACGGGAAGCCGCCCATGTATCTCATCGGGATCGGGGACGAGGGGAACGGGCGGGCCATCGTCTCCTTCGGCGATCCCGATGCCTCGCGGCATGTGTCGGCCTACGTACCGGGGCTCAACACCTCCCTCGACGAGGAGTTCGCCAAGAACGACCTCGGGCGGGCCCGGGACACCGCGATCGGGGCGCAGGGGTACGACGAGTCCTCGGCGTCCATCGTCTGGCTCGGGTACGACGCGCCGCAGCTGCCGGACAGGGACGGGGCGGCGGGCTACTTCGCCGTCATGGGGACGGTGCGGGCCGAGAAGGGCGGGGCGGCCTACCGCGACTTCATGGACGGGATCTCCGTGACCAACCAGAACAAGGACCCCCATCTGACGGCCATCGGGCACTCCTACGGGTCCCGGACCGTGGGCGCCGCGGCCGCCCGGCCCGGGGGGATCCCCGGGGTCGACGACATCGTCCTGGTCGGCAGTCCGGGCGTCGGCGTCGACCACGCCGTGGACCTCGGCGTCGGCGCGGAGCACGTCTTCGTGGGGGCAGCCGCCAACGACCCGGTGACCAAGCTGCCCTCCAGGACCCAGGTCGTGGTGGGCGGCATCGGGCTGACCCTCGGGGGGCCGGGCGGGGCGTATGCCGCCGGGGATCTCGCCGATCCGGGTGACGACGACCTGTGGTTCGGGAAGGATCCGGCGAGCAAGGCGTTCGGGGCCCGGCGCTTCCCGGTGGCCGACGGGCCGCCGCTCGTCGGCGGGAGCGGCATCAGCCTGGACGCGCATGCGAACTACTTCAGCCCGGAACGCGACGCCGTGTCCGCGGACAGCATCGCCCTGATCGTGTCGGGCAACGCCGACCGGCTCAAGATGGAGGAACCGAAGTGACGCGAGTGCAGCGGGCCCGGCCCCCCGTCGCGGTGGTCCTGTTCCTGGCCCTGGTCCTGGCTCTGGGGGGTTCGCTGGCCGGGTGCGGGAGTGGCGGGACCAGCGTGCGTGACGACGGCGTGAGCACCGGGGAGGGGAGCGGGAAGGAGAGGGCAATGGATATGCAGGAGGCCGCCGAGCGGTCCGACGCCATGCTCGACGCCGTCCTGGCGGGCATCGACCCCGATGTGCAGTGGGCGCACGGCCCCACCACCACCCGGGCCTGCGGTGTGACCCGCCGTCGGACCGTCATGACCGTCGTCTCCGACGGGCGTCGGCAGACGTTCCTGGACCGTGCGGAGACGTTCTGGCGGAACAACGACTACCGGATCAAGGCGGTCAACAAGGACGAGATGTTCCCGGCGGTCTACGCGGTCACCAGGAGCGGATTCGGTGTCAGCGTCTCCTTCCGGGGGAAGGGGCAGGCCTTCCTGGAGGCCGACAGTCCGTGCGTGGAGGAGTCGAAGGTCGCCGCCCCGACCGCCGAACCGAACGGGCCCGCGTACGAGGACGTGTATCCGCTGCCCCGGCCCAACGTCCTTTCCGACTTCTGGTCGGCAGAGAGCGGCTGACTGGGCCTCAGCTCTGGTGCTGGTGAGCCGCCGGCGCCCCCGTGTGCTTCGGGTGCGCCGGTGATGTGCCGCGGATGACTCGTACACACCGTCGAAAACACCTCTGAAGCGCGTCCCGATGGGGGATGGTTGAGGGGTGCGGAAATTCTGGGTGTTCGGTGGCATCGGCGTCGGCATGGTCATGTGCTTCCTGGCGCTGCTCGTCGTCGGTACGTACTCCGCCGCCGCCGGGCTCGCCGGGTCGGGGGGCGGCGGTGCCGTCGCGCTGGCCAAGGGGGCGGTTCCGGCGCGGTTCCAGCCGCTCGTGCAGAAGTGGGGCAACCTCTGTCCCGCCATCAACCCGGCCTTGCTGGCCGCGCAGTTGTACCAGGAAAGCGGCTGGAACCCGAGCGCGCAAAGTCATGCCGCCGCACAGGGCATCGCCCAGTTCATCCCCGGGACCTGGGCCACGCACGGGATCGACGGCAACGGCGACGGCAAGCGGGACGTGTGGGACCCCGCCGACGCGATCCCCTCCGCCGCCTCGTACGACTGCGAGCTCGCCGGGTACGTGAAGAAGGTGCCGGGCGACCCCACGAGCAACATGCTCGCCGCGTACAACGCCGGCGCCTACGCGGTGATCAAGTACGGCGGCGTGCCTCCTTATAAAGAGACGCAGAACTACGTCAAGATCATTCGTTCGCTGGAGAAGAGCTTCGCCCGGCCCGTCGGGCGGGTCGCCCCCTCCCGGCAGGCCGCCGCGGCCATCTACTTCGCACAGAAGAAGCTCGGCACGCCGTATCTGTGGGGCGGCAACGGCACGCCCGAGCAGCAGGGGCGGTTCGACTGTTCCGGGCTGACCCAGGCCGCGTACCGGACGGTGGGCATCGAGCTGCCCCGCGTCGCCAATGACCAGTACAACGCGGGGCCGCATCCCTCGCGGGACGAGCTGCTCCCAGGGGATCTGGTGTTCTTCTCCGACGACCTGACCAACTCGCGCGCGATCCGGCACGTCGGGCTGTACGTCGGGGGCGGCTATATGATCAATGCGCCGTTCACCGGTGCGGTCATCCGGTTCGACAAGATCGATACGCCGGACTACTTCGGTGCGACCCGGGTGACCAAGGATGGCGCCGCCGCCCTGCCGACCGATCTGCCCACGGGGTGACGGAAGTCTCGCGCGGGCCGGCCGAGCGGCGAAGGGTGCTGACGGGCAGTCGGCCGTGGCCGGAACTCTCCGTGAAGCCTGGGCCCTGAGCTGCGACGACGAGTCACTCTTCGATAACGTCATGGTGATCATTCGGTGGAGAGCGGAACGCACGCGACGGCCGGGCCGTTCCCTGGACGGGGGACGGGAACGGCATGCGCACTGACCATGCGTCGCGGTGATAGCAGTGCTGCACTCCGGTGCGGCCCTGATGCAGTACAGCGATGCGGTGCAGTGCGGTAACGGATCGCACCGGACACGGGGGTTCGACCAGGGCGGCACGCAAGGACGCGCGTCGCAGCAGAGAAGCAGACAAGGCAAGGGGCCGCAGCAGATGGCTGGACTCGAACTCGACGGGTCGAACCCGGACGTCAGTCTGCTCTACGACATCAACGGCCTCGCGAAGGCCGCTCCGACCTGGTTCGACCGGGTCATGGAGTTCGTCGGCGAGTACGGGATCATGTTCGGCCTCGTCCTGGTGGGCCTGTGGTGCTGGTGGAGCATGCGGGGGCGCGGGACGGCCGAGGACTCGGTGACCTCTGCCGCCGCCATCGTCTGGGCGCCGCTCGCCGCGGCCATCGCGATCCTCATCAACGTCCCGATCCGCGGCTTCGTCGAACGGCCACGTCCGTTCAACGACCACGATGGCCTTGAGGTCCTCATCCACGGCAAGACGGACTTCTCGTTCGTCAGCGACCACTCCACCCTGGCGATGGGCATCGCCGTCGGCATCTTCGTGGCGAACCGGAAGTTCGGCTTCGTCGCGATCGGCCTCGCGCTCTTCGCGGGTTTCAGCCGGATCTACATGGGCGTCCACTACCCGACCGACGTGATCGGCGGCTTCGCCCTCGGTACGGCCGTCACCCTGCTGCTGGCTCCGCTCGCCATGGCGCTGCTGACCCCGCTGATGGCGGCGGTCGCCCGATCGCCGCGCGTCGGCTGGTTCGTCCGGTCGAAGAGCGCGGCCGTCGCGTACGCGGACGAGCACGGTGAGGCGGTCGGTATCCCCGAGCCGCGGCCCGGGGCCGGACGGGGCGACCCGGGGGAGAAGGATCTGGCCGCCTGACGGCCCTCGACTCCTCTTCCCACCTTCCCCTTTCCTCTCCCGATCCCTCTTCTTCTTCCGTTCCCCTCCGGTCCCCCAGGTGCTCGTGGCGCCTGGGGGTTCGTGCTGTACGGGCTCGGGTGCGGTCGGCCGTGCGGTCGGCCGTGCGGTCGGCCGTGCAGCGGATCAGGGAGTGGCGAGGTGTTCCGCGGCGTCGGTACGGGCCCGGTCCCGGGACCTGCGCGCCGGTCCGGCCCAGCCGCAGGTGCAGCGGGCCAGGCAGAACGAGCCGCGTTCGATCGTCGTCGCGCTGTGCCCGGCTGCCGGTGGACCGGGAGGGTGCGCCTGCGACGCCGGTTCCGAGAGGGCGGGAGGGGGGCCCGGGGCGGTGCCGGACGGGGGCGGCGCCACGGCGGGTGCCGCCGAGGGGGCTGGGGAGGTCCGGACGGGGGTGCGCGGGGCGGCGGTGGTGCGGGCCGGGGCGGGGGGATCCTCTTGCACCCGACCACGGTACTGGCCGCAGCCGGCGAACGGAGTGCCGAGCCCGGGGCCCCGGCCCGCGGGAGGACGCCCGCTGCCCGCTGAGCAGGCCCGCGCCCGCGGAACGGGCCCGCTGTTCGCGGAACGGGCCCGCTGTCCGCGAAACGGGCCCCCGCCCGCGGAACGAGCCCGCTGTCCGCTGAGCAGGTCCCCGCCGGTGGAACGAGCCCGCTGTCCGCCGAACGGCCCGTGCTTCCGGGGGCCGGACGCGCCGGGGCGGCGTGACGGGGGGCGGCGGCGGTCGTTATGCGGGGCGGGTGAGGGCTCGGCCGGGCGGTAGTCGTTGGGGGTTGGCAGGCGATGGTGGTGCAGCAGTACAGAGACGGAGGCGGGGCCCTTGCTGCCCGCGCCCTCGCCGTGGCCGGAGTGATCGCTGTCACCGCCGGGTGCTTCGGCGGGGACGAGGGAAGCGGCGCGGGCGACGGCTCCGGGCAGCGCTCCGTGTCCGCCGACCGGCCACTCGATCTGCTCGGTCGGGCGGCCGACGTCCTCGTCCGGGCGGGCGGTGCGGAGACCCGTACGTCGATGGAGACGGCGGCCGGCGGGACCCGGGTGACGATCCGGGGGCAGGGCGCGTATGACTTCCGCAAGCAGTTGGGGCGGCTCAAGGTGGTGCTGCCCCAGGACGCCGCGGGCAAGGACGCGGCGGGTGCGGACGACCACCGGCCGATCACCGAGCTGCTGGCTCCCGGCGCGCTGTACATGAAGAACCGCGGTGCCGGGGTGCCCGACGACAAGTGGGTCAGGATCGACACGACCACGCTCAAGGACGGCAATCTCGTCACCGGTGGGGTCACCGACCCGATGGCGGCCGCCGAACTGCTGCGCGGCGCGGCCGATGTGACGTACGCGGGGAAGTCCGAGCTGGCCGGCGTGACGGTGCATCACTACCGGGGCATCGCGGACCTGGGCCGGGCCGCCCGGGCCGCCTCGCCGCAGTCGCGCGGGGCGCTGAGTGCGGCGGCGAAAGGGTTCAGCAAGGACGCCGTCCCGTTCGACGCGTACCTCGACGAGGACGGCCGGCTGCGGAAGGTCCGGCACCGTTTCACCTTCTCCTCCGACTCCCGGGGCCCGGAGGTTTCGGTGGTCTCGACGCTGCTGCTGTACGGGTTCGGGCTCCCGGTCACGGTGACGCTGCCGGACGAGGACGCCATTTACACCGGTGAGATCCGGCAGGGCTGAGGGTGACGGGCGGCGGGGGCGGACTCACCGGCCGGGCATGCCGGGGAGGCAGGGCCGAGCCGGGACCGGCGGGGTCGGGACAGGCAAAGCCGGGACCCGCAAAGCCGGGCCGACCCGGGATCGGCCGGGGTGGGCCGGGATGGCAGGGCCGGGACCGGCCGGGGAAGCAGGGCCGAGCCGGGACCGGCGGGGCCCGGACCGGCAGGCCGGTCCTGGCCGGCCAGGACCGGCGGGGCCAGGAAAGGCAGAGCCGCGCAGAGCCGGGCCGAGCCGGGATTGGCCGGGAAGGCCGGCCAGGACAGGCAGGACAGGACAGGCCAGGACCGGCAGGCCAGGACCGGCGGGCCCCGGACACGCAGGCCGGGACTGGCCGGATCGGGTCGGTGTCGGCAGGTCGGGTCGGGGCAGGCGGGACCGGCCGGGTCGGGCCGGGGGGTGGGGCCGGTTGGGAGGGGGCTGAAAATGGTCCGTCCGTGCCATGCGCGGTGCGTGTCGCGCTCCCTAGGCTGGGAAGCCGGTGTGCCAGTGGCCGGTGACGGCCCGGGAATCGGCAGAGAGAGGTGACGCAGGTGGTGACGATCAGCGCTCCGAACGCTCAGGACTGTGTGGCCCTCGCCGAGATCGAGCTGTGCGGCGAGCTGATGATCGCCGCGTCGGCGGCGGGCGAGGAACGCCTCAGTCCCGACCGTATCGACGAAGTGCTCGACGTCCGGGGCGCGGAATCCTGGGCGACGGTCCCCCGGCAGGCCGTTCGCCGGGGGTGATGTCCGCGACATCCGCGACCGGTGGGCGCGCCGGGCGGGGGCCGCGCCTCAGGTGCGGAGCAGGCGGGCGATGGCCTTCGTGGCCTCCTCGACCTTCGCGTCGATCTCCTCGCCGCCCTTGACGGCCGCGTCGGCGACGCAGTGGCGCAGGTGCTCCTCCAGCAGCTGGAGGGCGAAGGACTGGAGCGCCTTCGTGGACGCCGAGACCTGGGTGAGTATGTCGATGCAGTAGACGTCCTCGTCGACCATGCGCTGGAGGCCGCGGATCTGGCCCTCGATCCGGCGCAGCCGTTTGAGGTGCTCGTCCTTCTGGTGGTGGTAGCCGTGGATGCCGCGGTCGTGGTCGGTGACGATGTCCACAGGGGCGACCGCCCCCGCCTCCGCGTCCGGGTCCGTCACGCCCGCCGATTCCGCTCCTGTGGTCCCGGTCGTGGTCATCCGCGTCCTCCCGTTGCCCTCGTGTGTCCTGCGGTTTTCCCGCTGACCTCTGGCCGTCTTATACCCCTGCCGGGTATATCGTAACGAATCCTGCCGAAACGTGACCGGGGGTCCGTGTTGATCGCCTTGTTCGATGGGCGACACTGAAGAACGCCGGTTAGCCGTGGCCGGATGATGCGCCTAGCATCAGCCTGACCGAATCCAAAGCATCCCGAGGACCCCACGTGCGCTTTCGTCTGACCCCCAGGGAGACGAGCTTCTACGACATGTTCTCCGCATCCGCGGACAACATTGTCACGGGCTCGAAACTCCTGATGGAACTGCTCGGGGCGGATTCTGCCTCCCGAGTCGAGATCGCGGAGCGTATGCGGGCAGCGGAGCACGCGGGGGACGACGCCACCCACGCGATCTTCCACCAGCTGAACTCCTCCTTCATCACGCCGTTCGACCGCGAGGACATCTACAAGCTGGCGTCCTCGCTCGACGACATCATGGACTTCATGGAGGAGGCCGTCGACCTGGTCGTCCTCTACCAGGTCCAGGAGCTCCCGAAGGGCGTCGAGCAGCAGATCGAGGTGCTGGCCCGGGCGGCGGAACTGACCGCCGAGGCCATGCCGGGGCTGCGGACCATGGACAACCTCACCGAGTACTGGATCGAGGTCAACCGCCTGGAGAACCAGGCCGACCAGATCCACCGCAAGCTGCTGGCCCAGCTCTTCAACGGCAAGTACGACGCCATGGAGGTGCTGAAGCTCAAGCAGATCGTGGACGTGCTGGAAGAGGCGGCTGACGCGTTCGAGCACGTCGCCAACACCGTGGAGACCATCGCGGTCAAGGAGTCCTGAACCTCGTGGACACCTTTGCGCTGATCGTGACCATCGGTGTCGCGCTCGGCTTCACGTATACGAACGGCTTCCACGACTCCGCGAACGCCATCGCCACCTCGGTCTCCACCCGGGCGCTGACCCCGCGTGCGGCTCTGGCGATGGCGGCGGTGATGAACCTCGCCGGCGCCTTCCTGGGCCAGGGGGTCGCCAAGACCGTCAGCGAGGGCCTGATCGCCACGCCCGTCGGGCAGAAGGGGATGGGGATCCTGTTCGCGGCGCTGGTCGGCGCGATCATCTGGAACCTGATCACCTGGTACTTCGGCCTGCCCTCCTCGTCCTCGCACGCGCTGTTCGGCGGCATGGTCGGGGCGGCGCTGGCCGGCGGGACGGACGTCATCTGGTCCGGCGTGCTGGAGAAGGTCGTCATCCCGATGTTCATCTCCCCGTTCGTCGGTCTGATCGCCGGCTATCTGGTGATGGTCGGCATCATGTGGATATTCAGGAACGCCAACCCGCACAAGGCCAAGCGCGGCTTCCGGATAGCGCAGACGGTCTCCGCCGCGGGGATGGCGCTCGGCCACGGCCTCCAGGACGCGCAGAAGACGATGGGCATCGTGGTGATGGCCCTGGTCATCGCCGATGTCGAGGGCCCCAACGACGAGATCCCGGTCTGGGTCAAGATCGCCTGTGCGGTGATGCTCTCGCTGGGTACGTACGCGGGCGGCTGGCGCATCATGCGGACCCTCGGCCGCAAGATCATCGAGCTGGACCCGCCGCAGGGCTTCGCGGCCGAGACGACCGGTGCCTCGATCATGTTCGGTTCGGCGTTCCTGTTCCACGCCCCGATCTCCACGACGCACGTCATCACCTCCGCGATCATGGGCGTCGGCGCCACGAAGCGGGTGAACGCCGTGCGCTGGGGCGTCGCGAAGAACATCATCCTCGGCTGGTTCATCACCATGCCGGCCGCGGCGCTGGTCGCGGCGCTCAGCTACGGCGCCGTGCTGCTGCTCTTCGGCTGAGCCGCCCCCGTACCTCACCTGCCACATGGGTCCGCCCCCGCTCTCCGTACCAGGGAGAGCGGGGGCGGACCCTTTCCGCCTTGCGGTGGCACCGCCATGCAGCACCACAAGGCCGTATCGGGGGAGGCTGCGGCGTACGGCTCAGCCGAAGCGGCCGGAGATGTAGTCCTCGGTGGCCTGGACCGACGGGTTGGAGAAGATCCGCTCCGTCTCGTCTATCTCGATGAGCCGGCCGGGCTTGCCGACGGCCGCGAGGTTGAAGAACGCGGTGCGGTCCGAGACGCGGGCCGCCTGCTGCATGTTGTGCGTCACGATGACGATCGTGAAGCGCTCCTTCAGCTCGCCGATCAGGTCCTCGATGGCGAGGGTCGAGATCGGGTCCAGCGCCGAGCACGGCTCGTCCATCAGCAGGACCTGCGGCTCGACCGCGATGGCGCGGGCGATGCACAGGCGCTGCTGCTGGCCGCCGGAGAGGCCGGAGCCGGGCTTGTTGAGGCGGTCCTTGACCTCGTTCCAGAGGTTCGCGCCGCGCAGGGACTTCTCGACGACGTCGTTCAGCTCGTTCTTGCGGTAGCTGCCGTTCAGCCGCAGGCCCGCCGCCACGTTGTCGAAGATCGACATGGTGGGGAAGGGGTTCGGGCGCTGGAAGACCATGCCGACCGTGCGGCGCACGGTGACCGGGTCGACGTTGGAGGCGTAGAGGTTCTCGTCGTCCAGCAGCACCTTGCCCTCGACGCGGCCGCCGGGGGTGACCTCGTGCATCCGGTTCAGGGTGCGCAGGAAGGTGGACTTGCCGCAGCCGGACGGGCCGATGAAGGCCGTCACGGAGCGGGGCTCCACGGTCATCGAGATGTCCTCGATGGCCTTGTGGTTGCCGTAGAAGGCGCTGAGGCCGCTGATGTCGATGCGCTTGGCCATGGAGATCACTGCTTCTTTCGGGAGGTCGCTGATGGCCGCGTCAGCGACCGGTCTTCGGGGCCTTCCAGCGGGCTATGCCGCGGGCCACGAGGTTGAGGATCATGACGAAGGCGATCAGCACCAGGGCCGCTGCCCAGGCGCGGTCGTACGAGGCGGCCTCGCCGATCTTGTACTGCTCGTAGATGTAGAACGGCAGCGAGGACTGGGCGCCTTCGAAGGGGTTCGTGTTGATCAGCTGGCTGCCGAAGACCAGCAGGATGATCGGGGCCGTCTCACCGGCGATACGGGCGATGGCGAGCATGACGCCCGTGGTGATGCCGCCGATCGCGGTCGGCAGGACCACCTTCAGGATGGTGCGCCACTTCGGGATGCCGAGCGCGAGGGAGGCCTCGCGCAGCTCGTTGGGGACGAGCTTGAGCATCTCCTCGGTGGAGCGGACCACGACGGGGATCATCAGGATCGTCAGGGCGAGCGCGCCCATCAGGCCGGAGGGCTCCAGGTTGGCGATCAGCATGATCGACAGGATGAAGAGACCGGCCACGATGGACGGGATGCCCGTCATCACGTCGACGAAGAAGGTGACGGCCCTGGCCAGCGAGCCCTTGCCGTACTCGACGAGGTAGACGGCGGTCAGCAGGCCGAGCGGGGCGGAGATCACCGTGGCGATGCCGACCTGCTCCAGGGTGCCGATCAGCGCGTGGTAGACGCCGCCGCTGGCCTCGGAGCCGAGCACACCGGCCATCGAGTGGGTGAGGAAGTAGCCGTCGAGGCGCTCCGCGCCGCGGACGATCGTCGTCCAGAGCAGGGAGGCCAGCGGGACGACGGCGATCAGGAAGCAGACCCACATCACGCTGGTGGCGAGGCGGTCCTTGGCCTGGCGCTGGTTCTCCACGACCGTCGTGGCGACGTAGGAGATGGCCAGGAAGAACAGGGCCGAGATCATGCCCCACTGGATGCGGCTCTCCCAGCCGGCGGCCAGCGAGAGGCCGACGCCGAGCGCGACCGAGACGACGGCGAAGCCGAGCGGTGCGAGGCGGGGCAGGGAGCGGCTGCCGAGGCTGCTCTTCGGGGACGGCGATGCGGGCGTCGGGCGTTCCATGACGCCGGTGGGTGCGTGGCTCATGCGTTGGCCCCCGAGTACTCCTTGCGGCGGGCGATGATGAGCCGGGCCGCGCCGTTGACCAGCAGGGTGAGGACGAAGAGGACGAGGCCGGAGGCGATCAGGGCGTCCCGCCCGAACGCGTCGGCCTCGCCGAACTTGGCCGCGATGTTCTGGGCGAACGTGCCGCCGCCCGGGTTGAGCACGTGCAGCGAGATGAGGAAGCTCGGGGAGAGGACCGTGGCGACGGCCATCGTCTCGCCGAGCGCGCGGCCGAGGCCCAGCATCGAGGCGGAGATGATGCCGGAGCGGCCGAAGGGCAGCACCGAGAGGCGGATGACCTCCCAGCGGGTGGCGCCGAGGGCGAGCGCGGCCTCTTCGTTCATCTTCGGGACCTGGAGGAAGACCTCGCGGCTGACGCTGGTCACGATCGGCAGGATCATGATCGCGAGCAGGATGCCGACGGTGAAGAGCGAGCGGGCGACGCCGACCTCGGTCTTCTCGAAGATGTACGTCCAGCCGAAGAACTGGTCGAGCCAGAGGTTCAGGCCCTCCAGATACGGCACCAGGACGAGCGCGCCCCAGATGCCGTAGACGATGCTCGGTACGGCGGCCAGCAGGTCGACCACGTACGCGATCGGGGCGGCCAGCTTGCGCGGCGCGTAGTGCGAGATGAACAGGGCGATGCCGACAGCGATCGGAACCGCGATGACCATCGCGATGATCGAGCTGACGACGGTGCCGAAGAGCAGGACCGCGATCCCGAAGACCGGCGGGTCGCCGGCCGGGTTCCAGTCGAAGGTGGTGAGGAAGTTGCCCTCGTCCTTCGAGATGGCGAGCACCGAGCGGTAGGTGAGGAACACGGCGATCGACGCCATGATCACGAGCAGCAGGATGCCCGAGCCGCGGGAGAGGCCCAGGAAGATCTTGTCGCCCATGCGCCCGGTGGACCGGGGGCTGGGCCGCGGGACCGGCGGCGCCGGTGGCGTGTCTATCGGTGTAGTGGAAGCCATGGTCTTTCCGGTCTGTGTGGGGGAGCGGGAGGCTCCCCTGGCGGCGGTGCACCGGATGGAGGGTGGGGCGGGTCACGTCGGTGGGGCGGGCGGGGCGGGGGGGGGGGGCCCGCCCCCCCCCCCCCCCGCCCGTGGGGCCGAGAGCTAGCGGAGGAAGGGGTCCACCGCGACGGCCAGGAAGAGGAGCGAGACGTAGGTGATCGACCAGTGGAAGAGCCGCATCTCCTTGAGCTTGGCCCCGGTGACCCCGGCCTTGGCCCGGTTCTGCAGACCGTGGGCCTCCCAGAGCCAGGCGCCGCCGGACAGCAGCGCCACCGCCGTGTAGAACCAGCCGGTGTAGCCGAGCGGAGTGAGCAGCAGCGAGACCGCGACCATCACCCAGCTGTAGAGGACGATCTGCCTGGCGACCACCCGGTTGGAGGCGACGACCGGGAGCATCGGGACGCCGACCCGGGCGTAGTCGTCCTTGACCTTCATCGACAGCGGCCAGTAGTGCGGCGGCGTCCAGAAGAAGATGACGGCGAAGAGGATGACGGCGGCCCAGGAGACCGTGTTCGTCACGGCCGACCAGCCGATGAGGACCGGCATGCAGCCCGCGATGCCGCCCCAGACGATGTTCTGGGAGGTGCGGCGCTTCAACAGCATCGTGTAGACGACGACGTAGAAGAGCAGCGCCCCGAGCGCGAGAGCGGCCGAGAGCCAGTTGACGAGCAGTCCGAACCAGAGCGTGGAGAACACCGCGAGGCCGATGCCGAAGGCCAGGCATTCGCGGGGGCTGACCATGCCCGTGACCAGCGGGCGCTGGGACGTACGGTCCATCAGCGCGTCGATGTCCCGGTCGATGTACATGTTGAGCGCGTTGGCGCCGCCGGCCGAGAGATATCCCCCGATGGTGGTCGTGAGAACGAGCCACAGATCGGGTACACCCTGGGCAGCGAGGAACATCACCGGAACGGTGGTGATGAGCAGCAGCTCGATGATCCGTGGCTTGGTAAGCGCCACGAATGCCTTGACGCGGGCCCCGAACGGGCGATGGCCCCCTGGGCTGGGAGTCAAGGCGACCCCTGCGGGTCGGGACTCGACGGCCGTCACGCACACCCCTGACAGAGAAATCCCAGCAAGCTCCGGGCCTGGAGGCCCTGGTGAAGACTTGCGCGAACTCGACCACTCTAGACGTTGGGGATACACCGCCCTTCGCGGGGGTGGGGTCGTGTTGAGGGTGACTGTTCACCGGATGTGCGTTCCGTCGGGAGGCGAACTCCGCGGGGGGCCCACACCCTGGAAAGTGCTCGGAAAGTGTGCCCGGCAACGGGGGTAGGCTCGACAGCGCCCGGTGCGGTAACAGTCACCGGTTTACAACAGTGGAGAGGAGCCCTGACTCAGGGTGAGCATCAAGCCGACCACCACAGACCTCCAGTGGACCGATGTGGACCAGCGGGCCGTGGACACCGCCCGCGTCCTCGCTGCGGACGCCGTACAGAAAGTCGGAAACGGCCACCCGGGCACGGCGATGAGCCTGGCTCCCGCCGCGTACACCCTCTTCCAGAAGGTGATGCGGCACGACCCGGCGGACGCCGAGTGGACCGGCCGCGACCGGTTCGTCCTCTCCGCGGGCCACTCCAGCCTGACGCTCTACATCCAGCTCTACCTGGCCGGCTACGGGCTGGAGCTGGACGACCTGAAGGCCTTCCGCACCTGGGGCTCCAAGACCCCGGGCCACCCGGAGTACGGCCACACCACCGGCGTGGAGACGACGACCGGCCCGCTGGGCCAGGGTGTCGCCAACGCGGTGGGCATGGCGATGGCCGCCCGCTACGAGCGCGGCCTCTTCGACCCCGAGGCGGCCCCCGGCACCTCCCCGTTCGACCACATGGTGTGGGTCGTCGCGGGTGACGGCTGCCTCCAGGAGGGCATCTCGGCCGAGGCGTCCTCGCTGGCCGGGCACCAGAAGCTGGGCAACCTGGTCCTGCTCTGGGACGACAACCACATCTCCATCGAGGGCGACACGGAGACCGCGGTCTCCGAGGACACCATCAAGCGGTACGAGGCGTACGGCTGGCACGTCCAGCGCGTCGAGCAGCTGCCCAGCGGCGACCTGGACCCGGCGGGTCTGTACGCGGCGCTGCAGGCGGCCAAGGCCGAGACCGAGCGCCCCTCGTTCATCGCGGCCCGCTCGATCATCGCCTGGCCCGCCCCGAACGCGCAGAACACCGAGGCCGCGCACGGCTCGGCGCTCGGCGACGACGAGATCGCGGCGACCAAGCGGGTCCTCGGCTTCGACCCGGAGCAGACCTTCGAGGTCTCCGAGGCGGTCATCGGCCACACCCGTCAGGCCCTGGACCGCGGCCGCGAGGCCCGCGCCGAGTGGGACAAGTCGTTCGCCGCGTGGCGCACGGCCAACCCGGAGCGCGCCGCCTCCTTCGACCGGATCGCCGCGGGCGAGCTGCCCGAGGGCTGGGAGGAGAAGCTCCCCGTCTTCGAGCCCGGCAAGGGCCTGGCCACGCGGGCCGCGTCCGGCAAGGTGCTCCAGGCGCTCGGCGAGATCGTGCCCGAGCTGTGGGGCGGCTCCGCCGACCTGGCGGGCTCGAACAACACGACGATCGACAAGACGTCGTCGTTCCTCCCGGCGGGCAACCCGCTGCCGGAGGCCGACCCGTACGGCCGGACGATCCACTTCGGCATCCGCGAGCACGCGATGGCCGCCGCGATGAACGGCATCGCGCTGCACGGCAACACCCGCATCTACGGCGGCACCTTCCTGGTGTTCTCCGACTACATGCGCAACGCGGTGCGGCTGTCCGCGCTGATGCACCTGCCGGTGACGTACGTGTGGACGCACGACTCGATCGGCCTCGGCGAGGACGGTCCGACCCACCAGCCGGTCGAGCACCTGGCCGCGCTGCGCGCCATCCCGGGCCTGAACGTCGTGCGCCCGGCCGACGCCAACGAGACCGCGATCGCCTGGCGCGAGATCCTGCGCCGCTACACCAAGGTGTTCGGCAAGGGCGCCCCGCACGGTCTGGCGCTGACCCGCCAGGGCGTGCCGACGTACGAGGCGAACGAGAACGCGGCCAAGGGCGGTTACGTGCTGTTCGAGGCCGCGGAGGCCTCCGGGCAGAGCGCAGCGCCGCAGGTGCTGCTCATCGCGACCGGTTCCGAGGTCCACGTCGCCGTCGAGGCGCGCGAGCAGCTCCAGGCGGCCGGGGTGCCGACCCGGGTCGTCTCGATGCCGTCCGTCGAGTGGTTCGAGGAGCAGGACCAGGCGTACAAGGACAGCGTGCTGCCGCCGTCGGTGAAGGCGCGCGTCGCCGTCGAGGCGGGCATCGGCCTGACCTGGTACCGGTACGTGGGCGACGCGGGCCGGATCGTCTCGCTGGAGCACTTCGGGGCCTCGGCCGACGCGAAGGTGCTGTTCCGCGAGTTCGGCTTCACTCCCGAGAACGTGGCCTCCGCCGCGCGGGAATCTCTCGCCGCCACCGCACGCTGACGCCGGTAGATACGACTAGTAGGAGATGCAACTCATGACAGACGCACTCAAGCGCCTCTCCGACGAGGGCGTGGCGATCTGGCTCGACGACCTGTCGCGCAAGCGGATCACGTCCGGCAACCTGGCCGAGCTGATCGACCAGAGCCATGTCGTCGGCGTCACCACCAATCCGTCGATCTTCCAGAAGGCGATCTCCTCGGGCGACGGTTACGAGCAGCAGCTCACCGACCTCGCCGCCCGCAAGGTCACCGTCGAGGAAGCCCTCCGCATGATCACGACGGCGGACGTCCGCGACGCCGCCGACATCCTGCGCCCGGTCTTCGACGCCACCGGCGGCCAGGACGGCCGGGTCTCCATCGAGGTGGACCCGCGCCTGGCGCACAACACCACGGCCACCGTCGCCGAGGCCAAGCAGCTGGCCTGGCTGGTGGACCGGCCGAACACGCTCATCAAGATCCCGGCGACCAAGGCCGGCCTGCCGGCGATCACCGAGACGATCGGCCGGGGCATCAGCGTCAACGTGACGCTGATCTTCTCGCTGGAGCGCTACCGCGCGGTCATGGACGCCTACCTGGCGGGCCTGGAGAAGGCGAAGGCCGCGGGCCTGGACCTCTCCAAGATCCACTCGGTTGCCTCGTTCTTCGTGTCCCGCGTGGACACCGAGATCGACAAGCGTCTGGACGCGGTCGGCTCCGACGAGGCGAAGGCCGCCAAGGGCAAGTCCGCCCTGGCCAACGCGCGCCTGGCCTACGAGGCGTACGAGGAGGTCTTCTCCTCCGACCGCTGGGCCCCCCTGGACAAGGCGCAGGCCAACAAGCAGCGTCCGCTGTGGGCCTCGACCGGTGTCAAGGACCCGGCGCTGAAGGACACCCTGTACGTCGACGACCTGGTGGCGCCGAACACGGTGAACACCATGCCGGAGGCGACGCTGGAGGCGGTGGCCGACCACGGCGACATCACCGGCGACACCGTCACCGGCGGCTACGACCAGGCACGCGCCGACCTCGACGCGATCAAGAAGCTCGGCATCTCCTACGACGACGTCGTACAGGTGCTGGAGGACGAGGGCGTCGAGAAGTTCGAGGCGTCCTGGAACGACCTGCTCAAGTCGACCGAGGCGGAGCTTTCGCGCCTCGCTCCCTCGGAGGGCTGACCACTTTGTCTGCTGTTCCCGGAGCCAACCCGCTCCGTGACGCACAGGACCGACGGCTCCCGCGTATCGCGGGGCCGTCGGGCCTGGTCATCTTTGGCGTCACGGGCGATTTGTCCCGTAAAAAGCTGATGCCCGCCGTCTACGACCTGGCCAATCGCGGCCTGCTGCCGCCGGGCTTCTCGCTCATCGGTTTCGCGCGCCGCGACTGGGAGGACGAGGACTTCGCCCAGGTCGTGCACGACGCGGTCAAGGAGCACGCCCGTACGCCGTTCCGCGAGGAGGTCTGGCAGCAGCTCATCCAGGGGATGCGCTTCGTCCAGGGCGACTTCGACGACGACGAGGCGTTCGAGACGCTGAAGTCGACCATCCAGGAGCTCGACAAGGCACAGGGGACGGGCGGCAACTTCGCCTTCTACCTCTCCGTGCCGCCGAAGTTCTTCCCCAAGGTCGTCCAGCAGCTGAAGAAGCACGGCCTGGCCGACCAGAAGGCGGGCTCCTGGCGGCGTGCCGTCATCGAGAAGCCCTTCGGCCACGACCTGGCCAGCGCGCAGGAGCTCAACCAGCTCGTGCACGACGTCTTCCCGCCCAACGAGGTCTTCCGGATCGACCACTACCTGGGGAAGGAGACGGTCCAGAACATCCTGGCGCTGCGGTTCGCCAACACGATGTGGGAGCCGATCTGGAACCGGTCCTACGTCGACCACGTACAGATCACGATGGCCGAGGACATCGGCATCGGCGGCCGGGCCGGCTACTACGACGGCATCGGCGCCGCCCGTGACGTCATCCAGAACCACCTGCTCCAGCTGCTGGCGCTGACCGCGATGGAGGAGCCCGGCTCCTTCCACCCGAAGGCCCTGGTCGCCGAGAAGCTCAAGGTGCTCACCGCCGTCGAGCTGCCCGAGGACCTCGGTCTGCACACCGTGCGCGCGCAGTACGAGCACGCCTGGCAGGGCGGCCAGGAAGCCCTCGGCTACTGCGAGGAGGAGGGCATCGACCCCAAGTCGACGACCGACACCTACGCGGCGATCAAGCTGACGATCAACAACCGCCGCTGGGCGGGCGTGCCGTTCTACCTCCGGACCGGAAAGCGGCTCGGCCGCCGGGTCACGGAGATCGCGGTCGTCTTCAAGCGCGCCCCCTACCTCCCCTTCGAGTCGGGCGCGACCGAGGAGCTGGGCGGCAACGCCCTGGTCATCCGGGTCCAGCCGGACGAGGGCGTCACCGTGCGCTTCGGCTCCAAGGTGCCCGGCACCTCGATGGAGGTCCGGGACGTCACGATGGACTTCGCGTACGGCGAGTCGTTCACGGAGTCCAGCCCGGAGGCCTACGAGCGGCTCCTTCTGGACGTCCTGCTCGGCGACGCCAACCTCTTCCCGCGCCACCAGGAGGTCGAACTCTCCTGGACCATCCTCGACCCGATCGAGGAGTACTGGGACAAGCACGGCAAGCCCGCGAAGTACGCGGCCGGCACCTGGGGTCCGGCCGAGGCCGACGAGATGCTCGCACGTGACGGACGGAGCTGGAGGCGGCCATGAAGATCGATCTCACGGAAACCACGTCCAGCAAGATCAACCAGGCGTTGGTCTCGGCCCGCCGGGCGATCGGCACCCCCGCCATCGGCATGGTGCTCACGCTGGTCATCGTCACCGACGAGGAGAACGCGTACGACGCGCTCAAGTCGGCCGGTGACGCCTCCCGCGAGCACCCCTCGCGGATCATCGCGGTGATCAAGCGGCTCAGCCGCTCGCCGCGCGCCCGCCGGGACGCCCGCCTCGACGCCGAGGTCCGGGTCGGTTCCGACGCGGGCACCGGCGAGACCGTGGTCCTGCGCCTGCACGGCGAGCTGGCCAACCACGCCCAGTCGGTGGTCCTCCCGCTGCTGCTGCCGGACGCCCCGGTCGTGGTGTGGTGGCCCGAGGACGCGCCCGCCGACCCGGCGAAGGACCCGCTCGGGGCGCTGGCCCAGCGCCGGATCACCGACACCTACTCCGCCGAGCGCCCGCTCGACGAGCTGGCGGTGCGGGCCGCGACGTACAGCCCCGGCGACACGGACCTGGCCTGGACCCGGATCACCCCGTGGCGCTCGATGCTGGCCGCCGCGCTGGACCAGCAGCCGGCCGAGGTGATCGGCGCGACCGTCGAGGGCGAGAGCGACAACCCGAGCTGCGAGCTGCTCGCCATGTGGCTCGCGGACCGGCTCGGCGTCCCGGTGGAGCGCACGCTCTCCGAGGGGCCCGGCCTCACCGCGGTCCGGATGGAGACGAAGAACGGCGTCATCGTCCTGGACCGCGCCGACGGCGGCCTGGCCACGCTCTCCATGCAGAACCAGCCGGACCGCGCGGTGGCGCTCAAGCGCCGTGACACCGCCGAGCTGCTGGCGGAGGAGCTGCGCCGGCTCGACCCGGACAACACCTACGCCTCGTCGGTGAAGTTCGGCGTCGACAAGCTGCACGCGGGCGGCGAGGTCACGGCCGCGCCGGTCGCGAGCGCCGCGGAGAAGGCGGAGAAGGCCGCCGAGGCCAAGGCTCCCGCCGCGAAGAAGGCCCCGGCCAAGAAGGCGGCCTCCCAGTGACGCCTCCCCAACTGGTCGTCCACCGCGACAAGGAGCTGATGGCCCAGGCCGCGGCGGCGCGGCTGATCACGAAGATCGTGGACGCCCAGGCCTCCCGGGGCCACGCCTCGGTGGTGCTGACCGGCGGGCGCAACGGCAACGGCCTGCTGGCCGCGCTCGCCGCCGCGCCCGCCCGGGACGCGATCGACTGGGCGCGCCTGGACCTGTGGTGGGGCGACGAGCGGTTCCTGCCCGAGGGCGACCCGGAGCGCAATGTCACCCAGGCCCGTGAGGCGCTGCTCGATTCGGTGCCGCTGGACCCGGCCCGGGTGCACGCGATGCCCGCGTCCGACGGCCCCTACGGCGAGGACGCCGACTCGGCGGCAGCGGCCTACGCCGAGGAACTGGCCGCCGCCGCGGGCCCCGAGGACCACGGCCCGGTGCCCACGTTCGACGTGCTGATGCTGGGCGTCGGCCCGGACACGCATGTGGCCTCGCTCTTCCCGGAGCTGCCCGCGGTGCGGGAGACCGAGCGCACCGTCGTCGGTGTGCACGGGGCTCCCAAGCCGCCGCCGGTCCGCGTCTCGCTCACGCTGCCCGCGATCCGGGCGGCGCGCGAGGTATGGCTGCTGGCGGCGGGCGAGGACAAGGCGGAAGCGGCGGCCATCGCGCTGTCCGGGGCCGGGGAGATCCAGGCCCCGGCGGCGGGCGCGTACGGCCGCAGCCGCACGCTGTGGCTGCTGGACGCGGCGGCGGCCTCGCAACTGCCGCGCGCGCTCTACCCTCCGGCCTCCGCCTGAGCGTTGACGCCCCGAAGGCCCGGCCCGCTTCTCCGAGCGGTCCGGGTCTTCGGCGTGAAAGGCTCGCCCCATGGTGCATATCGGAACCGTGGTGATGGGCGCGACCGACGTGAGCAGGGCGGCCGCTTTCTGGAAGGCCGCGCTCACCTACACCGAGCGCGAGGCGGGGACGGACGACTGGGTGGTGCTGGTCCCGGTCGAAGGGCCCGGCGTCGGCGTGGCGCTGGGGCGCTCGACCTCCCCCGTGCAGGAGGTCCCCCGGGTCCACCTCGACCTCTACTCCGACACCCAGGAGGCCGAGGTGGAGCGGCTGATCGCGCTCGGGGCCGAGAGGGTCGCGTGGGACCTCTATCCGCCGGACCCGGACTTCGTGGTGCTCGCCGACCCCGAGGGCAACCGCTTCTGCGTCATCGATACGACGTACGGAGGCTGAGGGGCCTCAGGCGTCCTTCGGGGAACGCTCCAGGAAGGGCTCCAGCAGCCCCGGTACGGCCTCGGCGGCGAAGGTGAGGCCCTCGGTGGCGTCGGCGTCGTACACCGCGTACGCGCCGCCTCCGGCGGCGGTGGTGGCCGTGATGCTCAGCAGTCCGGCCCGGCGCTGGAAGGCCGACTGCTTGACCGTCCAGCCGATCACCCCGGCCCGCTCCAGCGCGGCCGTGGACCGGCGGACCGTGCCCGAGCGGGTGACCAGATAGCGGCCGGAGAGCGCGTGCCCGAGTCCCCGGTACGCGTCGAGGGCGAGCACCACCGCCACGGGAACGGACACCACCGCGCAGCCGAGCGCGATCCACAGCAGCACGGGCGTGAGCAGCGCCCCGAGGAGGGTCAGGATCAGGACCGGGCCGAGGACGGCGGCGAGCGACCAGCGCAGTCGGCGGCCCCGGGCGGCGCGCGGGTGCGGGGTGAGCGCGGCGCCGGTCGGGGTGGCCGCCTCGCGCAGGACGTCGGCGGCGACGGAGTCGGCCCGGGCCCGGGGCACGGCGGGGAGGAGGGTGTTGTGGTCGGCGCTCTTGGCCTCGTGGTCCTTGGCCAGGCCGGTGGTGATGGCGTCGAGGCGGGCCGCGCCGAGCAGCCGGACGCCCAGTGGCTCGACCAGGTCGACGCCGCGCAGCCGGGCCTCCTCGACGGAGATGGACCGGGAGGTGAAGAGCCCTCGCCGCACCCGCAGTGTGCCGCCCGCCTCGCGCTCCAGGCGGTAGTTCCACCACATCTCGATCCAGAGGCCGAGCGCCCCGACGACTCCCGCGACCAGGGCGGCCAGGACCAGGGCGATGATCATCCAGAGCAGCGGGGTGTCCCGGAAACGGTCGCCGACCCAGTCGATGACCTCGCCCTGGGCCCCGACCCACTCGCTGACCTGCATCACGGCCCCGGCGGCCGCCCCGCCGAGCATGGGGGCGACGAAGGAGACCGGGGCGTAACGGATCCAGCGGGGGTCCAGGACGGCCAGTTCGCCCTCGCGGTGAACGCCGGGCGGTGCGGTGGCGGCGCGCTCCAACAGGAGGCGGCGCAGCCGTTCGCCCTCGGCGCGGGTGACCGGGTCCAGTTCGAGGGTGGAGTCGGCGCCCTGTTCGCCGGTGCCGATCCTGACGGTGACCAGGCCGAGGAGGCGGAGCATCAGGTTGGCGGTGAGGTCGACCGTGCGGATGCGGCTGCGGGCCAGGGAGCGGCGCTTGACGAGGAGCAGGCCGGTGTGGAGGTCGACGTGCTCCTGGCCGATCCGGTAGTGGGTGCGGTGCCAGCGGACCCGGTCGGCGCCCGCCGCGACCCCGATGACCAGGACGGCTCCGCCGAGCACCTGGAGCACGGCGACCGGGAGGCTGAACCATCGGGTGAGCCCGAGCGTGACGGGGATGGCGGCGCCCGCGACGACCCCCGCCACGACGAGCGCGGTGACCAGGACCGTACGGGGGTCGAGCCGGCGCCAGTCGCCCGGCGGGGCGGCGGTGCTCATGTGGCGTCGCCGGGGGTGTCGCGGGTGATGCGGGTGAGCTGCCGGGCCAGGTCGGCGGCGACCTCGTGGTCCAGGCCCTCGATCCGTACCGCGCCCTTGGCGGAGGCGGTGGTGACCGTGACGGTGGCCAGCCGGAAGAGCTGCTCCAGCGGGCCCCGCACGGTGTCCACGGTCTGGATCCGGGACATGGGGGCGATCCGCCACTCCTGCCAGAAGAACCCGGTGCGGACGTACACGGCGTCCTCGGTGACCTCCCAGCGGTGCGTACGGAACCACCACAGGGGGAAGAGGACGGCGGTCGCCGTGCCCGCCGCGGCGAGGACCGCGGCGGGCAGCAGCAGCCAGAAGCGGGCCGGCTCGATCAGCGCGCCCAGCACCGCGAGCGGCACGACGGGCACGGCGGTCAGCAGCAGCCACTGGACCCGCCACCAGCCGACGACGCGTTCGTTCAGCGTGTTGCGCGGCGGCCGCAGCCGTACCGCCGTCCCCTCCCCCGGTGGCATCGGCTCAGCGCCCGCGCAGGGTGCGGTAGGCGTCGACCAGGGCGGCGGTGGAGCTGTCCAGCTGCCCGGCGTCCGCTCCCCCGCTCTCCGTCAGCAGCGGTTCGATCTTCTTGGCGAGGACCTTGCCGAGCTCGACGCCCCACTGGTCGAAGGAGTCGATGTTCCAGATGGCGCCCTGGACGAAGACCTTGTGCTCGTAGAGCGCGATGAGCTGGCCGAGGACCGAGGGGGTCAGCTTGTCGGCGAGGATCGTCGTCGTGGGGTGGTTGCCCCGGAACGTCTTGTGCGGGACCAGCTCCTCGGGCACGCCTTCGGCCCGGACCTCCTCGGGCGTCTTGCCGAAGGCCAGGGCCTGGGTCTGGGCGAAGAAGTTGGCCATCAGCAGGTCGTGCTGGGCGATCAGCCCGGGCAGCAGATCGTGGACGGGCGCGGCGAAGCCGATGAAGTCCGCCGGGATCAGCTTGGTGCCCTGGTGGATCAACTGGTAGTACGCGTGCTGGCCGTTGGTGCCGGGCGTGCCCCAGACGACCGGGCCGGTCTGCCACTCCACCCGGTCGCCGTCGCGGTCGACGGACTTGCCGTTGGACTCCATGTCGAGCTGCTGGAGATACGCGGTGAACTTGGACAGGTAGTGGCTGTAGGGCAGCACCGCGTGCGACTGGGCGTCGAAGAAGTTGCCGTACCAGACGCCGAGGAGGCCCAGCAGGAGCGGGGCGTTCTGCTCGGCGGGGGCGGTGCGGAAGTGCTCGTCGACGAGGTGGAAGCCGTCGAGCATCTCGCGGAAGCGGTCCGGGCCGATGGCGACCATCAGTGAGAGGCCGATCGCCGAGTCGTAGCTGTAGCGGCCGCCGACCCAGTCCCAGAACTCGAACATGTTGGCCGGGTCGATGCCGAACTCCTCGACCTTCTCGGCATTGGTCGACAGGGCCACGAAGTGCTTCGCGACGGCGTCCTGACCGGCCCTCAGCTCGGTCAGCAGCCAGTCCCGGGCGGAGGTGGCGTTGGTGATGGTCTCGATCGTCGTGAACGTCTTCGAGGCGATGACGAACAGCGTCTCGGCCGGGTCGAGATCGCGGACGGCCTCGTGGAGGTCGGCGCCGTCGACGTTGGAGACGAAGCGGAGGGTGAGGTCGCGGTCCGTGAAGGAGCGCAGCACCTCGTAGGCCATGGCGGGGCCGAGGTCGGAGCCGCCGATGCCGATGTTGACGATGTTCTTGATCGGCTTGCCGGTGTGGCCGGTCCACTGCCCGGACCGGACCTTGTCGGCGAAGCCGGCCATCTTGTCCAGGACGGCGTGCACGGCCGGTACGACATTCTCGCCGTCGACCTCGATCACCGCGTCGCGCGGGGCGCGGAGCGCGGTGTGCAGGACCGCCCGGTCCTCGGTGGTGTTGATCTTCTCGCCGCGGAACATCGCGTCCCGCAGCTCCGCGACCCCGGTGGCGGCGGCGAGCTCGCGCAGCAGGCGCAGCGTCTCGTCGGCGACCAGGTGCTTGGAGTAGTCGAGGTGGAGGTCGCCGACCCGCAGGGTGTAGGCGGTGCCCCGGTCCGGCTGCCGCGCGAACAGCTCGCGCAGCTGGGGTGCGCCGAGCTCCTCACGGTGCTTGGCGAGAGCCGTCCACTCGGGCGTCTGGTTGAGCTTGGTTCGGCTTGCTGCGTTCATCCGGGATATCAGCCCACTTCTCACTCGTCATCAGCATCCCCGCTGCCCCTCCAACCTAATTGATCGAGGAGGCCGACGGCGTGGAGGAGGGCGGTGGCGCGGGAACGCGAGACGGCCGGACACCCGTGGGGTGTCCGGCCGGTGAAGACGGGGGGTTCCGTGGAGCCGGGCGGGGAGGACGTCAGATCTCGCCGCGGAGTTTGGCCAGTGCCTCGGCGAGGATCGCCTCGCCGTCCTCGTCGCTGCGCCGCTCGCGTACGTACGCCAGATGCGTCTTGTACGGCTCGGTGCGGGGCGGGTCGGGCGGGCTGTCCTTGTCCTGGCCGGCCGGGAAGCCGCAGCGCGGGCAGTCCCAGGTGTCCGGCACCTGCGCGTCATGGGCGAAGCTCGGCTGCGTCTCGTGCCCGTTCGAGCACCAGAAGGAGATGCGGGCGCGCGGCGCGGACTCGCCCCGCTCCGCCTCCCCCATCGGCCCCGCTCCGACCCGGCTTCCCCGGATCGCGTTGCCACTTGCCACGGTCGTAACTCCCTGCGTGATGGTGCTCGAAGGATGCCCCAGTCTACGTAAGGCCCAACGCGCGTCCAGTGGAAGGAGTTACACCCTTACCGGGAATCGCGGATGACGGGTCAGCCGTCCAGCTTGATGAGCAGACCGAGGACGACAATGCACGCGAACCAGACCAGACCGACCACCACGGTGATCCGGTCGAGGTTACGCTCGGCGACCGAGGAGCCACCGACGGAGGACTGCATTCCGCCACCGAACATGTCGGAGAGGCCGCCGCCCTTG
Source organism: Streptomyces sp. NPDC058576 (assembly GCF_042718715.1). Lineage (NCBI taxonomy): Bacteria > Bacillati > Actinomycetota > Actinomycetes > Kitasatosporales > Streptomycetaceae > Streptomyces > Streptomyces sp. NPDC058576. Next base: position 189,912 of record NZ_JBHXPF010000007.1, on the reverse strand, counting down.
CCCTTGTGCATGAGCACCAGCAGCATCAGCAGCAGGCTGAAGACGATCAGGGCGATCTGGAACGCCAGAATCACGGCTGGTCCCTACTTTCCGGATTTCTCGAATACTGCCTGTACGTACAGCGGGGGCCGGAGGGTGACAACCCCCTCGGCCCCCGCAAGGGTACGACGGATCGGCGCTACCGCATACTCACTGGTCGCGGAAGCGGACGATCTTGACGAACTCGTCGGCGTCCAGTGCGGCGCCGCCGATCAGGGCGCCGTCCACGTCGGGCTGCGCCATGATGGCCGCGACGTTGCCGGACTTCACGGAGCCGCCGTACTGGATGCGGACGGCGTCGGCCAGCTCCTGCGAGTACAGCTCGGCCAGCCGGCGACGGATCGCGCCGCAGACCTCCTGGGCGTCCTCGGGGGTGGCGACCTCGCCGGTCCCGATGGCCCAGACCGGCTCGTAGGCGATGACGATGGTCTCGGCCTGCTCGGCCGGGATGTCCTTCAGTGCGCCGTCGAGCTGCGCGAGCGTGTAGGAGACCTGGTCACCGGCCTTGCGGATGTCCAGGCCCTCGCCGACGCAGAGGATCGGGGTCAGGCCGTGCTTGTAGGCGGCCTTCACCTTGGCGTTGCAGATCTCGTCGCTCTCGCCGTGGTACTGGCGGCGCTCGCTGTGGCCGACGGCCACATACGTGCAGCGCAGCTTGGCGAGCATCGAGCCGGAGATCTCACCGGTGTACGCGCCCGAGTCGTGCGCCGAGATGTCCTGGGCGCCGTACTTGATCTTCAGCTTGTCGCCGTCGACCAGGGTCTGCACGGAGCGCAGGTCGGTGAAGGGCGGGAGGACGGCGACCTCGACGTCCTCGTAGTCCTTGTCGGCCAGCGCGAAGGAGAGCTTCTGGACGTGGGCGATGGCCTCGAGGTGGTTGAGGTTCATCTTCCAGTTGCCCGCCATCAGCGGGGTGCGGGTGGTCATGAAAGGTCAGTCCTCCAGTGCGGCGAGCCCGGGAAGCGTCTTGCCCTCGAGGTATTCGAGGCTCGCGCCGCCACCGGTCGAAATATGTCCGAAAGCATTCTCGTCGAAGCCCAGGATGCGCACGGCCGCGGCGGAGTCGCCCCCGCCGACGACGCTGAAGGCCGGGGAGTCGACGAGCGCCTGGGCGACCGCGCGGGTGCCGTCGGCGAAGTCCGGGTGCTCGAAGACGCCCATCGGGCCGTTCCAGAAGACGGTGGCCGCGTCGGCGAGCTTCGATGCGTAGAGCTTGTTGGTCTCGGGTCCGTTGTCCAGCCCCATCTGGCCGGCCGGCATGGCGTCGGCGGCGACGGTGGTGGGGTGGGCCGGGGCCTTGGTCTTCAGGTCGGGGAAGGCGGGGGCCACCACGACGTCGACGGGGAGGACGAACTCCACGCCCTTCTCCTCGGCGCGCCGCAGGTACTCCTGCACGGCCGGGATCTGGTCCTCCTGGAGCAGCGAGCTGCCGACCTCGTGGCCCTGGGCCTTGAGGAAGGTGTACGCCATGCCGCCGCCGATCAGGATGCGGTCGGCCCGCTCCAGCAGGTGGTCGATCACGCCGAGCTTGTCGGAGACCTTGGCGCCGCCGAGGACGACCGCGTACGGGCGCTTGACGTCGGTGGTGAGCTTCTTCAGGACGCCGACCTCGGTGGCGATGAGGTAGCCCGCGCAGTGCGGCAGCCGGGCCGGGAGGTCGAAGACCGAGGCGTGCTTGCGGTGCACGGCACCGAAGCCGTCGCCCACGTAGGAGTCGGCGAGCTCGGCGAGCTGGTCGGCGAAGGCGCCGCGCTCGGCGTCGTCCTTGGACGTCTCGCCGGCGTTGAAGCGGAGGTTCTCGATGACCGCGACCTGGCCGTCGGCGAGGCCGGCGACCGCGGCGCGGGCGGAGTCGCCGACCGTGTCGGTGGCGAAGGCGACATCGGCGCCGAGGAGTTCACCCAGGCGGGCGGCGGCGGGCGCCAGCGAGAACGCCGGGTCCGGGGCGCCCTTGGGGCGGCCGAGGTGCGAGGCGACGACGACCCGCGCGCCGGCCTCGGCGAGCTTGGCGATCGTCGGGACGACGGCGCGGATACGGCCGTCGTCGGTGATCGTGGTGCCGTCCAGCGGCACGTTGAGGTCGGCGCGGACGAATACCCGCTTGCCCGCGACCCCTTCGGCGAGAAGTTCGTCGATCGTCTTCATCTGTTCCGTTTACTCCTTGGAAGGACCGATGAGCATGCTAAGGGGCTCGACCCGCGCTCCGTTGCGCCGGTCGAGCCCCTCAGTTCACATCGATGTGCCGGCCGACCCGAGGATCAGAGCTGCTCGCCGACGAAGACCGTGAGGTCGACGAGGCGGTTGGAGTAGCCCCACTCGTTGTCGTACCAGCCGAGGATCTTCACCGAGTTCCCCTCCTGGACCATGGTCAGGGAGGAGTCGAAGGTGCAGGACGACGGGTCGCCGACGATGTCCGAGGAGACGATCGGGTCCTCGGTGTACGTCAGGAAGCCCTTGAGGGCGCCGTCGTCGGAGGCCTTCTTGAACGCGGCGTTGACCTCGTCCTTGGTGACCTCGCGCTGGAGGGTGACGACCAGGTCGGTGGCGGAGCCGGTCGGGACCGGGACGCGCATCGCGATGCCGTCGAGCTTGCCCTTGAGCTGCGGCAGGACCAGGGCGGTGGCCTTGGCGGCACCGGTGGTGGTCGGGATGATGTTCTCGGCGGCGGCGCGGGCGCGGCGCAGATCCGAGTGCGGGAAGTCCAGGATCCGCTGGTCGTTCGTGTACGCGTGGACCGTCGTCATCAGGCCCTTGACGATGCCGAAGTTCTCGTCGAGAACCTTGGCCATCGGCGCCACACAGTTGGTGGTGCAGGAGGCGTTGGAGATGACGTTGTGCTGGGCCGCGTCGTACTGGTCCTGGTTGACGCCCATCACGATGGTGATGTCCTCGTCCTTGGCCGGAGCCGAGATGAGGACCTTCTTGGCGCCGCCCGCGATGTGCTTCTCGGCGTCGGCCTTCTTGGTGAAGATGCCGGTCGACTCGATGACGATGTCGACGCCCAGCTCACCCCAGGGGATGTCGGCCGGGTTGCGCTCGGAGAGCACCTTGATGGTGTGGCCATCGACGGTGATGGTGTCGGCGGTGTGGCTGACCTCTGCCTTGAGCCGACCCAGGATGGTGTCGTACTTCAGCAGGTGGGCCGTGGTCGCAGTGTCACCCAGGTCGTTGACAGCCACGATCTCGATGTCCGCACCCTGCTCGAGCAGGGCGCGGAAGTAGTTGCGACCGATGCGGCCGAAGCCGTTGATGCCTACGCGGATCGTCACGAACCGATCTCCTCGTTAGGTACGCCGGTTTTCGACGCCGGCGAGTTGTATAGGGATGTCCCCGACCGCTTCCGACCCTACCTCTCCAAGGGCCCGGGAGTGACATCGAGAGGGCCCCTACGCGCCACCGGATACGGCCGGAGGCCCGTACTCGCCAGTAGGAGTACGGGCCTCCGGTTCGCCGGCCGGGACGTGTGTCCCGGCGGTGCGGGACCTCGGTCCCGGTGGCGGGGGACGTGGGTCCCGGTGGGCTCGGGACCAACGTCCCCCGGCCGCCGCCGAGTCAGCCGACCAAGCCGTCGGCGAGCTCCTCGCTGAGGGTCGCCTCGGTCCCCGGGATGCCCAGGTCCTGGGCCCGCTTGTCGGCCATCGCGAGCAGCCGGCGGATCCGTCCGGCGACCGCGTCCTTGGTCAGCGGCGGGTCGGCGAGCGCGCCCAGCTCCTCCAGCGATGCCTGCTTGTGCTCCATCCGCAGCCGTCCGGCGGCGGCGAGGTGCTCGGGGACCTCCTCGGCGAGGATCTCCAGCGCGCGCCCCACCCGGGCCCCGGCGGCGACCGCCGCACGGGCCGAGCGGCGCAGGTTCGCGTCGTCGAAGTTGGCGAGCCGGTTGGCCGTGGCGCGGACCTCGCGCCGCATCCGCCGCTCCTCCCAGGCGAGCACCGCGTCGTGGGCGCCGAGCCGGGTCAGCAGGGCGCCGATCGCGTCGCCGTCGCGGACCACCACCCGGTCCACGCCGCGCACCTCGCGGGCCTTGGCGGCGATGGAGAGCCGGCGGGCCGCGCCGACCAGGGCGAGGGCCGCCTCGGGTCCCGGGCAGGTGACCTCCAGCGAGGAGGAGCGGCCGGGCTCGGTGAGCGAGCCGTGGGCGAGGAAGGCTCCGCGCCAGGCCGCCTCGGCGTCGCAGGTGGCCCCCGAGACCACCTGCGGGGGCAGCCCGCGGATCGGCCGGCCGCGGCCGTCCACCAGACCGGTCTGGCGGGCCAGCTGGTCGCCGCCCGCCACCACGCGTACGACATAGCGCGAGCCGCGCCGCAGTCCGCCGGGGGCCATCACGATCAGCTCCGAGCTGTGCCCGAAGATCTCCAGGATGTCGCGCTTGAGGCGGCGGGCGGCGTTGCCGGTGTCCAGCTCCGCCTCGATCACAATCCGGCCGCTCACCAGGTGCAGCCCACCCGCGAACCGAAGAATCGCCGAGACCTCTGCTTTCCTGCAGCAGGTCCGGGTGACGGGAAGATGAGAGATTTCGTTCTTCACCGCTGGCGTCATCGCCATGGGCCGATCCTTCCATGCATCCGAAAAATACGGTCGTACGCGGTGGCCAACAGCTCCTGATCATGGACCGGAACGCCGTCGGGCGATGCCACCGGCGCCAGCTCGACCGCGGCTCCGAGCCGTTGTGCGGCATCGGCGAGGGACTCACGGTCGGGCACGGCTGCCTCGTCGGCCAGCACCACGTCCAAGGCGAGTTTAGGGGCGTGTCGCCCCAAAACCTCCAAATGACGCTGCGGTGAGAAGCCTTCTGTTTCACCGGGCTGGGGGGCGAGGTTCAGCGAGAGGACCTTGCGGGCCTTGGTGGTGACCAGGGCGTCGAGCAGTTCCGGCACGAGCAGGTGCGGGATCACCGAGGAGAACCAGGAGCCCGGGCCGAGGACCACCCAATCGGCGTCCCGGACCGCCTCCACGGCTTCCGGGACGGCCGGCGGGTCGGGCGGGACCACGTGCACGGACTGCACCTCGCCGGGCGTGAGCGCCACCGTGGCCTGGCCGCGCACGGTGACGATCGCGTCGGGCAGATCGGGGTCGTGGCCCTTGACCAGTGCCTGGAGCTCCAGCGGGACGGCCGACATCGGCAGCACCCGGCCGTGCGCGCCGAGCAGCTTGCCGACCAGGTCGAGCGCCTGGACGTGATCGCCGAGCTGCTCCCACAGGGCCACGATCAGCAGATTGCCGACCGCGTGCTCGTGGAGGTCGCCCTTGGACTCGAACCGGTGCTGGATGACCCGGGACCAGGTGCGGCCCCAGTCGTCGTCGCCGCACAGTGCGGCGAGCGCCTTGCGCAGGTCGCCGGGGGGCAGCACGCCCAGCTCCTCGCGCAGCCGGCCGCTGGAGCCGCCGTCGTCGGCGACGGTGACCACGGCCGTGAGATCGCCGGTGATCCGGCGCAGCGCCGTCAGGGACGCCGAGAGACCCATGCCGCCGCCGAGCGCGACGACCTTGGGCTGAGCACCGCGCTTACGGCCGGAGAGCGCCGAGGTGGCGCGGCTCAGGCGCCGCATCCGCAGATTGCGTCCGGTCACTCTCGCCCCATGTCGCGGTGGACGAGGACGGTCTCGACGCCCTCGGCGGCGAGGCGGGCGGAGAGCTTCTCGGACATGGCGACGGAGCGGTGTTTGCCGCCGGTGCAGCCCACGGCGATGGTCACGTACCGCTTGCCCTCGCGGCGGTAGCCGGCGGCGATCAGCTGGAGGAGCTCGGTGTACTGGTTGAGGAACTCCTTGGCGCCCGGCTGGTCGAAGACGTAGTCGGACACCTCCTCGTTGACGCCGGTGAAGGGGCGCAGCTCGGGGACCCAGTGCGGGTTGGGCAGGAAGCGGCAGTCGACGACCAGGTCGGCGTCGACGGGCAGGCCGTACTTGTAGCCGAAGGACATCACCGTGGCCCGCAGCTCCGGCTCCGACTCGCCCGCGAACTGGGCGTCCATCTTGGCCCGCAGCTCGTGCACGTTGAGGCTGGAGGTGTCGATGACCAGGTCGGCGTCGCCGCGCAGCTCGCGCAGCAGGTCGCGCTCGGCCGCGATGCCGTCGACGATGCGCCCGTCGCCCTGGAGGGGGTGCGGTCGGCGGACGGACTCGAAGCGGCGCACGAGGGCGTCGTCGGAGGACTCCAGGAAGACGATCCGCCGGGTGACGTGCTTGGCCTCCAGGTCGGCGAGGGACTCGCGGAGGTTGTCGAAGAAGCGCCGGCCGCGCACGTCGACGACGACGGCGATCCGGGCCACGTTGCCCTGGGAGCGGGCGCCGAGCTCGACCATGGTGGGGATCAGCGCGGGCGGGAGGTTGTCGACGACGAACCAGCCGAGGTCCTCCAGACACTTGGCTGCGGTGCTGCGGCCGGCGCCCGACATCCCGGAGATGATCACCAGCTCCGGGATGGCCGCGTCACCCGTCTCGTTCGGGGTGTTCGTACTCACGTCAGCTGCTCCGTCTGCTTGTTCTGCGGCGTTCTGTGCGGTCGTGTGGCTATTCTCGGTCATGAGCTGCCCCCGTCGTCCTCTTCAATGATCTCTCCTGTGGCCGTGTTCACGGCAGGCACCGCGGGAGCGGTCGAGGCGAGGGCGGCGGCCACCGATTCCGCCGTCCTTCGCCCTATCCCGGGGACCTCGCAGATCTCGTCGATTGTCGCCTGCCGGAGCTTCTTCACCGAGCCGAAATGCTTGATCAGTGCCTGCTTGCGGGTCTCGCCGAGGCCGGACACGTCGTCGAGGGGGCTGGAGCGGATGCGTTTGGCCCGCTTGGCCCGCTGATAGGCGATGGCGAAGCGGTGCGCCTCGTCCCGGACGCGCTGGAGGAGGTAGAGGCCCTCGCTGGAGCGGGGCAGGACCACGGGATCGTCGTCGTCGGGGAGCCAGACCTCTTCGAGGCGCTTGGCGAGGCCGCAGACGGCGATGTCGTCGATTCCCAGCTCGTCCAGGGCGCGCTGGGCGGCGGCGACCTGCGGCTGCCCGCCGTCGACGACGACGAGCTGCGGCGGGTAGGCGAACCGCTTGGGGCGGCCGTCGTCCTCCCGGGGCTCGGTCTCGTCGTCCGGGGAGGCGGCGGTGAGCGCCGGTGCGGGGACGGGACCGGTGGCGGCGGGGCCGGGGCCGGTGGGGGCGGGAACGGGGCCGGTGGCCGCGGGGCCGACGGCCGCGGCGGCCTCCGGCTGCTCCTCCCACTCCCCCGTGCGCTCCTTGTCCTGGAGGTAGCGCTTGAAACGGCGGCCGATCACCTCGTGCATCGAGCGGACGTCGTCCTGGCCCTCGAAGCCCTTGATCTGGAAGCGGCGGTACTCGCTCTTGCGGGCGAGGCCGTCCTCGAAGACCACCATGGAGGCCACCACGTCGTCGCCCTGGAGGTGGGAGATGTCGTAGCACTCGATGCGCAGCGGGGCCGTGTCGAGACCCAGCGCCTCGGCGATCTCCTCCAGGGCGCGGGAGCGGGTGGTCAGATCGGAGGCGCGCTTGGTCTTGTGCAGCCCGAGCGCCTGCTGGGCGTTGCGCTGCACGGTGGCCATCAGATCCTTCTTGTCCCCGCGCTGCGGGATACGCAGGCTGACCTGGGAGCCCCGGCGCTCGGCGAGCCACTGGGAGACCGCTTCGGTGTCCTCGGGCAGGGCGGGGACCAGGACCTCCTTGGGGACGGCGTCGCCGCGCTCCTCCCCGTACAGCTGCTGGAGGGCGTGCTCGACGAGGCCGGAGGTGTCGACCGCCTCGACCTTGTCGGTGACCCAGCCGCGCTGGCCGCGCACCCGGCCGCCGCGCACGTGGAAGATCTGGAGGGCGGCCTCCAGCTCGTCCTCCGCGACGGCGATCAGGTCGGCGTCGGTGGCGTCGGCGAGGACGACGGCGCTCTTCTCCATGGCCCGCTTGAGGGCCTCGGCGTCGTCGCGGAGGCGGGCGGCCCGCTCGTACTCCATCTCCTCGGCCGCCTGCATCATGTCCTTCTCCAGGCGGCGGATGTAGGCGCCGGTGCGGCCGGCCATGAAGTCGCAGAAGTCCTCGGCCAGCTCGCGGTGTTCCTCGGGGGTGACCCGGCCCACGCAGGGGGCCGAGCACTTGCCGATGTAGCCCAGCAGGCAGGGGCGGCCGGTGCGCGCGGCGTTCTTGAAGACTCCGGCGGAGCAGGTGCGGACGGGGAAGACGCGCAGCATCAGGTCGACGGTCTCGCGGATCGCCCAGGCGTGGCCGTACGGACCGAAGTAGCGCACGCCCTTCTTCTTCGCGCCGCGCATGACCTGGACGCGGGGGAACTCCTCGTTGAGCGTCACCGCGAGGTAGGGATAGCTCTTGTCGTCGCGGTACTTGACGTTGAACCGGGGGTCGAACTCCTTGATCCAGGAGTACTCCAGCTGGAGCGCCTCGACCTCGGTGGAGACGACCGTCCACTCGACGGAGGCGGCGGTGGTGACCATCGTGCGCGTACGCGGATGGAGGTTCGCCAGGTCCTGGAAGTAGTTGGCCACGCGCTGGCGCAGGTTCTTGGCCTTCCCGACGTAGATCACCCGGCGGTGCTCGTCGCGGAATTTGTAGACCCCCGGGGAGTCGGGGATCTGTCCCGGCTTGGGGCGGTAGCTGGAGGGGTCTGCCATGTCTCACACCCTACTTGCGGGCGGTGACAGCGCGTCGTCCTCACGTGGTGCCGGGGGCGGTGCCGCGCTCCGGAGTGCCGTGGGGTGTTCCGCACCCCGGAGCGCGGGCCTGTGAGGCTCCTGGAGCCGCTGCTCAGGCGTCCGTGGCCGGGGATCGCCCGGTACGGCTCCGGCGGCGCAGCGCGGCGACCCCGCACAGGACCAGGGCGAGCAGCGCCCCGGCCCCGGCGGTGGTGGAGACGGCGGTCAGGGCCGTGTCCGGGGTCGCGGACGCCGTGCCGGCGAGCGCGGGGCTTCCGGCGGCGTCCGGGGCGGCCCGGTCCGCCGCCGGGCCCGGGACCGGGCCGGAGGCGGGCGCGGGTCCGGTGGCCGCGTCGGGGCCGTAGCCGCCCGCCTTGCCGGAGCGGGCGTAGCCGGAGCCGGGCAGCTTGTCGCCGTACGCCTCCTTCACCCGGGTCCGGTAGGCGTCGAGGGTGGTGCCCTCCGCTCCGACGGCGGTCTTCGCGTCCTGGTCGAGCGGGAGCACCCGGGAGCCGTCGTGGACGTACCAGGCGTCGATCTGCGGTTCGCGGAAGACGGTGCCGCCGGGGAGCGCACGGGCGCCTCGGGCGACGTAACGGGCCTCGTCGTCGCCGGTGGCGATGTTCACCACCTGCCAGTCGCCGCTGCCGCCCGTCCCGGGAAGGGTCCACAAGGAGGCCTTCTGGCCGTCGGAGGAGACGGCGGTGCTGGCGAGGTAGTCCAGGGTGCTCGGGGCGGCCCCGGGCTTCCCGGCGACGAAGGCGGCCGAGAGCGTGCGCACGGGCACGGCCTGCCCCTCGATCCTCGGTGCGCTCGCCTTCCCGCTCACCGCACCCTCCCGGGCGAAGAACCGGGAGAGGGTGTCCAGGGTCGCGGGCTCCGTGGCGGCTTCGCGGGCCGCTTCGAGGGTCGCGGCGGTCAGCTTCGGCGGCGCCGTCCGGCCGTCGTCGGCGAAGACGGGGGCGGCGGCGGTGAACAGGGCCGCGCCGGTGAGGGCGGTGGCCACGGCGATGCGCCGGGTGGTCGCGGTCATGTCCTCACGCCCCGATCCGGTAGAGCGAGTGCGTCCAGGAGAACTCGTTGTTGTTCACGTACCAGGCGTGCGAGGCCCAGTTGTAGCGGTCGCTGGAGGGCCAGGGGTCGCCCCAGTAGACCCAGCTGTTGGCGTCGTCGTACCCGTAGATGACATGCATGTGGCCGCCGCCGGACGACCACTGGATCCGGGTCTCGATGGGGCGCTGGGCGGATATCTCGGCCTGCACGGTCGGGTAGCGCAGCCAGCCGGTGACGTAACTGCCGGGCCTGACCCCGGCCCAGGACAGGCCGGTCTGGACATTGCCGAGGGTGGCCTGCGAGTTGGGGCACTGGGTGTTCTGGTTGCGGTTGAAGGCGGCGTTGCAGAACTGGTTCTGGGAGTAACCGCGGCCGAACCAGGCGGCGATGGTGTTGCCGCCGGCCGCCCAGCACCAGTTGCTCTGCTGCTGCGCCTGCATGGTGATGTCGAGCCGCTGGGCGGCGGCGACGGTGGAGCCGGCGGGCGCGGAGCCGGCCGGGGACTGGGCGGCGGTGGCGGTGCCCGCGGGGACGGCGAGCAGGACGGCGGCCAGGAGGGCGGTGAACGAGAACCTTCCGGGCCTTCGGGGGCTGACTCTTCGGTTGCGCATGGCGTTCCTCCCGAAGCGGGGGTGGGGATCGGAGGAGCGCGTCCGGACGCTGACGATGAGCATCCGGCGTTGTCCGGAGCAGGTCAACACGCTTCAATGCGAGGTGACATCACGGTGTGAACGGCACGGCGTCCGTGTGAACGGCTCCGCCCCGGTCACCTGCTCCCCCGCATCCCCCCGGGGGCGGTGTCGCCACTCCCCACGTGAACGTTCACCGGAGGCCCGCCGATGCGGCAGACCGAGACCGAACTGGCGCAGGTGCTGCGGACCGGACCGTTCCATCTGGCGTTGCGCACCGCTCTGTCGGTCCGCGGACTGCCGCTCCAGCGGGTGCAGCACCATCTGGCGCACCGGGGCGTCAAGCTCGGGGTGACCAGCCTCAGTTACTGGCAGCAGGGCGTGCGCCGCCCCCGGCGGGCCGAGTCGCTGCGGGCCGTGCGGGCCCTGGAGGAGGTGCTCGCGCTGCCGGACGACTCGCTGCTGCGGCTGCTGCGCGACGGCGACGCCCCGGCGGAGGGGGACCGTCCGGCGGGGCGTTCCTACCGCTCGCTGATGGAGGCGTCGGGCTCGGTGGAGCGGCTCCTCGCGGCGATGGAGTCACCCGTGGACGGCGGGCTGCACACCGTGGGGCATCAGGAGCGGGTCCGGATCGGGTCGCGGCGGGAGCTGGCGGGCCGCGCCTCCCGCCACGTGGTGCGCGCGCACCGGGACGGCGTGGACCGCTATCTCGCGGTGCACCGGGGCGACCCCGGCTGCGACCCGTCGCGGATCGCGGTGCGGGCGCTGGAGAACTGCCGCACGGGCCGGATCCGCTGGGACGGGGACGCGGGGGTGCTGGTGGCGGAGCTGCTGTTCGACACCCGGCTGCGGTCCGGTGAGACGTACCTCTTCGGTTACGGCTTCGAGGACGGTACGGGCGGGGCGAGCGACGAGTACGTGCGCGGCTTCACCTTCGGGGGCGGCCAGTACGTGCTCCAGGTCGGCTTCGACGAGGCCGCGCTCCCGGTGCGGTGCCGCCGGTTCACCCAGGCGTCGGCGGGGGCGGCGCGCGGGGCCCGCGGGGACCTCACGCTGACCGGCCGGCACCGGACCGTACACCTGGTGGAGGAGGGCGTACGGCCGGGCCTGGTCGGGATCGACTGGGACTGGGAGTGAGGGGCCCGGGTGCGGCTTTCCGGGGCCTCGCGCCCTGGGCCGGGGAGCCTCAGGCGTCGGGGCCCGCGACGAGCTTTCCGCCCTCGGCGGTGACCGGTACGGCGGGGAGCGGCACGGTGGCCGGGCCCTTCACCGGCTGCCCGGTGGTCATGTCGAAGCGGCTGCCGTGGCAGGGGCAGTGGCCCTCGGTGCCCTCGACCTTGTCCAGGACACAGCCGCCGTGGGTGCACTGGGCGCTGAACGCCTTGTACTCGCCCTTCGCCGGGCAGACCACGACCACGCGCTGCTCGCGGTAGAGCTTGGCTCCGCCGACGGGCACCTCGGAGGCGGCCCCGAGGTCGACGGGCGCGGTGGGGGTGGGGTTCTTGGCGTGGCCGAGCTTGGAGTCGGTGGAGCAGGCGGCAGCTCCCAGCCCGGCGGCACCGGCGAGCGCGGCGCCCTTCAGCACGGTTCGGCGGGCGGCGGGCAGGCCGGGCATGCGGACTCCACGGGGTGTCGTTCGAGACGGATCACGGGGGGGGGCGGGGTCGCCGGGCAGGCACGACGGCGGCCGCGTGTGCCGGTGACAGAACCGACGATACCGGTGAGGAACGGGAGCCTTGCGGGCGGGCCGGTCGAGACGGGACGGCCGTGAGCGGGCCGGCCGCCGGGGCCGGGGCGGTCCCGGTTCCGCCGGGGCCCGGGGCCGCGCTCGGTCCCGGCGTTGTCCGGACGGGGGCCAGTCCGGTCCGGTCGGCCCGGACGGAGCGTCGGCGGACAGGCGGCGGGCCGCCTGCTCCGACGGCTGCGGCCCCCGTCGCTCCACGGGGGCCGCAGCCATAGGTGAGCCCGGGGCTCAGGCCTTGCGGGCCCGGGCCGTCTTCTTGGCGGGAGCGGCCTTGGTGGCGGTGGCCTTCTTGGCGGCTGCCGTCTTCTTCGTGGCCGCCGCCTTCTTCGCCGGGGCGGCCTTGCGGGCGGCCGTCCTGCGGGCCGTCCCCCGCCCGGAGGGCACCGCGGCCTCGCTGATGCGGTCCGCGTCCAGGATTCCCTGGAGGAACTTCCCGGTGTGGCTGGCGGGCACCGAGGCGACCTGCTCCGGTGTTCCCTCGGCGACGACCAGTCCGCCGCCGTTGCCGCCCTCGGGGCCCATGTCGACGACCCAGTCGGCGGTCTTGATGACGTCGAGGTTGTGCTCGATGACGATCACCGAGTTGCCCTTGTCCACCAGGCCGGAGAGCACCGTGATCAGCTTGCTGATGTCCTCGAAGTGCAGACCGGTGGTCGGCTCGTCCAGGACGTAGACCGTGCGGCCGGTGGAGCGCTTCTGGAGCTCGCTCGCCAGCTTGACGCGCTGCGCCTCACCGCCGGAGAGGGTCGGCGCGGACTGGCCGAGCCGGACATAGCCGAGGCCGACGTCGTTGAGCGTCCGGAGGTGGCGGGCGATCGCCGGGACGGCCTCGAAGAAGTCCAGGCCCTCCTCGATCGGCATGTCCAGCACCTCGGCGATGGACTTGCCCTTGTAGTGGACCTCCAGGGTCTCCCGGTTGTAGCGCGCTCCGTGGCAGACCTCGCACGGGACGTACACGTCGGGCAGGAAGTTCATCTCGATCTTGATGGTGCCGTCGCCGGAGCAGTTCTCGCAGCGGCCGCCCTTGACGTTGAAGGAGAAGCGGCCCGGCAGATAGCCGCGCACCTTCGCCTCCATCGTCTCGGCGAACAGCCTGCGGACGTGGTCGAAGACTCCGGTGTACGTCGCCGGGTTGGACCGGGGGGTCCGGCCGATCGGCGACTGGTCGACGTGCACCACCTTGTCGACGAGGTCGTCGCCGTCGACCCGGGTGTGCCGGCCGGGGACCGACTTGGCGCCGTTCAGCTCGCGGGCCAGGTGGGTGTAGAGGATGTCGTTGACCAGGGTCGACTTCCCGGACCCGGAGACGCCCGTGACGGCGGTGAGGACGCCGAGCGGGAAGGAGACGTCGATGTCCTGGAGGTTGTTCTCCCGGGCGCCGTGGACGGTGAGGCTGCGGGCCGGGTCGACCGGGCGGCGGACGTCCGGGGTCGGGATCGACCGCTTGCCGGACAGATACTGGCCGGTGATCGAGGCCTTGTTGCCCAGCAGGTCCTTGAGCGAGCCGGAGTGGACGACCTTGCCGCCGTGCTCACCGGCGCCGGGGCCGATGTCGACGACCCAGTCGGCGACCTTGATGGTGTCCTCGTCGTGCTCGACGACGATGAGCGTGTTGCCCATGTCGCGGAGCCGGACCAGGGTTTCGATGAGCCGGTGGTTGTCGCGCTGGTGCAGGCCGATGGACGGCTCGTCCAGGACGTACAGCACGCCGACCAGGCCGGAGCCGATCTGGGTGGCCAGCCGGATGCGTTGGGCCTCGCCGCCGGACAGGGTGCCGGCAGCGCGGTTCAGCGACAGATAGTCCAGGCCGACGTCGACGAGGAACTTCAGCCGCTCGTTGACCTCCTTGAGCACCCGCTCGGCGATCTTCTTGTCGCGGGCGTTCAGCTTGAGGCGGCCGAGGAACTCGGCGCACTCGCTGATCGACATCGCGGCGACCTCGGCGATGGACTTCTCCATCACCGTCACCGCGAGCACGATCGGCTTGAGGCGGGTGCCTTCACAGGTGGGGCAGGGCACCTCGCGCATGTAGCCCTCGAAGCGCTCCCGGCTGGAGTCGCTCTCGGCCTCGGTGTGCCGCCGCTTGACGAACTGCACCGCGCCCTCGAAGGCGGGGGTGGTGTAGGCGCGCTCGCGCCCGTACCGGTTGCGGTAGCGGACCTCGGTCTGGATCTTGTGGCCGAAGAGCAGGGCCTTCTTGGCCCGCTGCGGCAGTCCGGCCCAGGGGATGTCCGTACGGAAGCCGAGGGCTTCGGAGAGCGCGCCGATCAGGCGGCCGAAGTACTCCTTGGTGTGGCCGTGGGACCAGGGGTGGATGGCGCCCTCGTCGAGGGACTTCTCCTCGTCCGGGACGATCAGCTCCGGGTCGACCTCCATGCGGGTGCCGATGCCGGTGCAGTCGGGGCAGGCGCCGAAGGGCGAGTTGAAGGAGAAGGAGCGCGGCTCCAGCTCCTCGAAGGAGAGGTCGTCGTACGGGCAGTAGAGGTGCTCGGAATACATCCGCTCGCGCTCGGGGTCGTCCTCGGGGAGGTCGACGAAGTCGAGCACGACCATGCCGCCGGAGAGGCCGAGCGCGGTCTCGACCGAGTCGGTCAGCCGGCGCTTGGCGCTGTCCTTGACGGTGAGGCGGTCGACGACCACCTCGATGGTGTGCTTTTCCTGCTTCTTGAGCGCGGGCGGCTCGGCGAGCTGGATGGTGGCGCCGTCGACCCTGGCCCGGCTGTAGCCCTTGGTCTGGAGGTCGGCGAAGAGGTCGACGAACTCCCCCTTGCGCTCACGCACCAGCGGCGAGAGGACCTGGAAGCGGCTCCCCTCGGGCAGACCGAGGACCTTGTCCACGATGGCCTGCGGCGACTGGCGGGAGATGGGGCGGTGGCACTCCGGGCAGTGCGGCTTGCCGATCCGGGCGAACAGGAGCCGGAGGTAGTCGTAGACCTCCGTGATGGTGCCGACCGTCGAGCGCGGGTTGCGCGAGGTCGACTTCTGGTCGATGGAGACGGCCGGGGACAGACCTTCGATGAAGTCCACGTCCGGCTTGTCCATCTGGCCGAGGAACTGCCGGGCGTACGAGGAGAGCGACTCGACGTAGCGGCGCTGCCCCTCGGCGAAGATCGTGTCGAACGCGAGGGACGACTTGCCCGACCCGGAGAGCCCGGTGAAGACGATGAGGGAGTCGCGGGGCAGGTCGAGCGAGACGTTCTTCAGGTTGTGCTCGCGCGCGCCACGGACGATGAGACGGTCGGCCACGCCGGTCCGCACCTTTCTAGAGAGAAGCGGGGGGAACTGAGCCCCTCTCCCAGGGTATGGGGGGCGCCACAGCGGTGTCAGAGGCTTTCGACCCCGAGCGTATAGCACGCACATTCGATTTACGGCCGCCCTCTGACTCCTTCACCCGAATGAGTGGCGGAGCTAGGCTCGGCCGCATGATGGATCATGCGCACGACCTGGGAGCAGTACGCGAAGCGACCGAACGGCTGCTCGGCGCAGTCGGCAAACTGGACAACGCCGCTGTCGCCGAGCCGTCACGGTTGCCCGGCTGGAGTCGGGGCCATGTCCTGACCCACCTGTCACGTAACGCCGACGCGATCGGAAATGTTCTCCGCGGACTCCCGATGTACGCGAGCAGCGAAACCCGCGACGCCGACATCGCCGCCGGGGCCCCCCGCCCGGCGGCCGAGCAGCTGAGGGACCTGCGGGAGACCGCCGAGGGCTTCCTGGCCGTCGCCGCCGAGCCCGCCGACTGGTCGCGTACGGTCACCCTGCGCAACGGGGTGACGGACTCGGCGGCCCGGGTGCCCTTCCGGCGCCGGGTCGAGGTGGAGCTGCACCACGTCGACCTCGATATCGGCTACGAGCTGGAGGACCTGCCCGCCGAATTCGTGGAGCGGGAGATCGCCTTCCTCGCCGATCGCTTCCTGGGCAACGAGGGCGTGCCCGCCACCGGGCTGACCGACCTCGACGGCCGCACCTGGAGCACGGGCGGCGGTCCGCCGGGCGACCTGGTGACGGTGCAGGGGTCCGCCGTCGAGCTGCTGGGCTGGCTCTGCGGCCGACGTGACGGCTCCGCCCTGACCGTGGCCGGCGGCCCGCTGCCCGCGCTGCCCCCGCTATAGGCTGAGCCGCATGACGTACAGCGGAGCGGTGAAGGTCGGCGGACCGGCAAGCGTGCACGAACTGACGGATCTGATGATCTCCAAGGTCGCCGTCGGCGCGATGAACAACAACGCCTATCTGCTGCGCTGCCGGGCCACCGGCGAGCAGCTGCTGATCGACGCGGCCGCCGAGCCGGAGACCCTGCTCGCGCTGATCGGTGACGACTCGATCGCCTCCGTCGTCACCACGCACCAGCACGGGGACCACTGGCAGGCGCTGGCCCAGGTGGTCGGGGCGACCGGGGCCCGGACGTACGCGGGCCGCTACGACGCCGAGGGCATCCCCGTGCCGACCGACGTCCTGGTCGAGGACGGGGAAACGATCGTCGTCGGCCGGGTCGAGCTGACCGCCCGCCATCTGGTCGGCCACACCCCGGGCTCCATCGCCCTGGTCTACGACGACCCGCACGGCGCCCCGCATCTGTTCACCGGGGACTGCCTCTTCCCCGGCGGGGTCGGGAACACGCATCAGGACCCCGAGGCGTTCGCGAGCCTTCTGCACGACGTCGAGACGAAGCTGTTCGACCGGCTTCCCGACGAGACGTGGGTCTACCCGGGCCACGGGCACGACACGACGCTCGGCGCCGAGCGGCCCCAGCTGCCCGAGTGGCGCGCCCGCGGCTGGTAGCCCGCGCAGAAACACAGCTCCTGGATCACGCGAAAGCGGCCGGGGTGGACGGCGTTCGCCGTTGCCACCCCGGCCGCTGCCGGTGTGTCCCTGTGCCGCTCGGGGCGGCCCGGGGTCAGCTGAGAGTCTTGCTCTCCTCGTCGGCCGGGCCTGCGGTCTCGGCCTTCGCGGCCTCCTCCGCCTCGGCCGCCGCCATCTTCTTGCTGGCGACGAGGCTGGTGATCGTGGTGATCACCAGGACGCCGCCGATGACGGCGAGGGAGAACGGGATGGACACGACGGGCACGTGCACGCCGTTCTCGTGCAGGGCGTGCAGCACCAGCTTGACGCCGATGAAGCCGAGGATCACCGACAGGCCGTAGCTGAGGTGGACCAGCTTCTTCAGCAGACCGCCGATGAGGAAGTACAGCTGGCGCAGACCCATCAGCGCGAACGCGTTGGCCGTGAAGACGATGTACGGGTCCTGGGTCAGGCCGAAGATCGCCGGGATCGAGTCCACCGCGAACAGCACGTCGGTCATACCGATGGCGAGCATGACCACCATCAGCGGGGTCATGACGCGCTTGCCGTTGTTGCGGATGAAGAGCTTGGTGCCGTGGTACTTGTCGGCGACACCGAAGCGGTGCTCGATCGACTTCAGGAGGCGGTTCTCCTCCCAGTCCTCGTCGTCCTCGTCGGCCCGCGCCTCCTGGATGAGCTTCCAGGCGGTGTAGATCAGGAACGCGCCGAAGATGTAGAACACCCACGAGAAGTTCGCGATCACGGCGGCGCCGGCGGCGATGAAGATCGCCCGGAGCACCAGGGCGATCAGCACACCGATGAGCAGCACGCGCTGCTGGAGCTGCGAAGGCACCGCGAACTTCGCCATGATCAGGACGAAGACGAAGAGGTTGTCGACGCTCAGCGACTTCTCGGTGATGAAACCGGCGAAGAACTCGCCGGAGGCCTGGCTCTCGCCGACGGCCATGAGACCGAATCCGAAGATGACGGCCAGTGCGATCCAGACGATCGTCCAGATTCCGGCTTCCTTGGTCGACACGTCATGGGGCTTGCGCCCGATGAAGAAGTCGACGGCGATGAGGGCTGACAGACCAAAGATGGTCAGGGCCCAAACGGTCCATGAAACGTCCACTGCGCCTCCGGCAGTTCGCTACGGCTACTAGATCAGCGTCGTCGCTGCCGGAGGTCTCTTCCATCCCTGCGCGCCGTGCGCGCCTGGACCGGCGCCCCGGGACCGAAAACGGTCCGTATTGACGGGACGTCGCGTAAGGAGTACTCCCCTCCGTTCCCCGAACAGTACAGGTATGACCAAGGAAAGGTAAAGGAAAGGGTAAAGAGATCGTCAAAAACACAGGTCAGGGTTGACTCGCTCGGTCAGCGGCCGGCCGCTCCGCGAGCAGCCGCCACCGCCGCGAGGACCTGCTCCAGGACGCGGCTGCCGGGCGGGATCGTCAACGGCTCGTACGTCCAGGCGTGCCCCACCCACGGGTCGGCGAGGTGGCTGTCGGCGACCGGAGTGATCCGCAGCAGCGAACGCCACAGGGGGTCGAGGATCGGCCCGTACGCACTCGCCTCCGCCCGGTCCGCGACCATCAGGAGGTGCACCCCGACCGCGGGGCCCTCGTCGGCGAGGTAGCGGAGCTGGGTGACGGCCCGGTCGTCGAAGCCGTGCGGGAAGTCGTTGACCACCAGGAGCTGCTCGCCGGTGTCCAGGTCGGGCGGGAGCGAGTCGGCCGCCCCGGCCCGCACCGCCATCTGCACCAGGTCCACCCGCCGGGTGAGGTGGGCCAGGACCGAGGCGACTCCCCCGGGTCCGGCAGCGGGCGGTCCGGCCAGAACGCCCGCCCCGACCAGCGGTGCGAGCGGACCGGCCGCGGCGCCCGCCGGGTCGATGACGTGCACCGCGAACTCACCGGGCGGGTACACCGCGAGCAGCCGGGCCGCGTGGGCGACCGCGGTCTCCATGGCCAGCCTGCGCAGTTGGTCCGTGTCCATCAGGGCGGCCGCCTCGGACGCCGTCCGGCCACTGTCCACCCAGATCCCGCGCTCCAGCGGCAGCCGGACAAGGAGCGGGATGCGCAGGTCGGTGCGCTCGGGCAGATGGAGGTCGCCGATGCGCAGGGCCATCGGCATCTCCATGGGGACCCGGTGGGCGTGCCAGACGGGGTTGCCCCAGCCGGCGTACGCGGCCGGGAGCGCGGGCTCGACGACGGCCGTCTCGGCGGCCAGCTGGGCCAGGTCGCGGTCGAGGGCCTCCCGGGCCCGGGAGGTCAGCTCGTCGCGCTTGGCACGGGCCTGGTCGCGGGCGCGGTCGCCCGCACCGCCGATCCGGTTGCGCGGGTCGGACAGGGCCCGGTCGAGCTCCTGGTCCATCCGGGACTCGGCGAAGTCCGCGGCGCTGCGGTAGGCGGCGACAGCGCGGGCCAGGTCCTCGAACATGCCCCAGATCTGGTTGTAGAGGCGCTCGTCCATCGACCAGCCGGTGGCGTCGCCCGCGACGGGCTGAGCGGCCTGTCCGGGCTGGGCCGGGGGCGCGGTGGGCGGGGGCGAGGGAGGTGCGGCGTGCTGCCGTCGCGGGTGCGCGTAGTTGATGGGGCCGTCGGCGGGGGTCCCGGGGGGCTGCCCCTGGGCGGTGTGCGCCGGGCCGGTGGTGGCCGGGTCGGTCAGCGGCTCGGGGGGCTCCGGGGCCGGGGCCGGCGCGGTCGGGCGGTGGTCCGCGGAGCCGGTCGTCTGCCGTACGCGGTCGCCTCCGGAGGTCCGGGGCGGCGGTGGGGCCACCGCGCGGGCCAGGCCCCGGGTGACGGCCTCCTGGATGGACCCGGCCAGTGCGGCGGCCTCGGTCACGCCCTGGTCGGCGAGCAGCTCGGCGAGCCCGCCCGCGTACCCCTGGCCGACGGCGCGGACCTTCCAGGCGTCCTGCCGGCGGTAGAGCTCCAGGGCGCTGACCGCGGACTCGGCGTCCAGGCCGGTGAGCGTGAAGGTGGCGATCTCGGCGCCGTCGAGCCCGGTGACGGCGACGAAGGGGGCGGGGACGGCGCCGAACCGCGTCGGGCCGCCGGCCTCGACGGGCAGCGCGAGCAGCACGGTGACCCGGTGGGCGCCGGTGGGCAGGGCCTCCAGGTCGACGGCGAGGCGGTGGTCGGCCGCCGCCTGCTGGGAGACTTCCAGCCCGGGGAGCTGGGGCGAGCCGGGGTGGGCGATCCAGTCGACGCCGCGCACCGTGCCCCGTTCGCCGCCGAGGGTGGCCCCGGCCACGACGGGCGTGCCCGCCGACACCCGGATCTCCAGACGGGTCTGGGGCAAGGTGTGGTTCTGCCCCCGGACCAGTTCGGCCGTCATTGCCCTGTCCCCCTCGACGAAGGCCCGTGCGCCGGTGGGCGCGGTGCCGTGTGATGCCGTTCGCGGTGTCGCGCGACGCCGGTGACGCCGGGTCGCTGCCGTGCCGTGCGTGGGGCAGCTCCCGGCGGCCGGTGCCGCCGGGAGCTGCTCCTGCCCGTTTCGGTGCCGGACCTGCCGGACTGCCGGTCCGGGTCCTACAGGTGCGGGAGGATCGACGGCATCAGGTCCTGGAAAGTGCGGCCGTTGGCCGGGTTCCCGAGGGCCGTCATCTGCCATCCGCTGCCCGCGCGGTGCACCTTCGCCATGATCTGGGCGGTGTACTGGCCGCCGCCGTCGAGCGTGTACCGGGCGAGCTCCTGGCCGTTGGTCTCGTCGACGATGCGGCAGAAGGCGTGTCGGACCTCCTGGAACGTCTGCCCGGTGAAGGAGTTCACCGTGAAGACGATCTGGTCGATGTGGACCGGCACACGCTGGAGGTCGACGAGGATCGCCTCGTCGTCGCCGCCGGAGCCCGCGCCGCCGACCAGGTTGTCACCGGTGTGCTTGACCGAGCCGTCATCGCTGACGAGGTGGCGGAAGAAGACGACGTCGACCGGCTGCTTGTCGGCGAAGAGCACCGCCGAGGCGTCCAGGTCGACCTCGCGGGTGCGCGAACCGAACAGGCCGCGGCGCGGAGCCGCCTGCCAGCCGAGCCCCATCCGTACCGCGGTCAGGGTCCCCCCGTCGCTCTTCTGCAGGCTGATGGCCTGACCCTTGGTCATGTTGACCGTCACGCGCTGTCCCCTCTCGGCATTGCCCCGCAACCATCCGTGTGCGGTTTCCCCGCACCCTACGCATTCCACCCCGGGCGGCAGCAGGTTCCGTCCGTTTTCGTGTCGGTCTTGCAACACACCCGGCGCGGCCCGCCCGGTGCGGTGGAAACGGCACCGATCGCCCGCGCCGGGACCGGCCCGGCACCAGCGATCGGTGCCGGGATCAGGCGAGGCCCGCTTCCTTCATCTGACGCAGTTCCTTCTTCAGTTCGCCGACCTCGTCGCGCAGCCGGGCGGCCACCTCGAACTGCAGATCCGCGGCCGCGGCCCGCATCCGCTCGGTCATCTCCTCGATGATCCCGGCCAGTTCGGTCGCGGGCCGGTCGCTGAGCACCGCGCCGGGCTTGGCGGCCTTGCCCTTCGCGGCCCCCTTCGCGGCCTTGCCGCCGAGCGCCGGGACCGGGGCCTTGGTCTCCTTGCCCTGCCGGTAGCCGGTGCCGAGGAGCTGTTCGGTGTCGATCTCCTCGCGGGCGATGGTCGCGACGATGTCGTTGATCTTCTTGCGCAGCGGCTGCGGGTCGATGCCCCGCTCGGTGTTGTAGGCGATCTGCTTCTCGCGGCGGCGGTTCGTCTCGTCGATCGCCTGCGCCATGGCCGGGGTGACCTTGTCGGCGTACATGTGGACCTGGCCGGAGACGTTACGGGCGGCGCGGCCGATGGTCTGGATGAGCGAGGTGCCGGAACGAAGGAAGCCCTGCTTGTCGGCGTCGAGGATGGCGACGAGGGACACCTCGGGGAGGTCGAGGCCCTCGCGCAGGAGGTTGATGCCGACGAGCACGTCGTACTCGCCGGAGCGCAGCTCGCGGAGCAGCTCGATGCGGCGCAGGGTGTCGACGTCGCTGTGCAGATAGCGGACCTGGATGCCGAGTTCCAGGAAGTAGTCGGTGAGGTCCTCCGACATCTTCTTGGTGAGCGTGGTGACCAGGACCCGCTCGTCGCGTTCGGTGCGCTTGCGGATCTCGTGGACCAGGTCGTCGATCTGGCCCTCGGTGGGCTTGACCACGACCTCGGGGTCGACGAGACCGGTGGGGCGGATGATCTGCTCGACGAACCCGTCGCCGCGCGAGAGCTCGTACTTCCCCGGGGTGGCGGAGAGGTACACCGTCTGGTCGGTCCGCTTCAGGAACTCCTCCCACTTCAGCGGCCGGTTGTCCATGGCGGACGGCAGCCGGAAGCCGTGGTCGACGAGGGTCCGCTTCCGGGAGGCGTCGCCCTCGTACATCGCGCCGATCTGCGGGACCGTGACGTGGGACTCGTCCAGCACGAGCAGGAAGTCGTCCGGGAAGTAGTCGAGGAGGGTGTTGGGGGCGGTGCCGGGGGCGCGGTCGTCGAAGTGCATCGAGTAGTTCTCGACGCCGGAGCAGGTGCCGATCTGGCGGAGCATCTCGATGTCGTACGTGGTGCGCATGCGCAGCCGCTGGGCCTCCAGCATCTTGCCCTGCTTGTCCAGCTCGGCCAGCCGCTGCTCCAGCTCCCGCTCGATGCCGCCGACGGCCTTCTCCATGCGCTCGGGCCCGGCGACATAGTGGCTGGCGGGGAAGACGTGGACCGTGGGGTCCTCGCTGATGATCTCGCCGGTCAGCGGGTGGAGCGTGGACAGGGCCTCGATCTCGTCGCCGAACATCTCGATGCGGACGGCGAGCTCCTCGTAGACCGGGAAGATCTCGATGGTGTCGCCCCGGACCCGGAAGGTGCCGCGGGTGAAGGCCAGGTCGTTGCGGCTGTACTGCATCTCGACGAAGCGGCGCAGCAGCTGGTCGCGGTCGATCTCCTCGCCGACCTTGAGCTGGACCATGCGGTCCACGTACTCCTGGGGCGTGCCGAGGCCGTAGATGCAGGAGACGGAGGCGACCACGACGACGTCACGCCGGGTGAGCAGCGAATTCGTCGCCGAGTGGCGCAGCCGCTCGACCTCCTCGTTGATGGAGGAGTCCTTCTCGATGTAGGTGTCCGACTGCGGGACGTACGCCTCGGGCTGGTAGTAGTCGTAGTACGAGACGAAATACTCCACCGCGTTGTTCGGGAGGAGCTCACGGAACTCGTTGGCCAGCTGGGCGGCGAGCGTCTTGTTGGGCGCCATCACCAGGGTGGGGCGCTGCAGCTTCTCGATCATCCAGGCGGTGGTCGCCGACTTGCCGGTGCCGGTCGCGCCGAGCAGGACGACGTCCTTCTCGTCGGCGCGGATACGCCGCTCCAGCTCGGCGATGGCCGCCGGCTGGTCGCCGCTGGGCTGGTAGGGACTGACGACCTCGAAAGGCCGCACCGAACGTTCGATCTTGGAAACGGGCCGCATGCAACCACCGTACGGCGCGCCACTGACAACGGCCTCGGATCAGCGGTACCGGTCCCTGCCCGCGCCCTCGCGGGCGGTGCTCCGCAGGCGCCGTCCGGAGGGCGGGAGCGGGGCGTTCGGCGGGCGACGCGGCGCCCCCGGGATCGGGAGGTCACCCGGTCGGCGCCCGACGCGTGGGTCCGGGTCGGGTTCGCCCGTCATGGCCCTGGGGTCGAACATGAGCACCACGGCGGCGAGGAGCAGGAAGCAGCCGGGGCCCACCAGCATCGGGCCGATCATCTCGGCGGGCCGGTCGCCGGGCAGTACGGCGGACAGGTCGGACGGCAGAGCGGTGGGCAGATGCAGGTGCACGTCGAGCGCCGCCATGCCGGTGTAGTGCATCCCGGTCACCGCGACGGCCATCAGGATGCTCGCGCCCAGGCCGGACAGGGCCCCCCGGAGGGTGACGGCCGCCCACAGCGCGCCCGTGGCGGCGGCCCCGGCGATCAGCACCGAGAGGACGACGAGGGGCGTGTCGTACGCGAACCGCGCGTCCATGCGCATGCCCGCCATGCCGAGATAGTGCATCGAGGCGATGCCGAGGCCGGTGATGGTGCCGCCCGTGATCAACGCCATGCGGGTCGCGCCCCGGTACCCGACAATGAAGATGCCGATGCCGATCATCACGACGGCCACGGCCAGGCCGGCGAAGGTCAGGGGCCTGTCGTAGGAGATCGGCGTCTCCTGGACCGTGAAGCCCGTCATCGCGACGAAGTGCATGGTCCACACCCCGGAGCCGATCGACAGCGAGCCGAGCGCCAGCCAGCCGGCCCGGCAGGAGCGTGCGGCGTGAAGGGACCGGGTGGTGCAGCGGAGCCCGAGCGCGGCTCCCAGGGCGGCCATGAGGAACGCCGCGACCGGAGTCACCAGGCCGTAGGTGAATCCGTCGACTGTTCCTTGCATGTGCGTACGCCCTTCGAGAGTGCCCGGGTTCGAGGAGGGTCCCCAAGGGGCAAGTCCCGGCAGACAGACAAAAGAAGACGCATTTTATCGGCACGGCCGTGCGCCGTGCCGAAGCGGTGGTCCCCGGGACCGAAGGTTCCGTTCATGTCGCGGCCATCGCTGCCCCGCCGGGTGTTGGCGGGCCGCTGTCACTCTCTGCGTGTCCGCACACTCCCGACGTGAGGAGTCCCCGTGTTCGTCCGCACCGCAACCGCTTCCACCACGGCCGCCGCCCTGCTGAGCGCCGGCGCCCTGCTGCTGCCCGCCGACCGGCCCGAGGCTCCGGACCAGGTCTCCGCGGAGCGGGCGAACCCGGTCGTCGTGGCCCACCGGGGGGCGTCGGGCTACGCGCCGGAGAACACCCTCGCCGCCGTCGACGCCGCGGACGCGCTCGGCATCGACTGGGTCGAGAACGACGTCCACCGCAGCCGGGACGGTGTGCTCGTCGTGCTGCACGACACCGACCTGAAGCGCACGACGGACGTCGAGGAGGTCTTCCCCGACCGGGCGCCCTGGGCGGTCAAGGACTTCACCGCGGCGGAGCTGGCGAAGCTCGACGCGGGCAGTTGGTTCGGCAGCCGGTTCACCGGGGCCCGGATCCCGACGCTCACCCAGTTCCTGCACCGCATGGAGCGCAACCGGCAGAAGCTGCTCCTGGAGATCAAGAGCCCGGCGACCTACCCGGGCATCGAGCGGGACATCATCCGGACGCTGGGCCGGTCGGGGTGGCTGGACCGCTCCCACGTACGGAACCGCCTGGTCATCCAGAGCTTCGGCGCCGACAGCGTGAAGAAGGTGCACACCCTGCGCCCCGACATCACGACCGGCTTCCTGGGCACCCCGGCGGTGGCGGACCTGCCCTCGTACGCGGCGTTCACGGATCAGATCAACCCCTCGTTCGCGACGATCGGCGCCGACTACGTGGCGGCCGTCCAGCGGCTCAAGGGCCCGCACGGCAAGCGTCTGCGGGTGAACACGTGGACGGTCAACAAGGCGGCGGACGCGGTGAAGGCCCGGGACTACGGTGTCGACGGCATCATCACCAACTTCCCCGACGTGGTGCGCGACGCGACGAGCTGAGGCGGCAGGGGGCGGGCCCGCCGGTTTCGCGACAGGCCCGCCTTCCCGCCCCCGCCTTCCGGCCCTTTTGCCGACGGACCCGCCGCTGTCAGTGGCGGGTCGTACGGTGGTCGGCATGAACAGTGACCGGGTCGGTGGCGAGCCGACCGTCGAGTGGGCCGTCGTGGACAGCGGCATCGGCCCGCTGCTGCTCGCGGCGACCGGCACCGGCCTGGTGAACGTGGCCTTCCACGCCGCCCCCGCCGTGCGGGACGCGGCCCTCGACCGGTTGCGGACCCGGTTCGGCACGGAGCCGGTGGCGGCGCCCGGCTCCGCACGGCTCGCCGAGCCCATACGTGAGCTCGCGGCGTACTTCGCGGGCGAGCGGCAGGATTTCACCCTCGATCTGGACTGGTCGCTGACCTCCGGCTTCCACCGTGAGGTGCTCCGCGAGCTGGCGTCCGGGGTGCCCTACGGGACGGTCGTCGGATACGGGGAGCTGGCCGCGCGGGTCGGCCGGCCGGAGGGGGCGCAGGCGGTGGGCGCGGCCATGGGGGCCAATCCGCTGCCGGTGGTGGTGCCGTGTCACCGGGTGGTGGAGAGCGACGGGGGCCTGGGAGGGTTCGGCGGCGGACGGGAGACCAAGCGGCAACTGCTGGCGCTGGAGGGGGTGCTGCCGCAGCCGCTGTTCTAGGGATCGCCGCACGGGGCTGTTCACCCGTTCGGGTGCACGGCGGCGGCCGAGCGGTGGCAGACTGCGCCGGTGACGCGACCCCTCTCCCTTCCCCAGACATCGGCCGCCGGCCTGCCCGCTCTCCAGCGCCGGACGTCGGCCGTGCTCGTCGTCAGCCAGATACTCGGCGGCCTGGGCGTGGCCATCGGCATCGCCCTGGCCCCGATGCTGGCCGCCGAGGTGAGCGGGTCGGAGGCGCTGTCCGGACTGGCGCCGACCGCGTCCGTCGTCGGCACGGCCCTGCTGTCGCTGCCGCTGGCCGCTCTGATGACCGCCCGGGGCCGCCGGTCCGGCCTGATGCTGGCCTATCTGATCGGTGCGCTGGGCGGTGGCCTGGTGGTCCTGGCCACGATGCTGCCGAGCTTCCCGCTGCTGCTGCTCGGCATGGCCGGGTTCGGCGCGGGATCGCTGGCCGGTCTCCAGGCGCGGTTCGCCGCGGCCGACCTGGTGGGGCCGGAGCGGCGGGGGCGGGCGATCTCCACCGTCGTCTGGGCCACCACGATCGGCTCGGTCCTGGGCCCCAACATCTCGGCCCCGGCGAGCCGGGCATTCCGCGGTACACCGGTGCCCGAGGCGGCCGGACCCTTTCTGTGGTCGGCCGTCGTGTTCCTGCTCGCCGGGCTCGTCGTGGCGCTCGCGCTGCGCCCGGATCCGCTCCTCACCGCCCGTGCCCTGGCCCCGGAAAGCCCGGCGGGGCCGCCGAAGCGCTCCCTGCGCGCCGGGATCGAGGTCGTCCGCGCCTCGCCGATGGCGCGGCTGGCCCTGGTGACGGTCACCGTGTCGCACACCGCGATGGTGTCGATCATGGTCATGACCCCGGTCGACCTGAGCCGGCACGGCGCCGATCTCCAGTTGATCGGGCTCGTCATCAGCGGGCACATCGCGGGCATGTACGCGTTCTCGCCGGTGATGGGGTGGCTGGCCGACCGGTTCGGGCGACTGGCGGTGATCGGGCTGGCCGTCGGACTGCTGAGCTTCGCCGCGCTGCTCGCGGGCACCGCCGGGCCCCGGCACGGGCAGACCGCCGCGGGCCTCTTCGTGCTGGGGCTCGGCTGGTCGGCGGGGATGATCGCCGGTTCGGCGCTGCTCACCGACGCGGTGCCGCAGTCCGCCCAGGCGGCGGTGCAGGGGCTGTCGGACCTGACCATGAGCGCGGCGGCGGGCATCGGCGGGGCGGCGGCCGGGGTGATCGTCGCCCAGTGGGGGTACGGCCCCCTCAACGCGGTCGGCGCCGCGCTGCTGCTGCCGGTCGCCGCGCTCGCCCTGCGCCGGAGCCTGCGGCGGCCGGGGGCGGTCGGCGGCTGAGACGTCGCCGGACTCCAGCCGCCCCGACCATTCCGGCCGCCCCGTCCGCTCCGGCAACCGCCGCAGCGCCCAGCACCACAGCCACAGCCACAGCCACAGCCACAGCCGTAGCCACAGCCACAGCCACAGCCACAGCCACAGCCATCAGAGGCTGATGTGGTACGCCTTGCGGAGCGTCTCGTGAACGGTCCAGGTCGTCCGGTCGCCCTCGCGCAGGACGCAGGCGTCCCCCGGGCCGATCTCCAGCGTCGCCCCGCCCTCGACCGCGACCGTCGCCCGGCCGCTGACCACGACGAACAGCTCGTTCGCCTCGGTGTCGGTCACTACGCCGGGCGTGATCTGCCAGATGCCCCGGATCTGCTTTCCGTCGGCCGATTCCCCCAGCACCTTGCCCGTCACCACGGGGTCGCCCGAGACGATCTGCGCCGGATCGAGGGGTTCCGGGACAAGCTCGGCGTCCGGGATGTGCACGGCGAAGGAGGCGGGGACCTGGTCATGTGTCGTCATGGCCGGTCACCTTAGCGACCGCTTCCGGCCACCCGACGACCAGGACCCTCCGCAGGCCGTCCGTCCGTGGTTTGCGCCCCTCCCGCCCGCGACAGGGATGGGGGCATGCCTCAGAACTCACCAGGATCCTACGAGCCGGCGCTCTCGGCGGAGGTGCGCGCGGCTCTGAGCGACGGTCTGCCCGTCGTGGCGCTGGAGTCGACGATCATCGCGCACGGGCTGCCGCGCCCCCGCAATCTGTCCGTGGCCCGGGAGCTGGAGGGGCTCGTCAGGTCGGCCGGGGCGGTCCCGGCCACCGTCGCCGTCCTGGACGGCCGGGCTCATGTGGGTCTCGGCGAGGACCAGTTGGAGCGGGTCGCCGACGACCCGGCGGTACGCAAGCTGGGGCACCGCGACCTCGCCCCGGCGCTCGCCTCCGGGGCGAGCGGGGCGACGACGGTGTCCGCGACGGCGTTCCTGGCGGCGCGGGCGGGCGTCGACGTCTTCGCGACCGGCGGGCTCGGCGGCGTACACCGGGAATGGGCCGACGACCAGGACGAGTCGGCCGATCTGCGGTTGCTCGCCCGCACCGGGATCACCGTGGTCTGCGCGGGGGTGAAGTCGATCCTCGACGTTCCGGCGACCCTCCAGCGGCTGGAGACGCTCGGCGTCTCCGTCGTCGGCTACGGCACCGGGCACTTCCCCGGCTTCTATCTGAGCAGCTCCGGCGAACCCGTCGACTGGACGGTGCACAGCCCCGAGGAGGTGGTGGAGGTGATCCGGGCGAAGGAGGCGCTGGGCGGCCCGGCGGCCGCGCTGATCGTCGCCAACCCCGTACCGGAACGCGACCAGTTGGATCCGGCTCTGCACGACCGGGTGCTGGCGGAGGCGCTGGACGCGTGCCGGGAGCGGGGGATCTCGGGGCAGGGCGTCACGCCGTTCCTGCTGGACCAGCTGATGCGGCGAACCGGGGGCGCGTCGCTGGAGGCGAACCTCGCGGCCGTCCGCGGAAACGTGGCGCTCGCGGCGCGGATCGCCGTCGCGGCGGCGGACGTCCGGCGAGGCGCCGCGGCGGCGGACTCCCCGTGAGCCGTCCGGCGTCGGGCGGTGGGCTGCTGGTGGTGGGGGAGGTGGTCACGGATGTGGTGGCGCGGCATGGGTCGGCGCTCGCGCACGGTACGGACACGAAGGCCCGGATCCGTACCCTGCCGGGCGGTGCGGGAGCCAACGTCGCTTGCTGGGCACGGCGTTCGGGGTGTGCGGACGTACGGCTGCTGGCCCGGGCAGGGGCGGAGTCGGCCGGGTGGCACCGGGAGGCGCTGGAGCGGGCGGGGGTGCGGGCGTTCCTGGCGGTGGACGACGAGGTGGCGACGGCGACCGTCATCGCCCTGGTCGACGCTGCGGCGGAGCGTACGTTCCTGACCGACGGCGGGGCCGTACTGCGGCTCGCCGTCGAGGACTTCGCGCCCACGATGCTCGACGGCGTCGGGCGGCTGCACCTCTCGGGCTACCTCCTGTTCGCGCCGGTGAGCCGAGCCGCCGCCCTTCTCGCCCTGCGCACCGCCGTGGAGCGGGGAATTCCGGTGAGCGTGGACCCGGCGTCGGCCGGGTTCCTCGGGGAGCTGGGGCCGAAGCGGTTCCTGGAGTTCGCGGAGGGGGCGGAGCTGCTGCTGCCGAACGCGGACGAGGCCCGGCTGCTCACCGGACTGCCCGAACCCGATTCCGCGGCGGCCGAGTTGAGCCGGTGGTTCCCGCGCGTCGTCGTCACCCTGGGCGCGCGGGGAGCCGTGGTGGCGTCCGGGGGCGAGGTCGTAGGCCGCGCCACCGCCCCGCTGGTGCGGGAGCCGGTCGACTCGACGGGGGCGGGCGACGCGTTCACCGGCGGGTTCCTGGCGGCCCTGCTGGCCGGGGCGGACGACGTGGGCGCGGCGGCCGAGGGCTGCCGGGCGGGGGCGGCTGCCGTGGCCACGGTGGGCGGCCGGCCGCCGCCGGTCCGCTGACGTCCGGGCACCACCGGTCCGCTGACGTCCGGCCACCGCCGGTCCGCTGACGTCCGGGCACCGCCGACCGCTTGACGAGCGCGCCCCGCAGCCGCACGGCCGCCACCGTACGCACGGCCGCCCGCCGCACAGCACGGCGTACGGCAAGGACCGCCACCGGGCCTCTGACAGCCGACGCCGCGCCGCGCGCTCACCCGCTCCCGGGCAGCCCCGACCAGGCCGGGTGCGCCGGATCGTCCGCCCGGACCACCACGTCCGCCCGCTCCGTGGGCGACACCTCGTCCTCGTACCGGGCGAAGGCGGGCAGGGTCCCGCGTTCCGCGTCCGGCGTGCGCCGCCGCAACGCCCCCGGCGACAGCCGCAGATGGGCGGTGAGCGCGAACGGGAACCAGTGCCCCAGCAGGAACGGGCCGTGCAGGACGACCACCCCGCCCTCGGGCAGCGCGTGGTACGGGGTGCGGGTGGCCCGGTCCGTCACCGGGTCCCACAGGTCGGGCAGCACCCGGCCGGAACCACCGGCCTCCAGCGGCCCGAACACCTCGCGCCACAGCGCCCCGGTGTCGAACCAGCTGTCGAGATACGCGTCCGGGTCCTGCTTCCCGTACTCGAAGCGCAGACTCGCCGGGCGCAGGAACCCCTCGGTGGAGACCACGAGGACCGAGCGGCCGAGCAGCCGCAGCTCCTCGGCGAGGCGCTCGGCCTGCTCGCCGGTGCGGGCGGCCGGGGCGCCGTCGATACCGAGGGTGAGCCAGGGTCCGCCGTCGGCGGCGGAGAGCCCGTCGCCGTACCGGGCCAGTTCGCGGGCCAGCCGCTCCCAGGTGATCGCTTCGAGTCGCACGGTCCCATCATCGCCGCCCCGGCGGGAGGACGCTTCCGTGCGGGAGGTTCACTCCCCCCGCAGCTCCGCGGCGAGCGGGCCTTCGCCGAGCACCTCGACGCGGCCGTCCTTCACCGCCGCCGCGAGCGTCGCCCCGCCCTGTGCCAGCTCCAGGCAGACCTCGGAGTCAAGGACGACGCACGCGTCGGGGCGGTCGGCGGGACCGTAGCCGTACACCGCTCCGTACGCCTCGGCACCCGGCAGCACAGCCCCCGCTCCCCCACCGACATGGAGGTGGAACTCGCCCTCGTCGATCCGGACTTCGAGAACGCCCTCCCGGGTGAGCCCGGTGAGGGCGCCGAGCAGGGGCAGGGCGAACCAGTGGGCCCGCACCGCGTCGGTCGGGCGGCGCTCGGCGAGGGCGGGCGCGCCCCACTCGGCGAGGGCCGCGAGCACCGGCAGCAGGCCGTGGCCGCGCTCGGTCAGCTCGTAGACGGACGCGGCCGACGGGGGCGGCAGCTTGCGGCGCAGGGCCAGCCCGCTCTGCTCCATGTCCTTCAGGCGGGAGGCCAGCACGTCCGTGCTGACGCCGGGCAGGTCGGCGTGCAGGTCCGTGTACCGGCGCGGCCCGCCCAGCAGTTCACGGACGATCAGCAGCGTCCACCGATCGCCGACGGAGTCGAGGGCGCGGGCGGTGGCGTCGAACTGGTCGTAGCTCCGGCGACGGACGGGGCGTGCTGCTGGCTGCTGCTGACGTGGCATGCGACGCAGTCTAGACATGTTGTTGGACTTTCCAAGCTCAAGCTTGGTAAAACCAAGTATCGCAATTCGGCTCGGGAGGCAGCGCATGGAGTTCCGGCAGTCCAGCAAGCTCAACGAGGTCTGCTACGAGATCCGGGGCCCGGTCATCGAGCACGCCAACGCCCTGGAGGAGGCGGGCCACAGCGTGCTCCGGCTGAACACGGGCAACCCCGCGCTCTTCGGGTTCGAGGCTCCCGAGGAGATCGTCCAGGACATGATCCGGATGCTGCCGCAGGCGCACGGCTACACCGATTCGCGCGGCGTCCTCTCGGCCCGGCGGGCGGTGGTCCAGCGCTACCAGGCCATGGGGCTGACCGAGGTCGGTGTGGACGACGTGTTCCTCGGAAACGGGGTCTCGGAGCTGATCTCCATGGCCGTGCAGGCGCTGCTGGAGGACGGCGACGAAGTGCTGATCCCGGCTCCGGACTTCCCCCTGTGGACGGCGGTGACCACGCTCGCGGGCGGCAAGGCCGTGCACTACGTCTGCGACGAGGAGTCCGACTGGAACCCGGATCTCGCCGACATGGCGGCCAAGATCACCGACCGGACCAAGGCCCTCGTGATCATCAACCCGAACAACCCCACCGGCGCGGTCTATCCGCGCGAGATCCTCGAAGGGATGCTCGACCTGGCCCGGCGGCACGGGCTGATGGTGTTCGCCGACGAGATCTACGACCAGATCCTGTACGACGGGGCCGAGCACCACAGCGCCGCCGTCCTCGCCCCGGACCTGGTCTGCCTGACCTTCAGCGGTCTGTCGAAGACGTACCGGGTGGCCGGCTTCCGGTCCGGCTGGATGGTGGTGTCGGGGCCCCGGCAGCACGCCCGCAACTACCTGGAGGGCCTGACCATGCTGGCCTCCATGCGGCTGTGCCCCAACGCCCCGGCGCAGTACGCCATTCAGGCCGCGCTCGGGGGCCGGCAGTCCATCCGGGAGCTGGTCGCGCCGGGCGGCAGGCTGCACGAGCAGCGCGACCGTGCCTGGGAGCGGCTGAACGAGATCCCCGGCGTCTCGTGCGTGAAGCCGAAAGGCGCGCTGTACGCCTTCCCGCGCATCGATCCGAAGGTGCATCGCATCCTCGACGACGAGAAGTTCGTGCTGGACCTGCTGCTGCGGGAGAAGATCCAGGTGGTCCAGGGCACCGGCTTCAGCTGGCCGCGCCCGGACCACTTCCGCATCCTGACCCTTCCCCACGCTGATGATCTCGACGCGGCGATCAGCCGCATCGGCCGCTTCCTGAACGGATACCGCCAGTGACCTGTGCCCTCTGCTCCGTCCCCCTCCACACCCAGTTCGCCACGCCGGAGCTGGTGGGGGCGATCGTGGAGGGCGGGCTCGACCCGGCCGAGGACCCGGGCTGGGCGGAGTCGGGGGCCGGCTCTCCCGCCGAGTACGCGCGCTGGGCAGGCCATCTGTGCGGTATGACCTGTCTGCGCATGGCGCTCGGCGCCGACGCCCCCTCGCTGTTCGCGCTGCGCGACGGGGCGTTGAAGTACGGGGCGTACACGGAGGACGTGGACGGGACGATCCGGGGCATGGTCTACGCCCCCTTCGCCGCGTACGTCGGCGAGGTGTACGGGCGTGGGGCCACGGTCCACCGGCATCTGGACCTGGCGGAGATCCCCGGTCTGCTGGACGCGGGCCGGACCGTGCTGGCCTCCGTCCACTACGGCATCCGGCACCCGGAGCGGCCGGCTCCGGGGCGGGGCGGGCATCTGGTGCTGGTGACCGCGCGGACGGCCGACGGGTCCGGCGTCCACTTCCACAATCCGTCGGGGACGGATGCCGGGACACGGGCGGCCGCGCTGCCGCTGACGGAGTTCGAGCGGTTCTTCGCGGGGCGGGGCGTCTCGCTGACGTGACGCGCCCGTGTTCAGGGGGCCCGAAGACGGGGGCGGGCGGCGAAGACGGGAGCGGGTCCGAAGACGGGGGGCGGGCCTGGAAACGGGAGCGGGCCCGGAGGCGTAGCCGGCCTCCGGGCCCTGTGAATGCCGCCCATCTGGCACGCCGGCACGTTTAAGGATCCGGGTCAGTCATGATGTCGTCGCGTCCTGCCTTTGGACCACCGCAGATCGGAGCTCTGCGGGCCGGACTTGAACCGGCATCTCGACGCGCGCGGGCCCGGGCCCGTTCGATCCGGCGATCGGCGGCGAATGCTGAGTCTGGAGCAAGAGTCTGAGATTGACGGCGGTCTGCCTCTGCCTGCTTGGGCTACTCCGGCCCGTGCCGGAGGGAGGAGTCGAACCTCCACTGGAACCGCGCCTTCACGACAAGCTTCAGTTTCAGCTTGCGCTCCTCGCGCACCCCGGCCGCCAAAGACGGCGGCCGGGGAATCCATGGTCGGTCACCCGAAGAGGTAACCGAATACCGCATCACCCACCCGCTGGTCGGTGACCTCCGCGCCGTTGGCCTCCTCGCGGGCGAACTTGACGGCCTGCTGGAGCTTCTCGATCCGGTCCAGCAGTTCGTTGACGCGCCGTGCGGGCAGCGCCCCGGAGAACTTGACGGTCGTCCAGTACCCGACCGGGATGTCCTCGTAGTACACCTCGACCTGCGCCGGGTGCTTCTCGGTGGCCTCCGCCTTCACGTGGTTGCGGGGCACCTTCCTGGTGCGGAGCGTACGGACAGGCTCCGTCTTCCAGGAGTCGGTCGACGGGTCCTGCACCCAGGCCTCGGCCGCGTCCAGCACCGGCAGCTTGCGGACGAAGGTGTTGAGGTCGGTCAACTGCTTCTCCAGGAAGAGCAGATACGACACCGGCACCTCGCTCACCAGGGCCCGGCCGTCCACCGTCACATCGGCCCGGGCCGAGCAGTTCGCCCAGTCCTTCGTGGCGGTCACATCGAAGAGGCGGGTCAGCGTGGCCGCGGTGTCCCGCAGCACGTCCTCGGCCTTGACCTGGACCAGCGTCGACTCGGGCGGAAGCTGTTCGCCCTCCTCGTCCTTGGGCTGGTAGGTACGGGAGATCCCGGCCAGCAACGCGGCCTTCTGGAGGCCGTGATGGGCCGCCGTCAGGTCCTGGTGCGCCTTGGACTTGACGCCCTTCTCCACTGCGATGATCTGATTGAGTTTCGCCACGTCGAGGACGCTAACAGGGTCAACGCCCCGGTGGCCAAGGCTTTTACCGTACGTAGTGGGGGTCGTCGTCCCCGCTGGCGTCGGGGACGGAGTCGCCGGCCAGCAGGGCTTCGAGGGCGGAGACGGGGTCGGGGTCCGGGGCGGCGCGCGGCCACCAGTCCTCGGTGCCGGGGTCGGACTCGTAGCCGTACCAGCGCATGTCCTGGCCGAAGCGGAGCTGGAGCGAACCGGCCGGGTGGGTGAGGTGGTTGCGCCAGGGCGTGAAGCGCGGGAAGCCGGCGGCGGCGAGCGCGGGCCTGGCCCGGTCGAAGGGGCCGGCCGGCGGGTCCCAGGGTGCTTCCAGGACCGCCAGACCCTCGGCCTCGCCCTGACGCCAGGCGGCGACGGCGCGGGCGAGGTCGGTGGTGGTACGGCCGGTGGCGTACGCCAGCTCCCGGTAGAGCGCGCGGGTGGTGGCGGTGAGCCCGGCGGTCGGGCGCGCGGCGGCGAGGCGGACGGCGTCCTGCCACTCGGTGAGCCCGGCCAGCGGATCGCGGCCCGTGCTCAGCAGGGCGTGGGCGCGGGCGGCGGCGTCGGTGGCGAGGTGGTCCAGGCCCAGCGGGTCGCGGGCGCCGGGCAGGTCCGGGTACGACGGTGGCTGGCCGGGGTGCGGCGGGACCGGGAGGGGCGCCGGGAGCGGGGGAAGGAAGCGGCGGGCGAGGACCTCGCCCGCCGCGACCGAGGGGACGGCCGGGGCGGCGGGGCGCTCGCGGGCGGAGTGTTCGGCGTTGCGCCGGGCGAGCGCGTCGAGGAGCTCGCGCTCGCCCCGGCCCCGCATCAGCAGCAGGACGAACGGGTCGCTGTCGAGCAGCAGGGCCGTCTGGAAGCAGAGGGCGGCGACGTGCTTGCAGGGCCGCCCGTGGTCGGGGCAGGTGCAGCTGGGGTCGAGGTCGTCGGCGGCGGGCAGCAGCCGGACCCCGGCCTCCTCGGCCGTACGGGCCAGGGAGTGCGGCATCTCCTTGGCCAGCAGCGCGGACAGATGGCCGGGCCGGGCGGCGACCGCGTCGAGCAGGGCCTCCCAGCCGGGGTCGGCGAAGGTGCGCAGGCGCAGCTCGGCGCGGTAGGGACGGGCCCGGCTGCCGTGCACATAGGCGACGACGCGGCCGGGGGTGACGGTGATCGCGGCGACCTGTCCGTCGTCGGCGTAGTCACGGCCGCGGGCCAGGCGGGCCTCGTCCATCGACAGCGACTCCAGCGCGTCCACCCAGGCCCGGCCCCACCAGCTGGCGGCGAAGGGCTCGCCCTCGACGGAGGTGCGCGCGGGCACCGCCTCGAAGGTGCGCCGCAGATCGTCCGGGCCGATCCGGGCGCGGGGCGCGGATCTGCGGGCGGCCGGGCCGGTGGTCGGGCGAGGGCTCATGCGGGCCTCCGCAGCGATACGAGGTCGGCGAGGTCACGGTCGCTCAGCTCGGTCAGAGCACTCTCCCCGCTGCCGAGCACCGCGTCCGCCAAGGCGCGCTTGGACTCCAGCAGCTCTCCGATCCGGTCCTCCACCGTGCCCTCGGCGATGATCCGGTGGACCTGGACGGGCTGGGTCTGACCGATGCGGTACGCCCGGTCGGTGGCCTGCTCCTCCACGGCCGGGTTCCACCAGCGGTCGAAGTGGACGACATGGGCGGCGCGGGTGAGGTTCAGCCCCGTGCCGGCCGCCTTGAGGGAGAGCAGGAAGACCGGGACATCGGCGGACTGGAAGCGGTCCACCATCCGCTCCCGCTCGGGCACCGGCGTACCGCCGTGCAGGAGTTGGGAGGGGATCGCGCGGGAGGCGAGGTGCGCGGAGAGGAGCCTCGCCATCGACACGTACTGGGTGAAGATCAGGACCGAGCCGTCCTCGGACAGGATCGTGTCCAGCAGTTCGTCGAGGAGGGCGAGCTTGCCGGAGCGGCCGGTGAGCCGGGTGGGCTCCTCCTTCAGATACTGGGCGGGGTGGTTGCAGATCTGCTTGAGCGAGGTCAGCAACTTCATGATCAGCCCTCGGCGGGCGATGCCCTCCGCCCCCTCGATCTGCGCCATCGTCTCGCGGACGGCCGCCTCGTAGAGCGTGGCCTGCTCACGGGTGAGGGAGACGGGGTGGTCGGTCTCCGTCTTGGGCGGCAGCTCGGGGGCGATGCCGGGATCGGACTTCTTGCGCCGCAGGAGGAAGGGGCGCACCAGCCGGGACAGCCGCTCGACGGCTTCCTCGTTGCCGAGACCGGCGGCGGTGTCCGTGTTCTCCACGATCCGGGCGTGCCGGGCGCGGAACGCCTTGAGCGGGCCGAGCAGTCCGGGGGTCGTCCAGTCGAGGAGCGCCCAGAGCTCGGAGAGGTTGTTCTCGACCGGGGTGCCGGTGAGGGCGACCCGGGCCGGTGCGGGGATGGTGCGCAGCGCCTTGGCCGTGGAGGAGTGCGGATTCTTCACGTGCTGCGCCTCGTCGGCGACGACCAGGCCCCAGCTCTGCTCGGCGAGCTGTGCCGCGCTGGAGCGCATGGTGCCGTAGGTGGTGAGGACGAAGCCACCGTCCGGGTCGGTCAGCGTCCGGTCGGTGCCGTGGAAGCGGCGCACGGGGACACCGGGGGCGAAGCGGTTGATCTCCCGGTGCCAGTTTCCGAGGAGGGAGGCGGGGCAGACCACGAGGGTGGGCGAGGGGTGCGCCCGGTGCAGATGGAGGGCGATGAGGGTGATCGTCTTGCCCAGGCCCATGTCGTCGGCGAGACAGCCGCCGAGCCCCAGCGAGGTCATCCGGTCCAGCCAGGCCAGGCCTCGCAGTTGGTAGTCGCGCAGGGTCGCGTCGAGGCCGGGCGGCGGGGCGATGGTCGTGTCCTCGGCGAGGATGCGGGTCCGGAGCGCGGCGAGGGCCCCGGCCGGGACGGCGTCCACCCGCTCGCCGTCCACCTCCGCGCTGCCGGTGAGGGCGACGGCCAGCGCGTCCACCGGGTCCAGGAGCCCCAACTCCCTTTTCCGCGCCTTGCGTACGAGGGCGGGGTCGACGACCACCCACTGGTCGCGCAGCCGCACCACCGGGCGGTGCGCCTCGGCCAGCAGGTCCATCTCGGCCTCGGTCAGCCACTCGTCGCCCAGGGACAGCTGCCAGTCGAAGGAGAAGAGGTGCTCGGCGTCGAAGAAGGACGTGCCGTCGGTGGCCGATCCGGGCGCGGACCGCACGACGGCGGCCGCGGTGAGCGAACGGGCCAGTTCGCGCGGCCAGTGCACCCCGACCCCGGCGGCGGCCAGCCGGGACCCGGCGTCGCTCAGCAGCTCGTACAGCTCGTCCTCGGTGATCGCGAGCACATCGGGGACCGGCTGCCCCAGGAGCCGTTCCAGCGGGGCCCAGACGCGGGCGGCGCGGCGCAGGGCCAGCACCGCGTCGACCTGGGAACGCGGCCCGAACGGCTCGCCCGCTCCGCCGTTCCACAGGGCCGCCGCGTCCACCACGTAGGTCGGGTCGGCGAGGCTGTGGACCTGGACGATCGCCGCGGCGGCGTGGCGGACCGCCGGGTCGTCCGCGTGCCCCGGCCGCGCGGATCCGTCGGCGGCCTCCGCCTCCTCCCGGGCGGCGGTGAGCGCGTAGGTGTCGGCGGTGTCGAACAGCTCGTACGCCGAGAGATCCAGGCGCAGCGAGACGCGCACGCCCGCGTCCAGGCCCGAGGCGACCTCGACGGCCCAGGCGGCGGCCTGGGGCAGGTGCTGGGCCTCGCGGGCGGCGAACGGCGCGCCCATCGCGAACGCGGCGGCGGGCGTGCGCGGCAAGGTGTCGGCGACGGCGTCCAGGAACGCCCCGGTCAGCGCCTCGGGGTCGGGCAACCGGGGCGGCTCGGAGCCGGGGACCGGCACCGCGTGCCCCTCGGGCGGCAGGGCGGCGGCGACCGCCCGCAGATGCGCGATGTCCTCGGCGTCCCTCGGACCGGCCCGCCAGGCGTCGTGGCCGTCCGCCGTGAGTCCGGGGAGGAGCCGGCCGCGGGCGACGAGCTGAAGGGCGTGCAGGGCGGCCGCGCCCCAGCAGCGCGTGGCGGGGTGGGCGGACGCCTGCTGCCGGGCCCGGACGAGCAGGGGCAGCGCGTCGGCCACGGACAGCAGTGCGGCGGGCGCCTCGGTGGTGCGGACGCCTCCGGGGCCCGCCGCCGGGTCCGGACGGACGACCGTGAGCCGGGCGGTGGTGTACGGGACGGTGTCGGGGCGCGCGGTGGCGTCCCCGTACGCGAAAGGGGCCCCGCTCCGCTCCGGAGCACCGTCGGCGTGCCAAGGGGCACCGTCGGCGGGTGCGTCGGCGTGGGGGTCCCAGAAGGCGATACGGCCGTCCCTGGGCACCGGTCCGGGCAGGAAGACCGCGGCACAGCGCAGCAGGCGGGCGACGTCCGCGGCCCGGGGCGCGCCCTCGGTGCCCCGCTCCTCGCCCTCACGGGCCCGTGCCGCCATGTCCACTCCCCCTCCCACGCGATCCCCGGCTTCCGGTCGCCGGTCTCCGTCGGCACGGAATGTGCTGACTCGGCGAGTCTAGGCGGGAGGTCTGACACCGTGGACGCCCACCGCATCATCCCAGCTCAGCAGCGGAACGACCGGAGCAGAGCGCGCCCGGCAGCGGGAGTGGAACCGCCACGCTCAGTGATGGGCGAACGGCTGCTTCGCGGAGGAC
This sequence comes from Streptomyces sp. NPDC058576, assembly GCF_042718715.1. Classification (NCBI taxonomy): domain Bacteria; kingdom Bacillati; phylum Actinomycetota; class Actinomycetes; order Kitasatosporales; family Streptomycetaceae; genus Streptomyces; species Streptomyces sp. NPDC058576. The sequence continues at coordinate 150,680 of NZ_JBHXPF010000007.1, read as the reverse complement.
CGTGCGGTGGAGGCGGCCGGGGCGCGTGTGGCCGGTGAGGGTGGCGCGGCCGGTGCGGCCGGGGTGCTCGGAGGGGTCGGTTCCTCGGGGATCGAGAGGCGCGTCTCCCGCCCTGCCTCTCCGCCCTCTGCCGCGATCGCCGGCTGCTGCGCGCGCTCCAGGAACCGGAGCAGCTCCACCGGGAAGGGCAGCACCAGCGTGGAGTTCTTCTCCGCCGCGACGGCGACGATCGTCTGCAACAGCCTCAGCTGGAGCGCGGCGGGCTGCTCGGACATCTCGCCCGCCGCCTGGGCCAGCTTCTTCGAGGCCTGGAGCTCCGCGTCGGCGTTGATCACCCTGGCGCGGCGCTCCCGGTCGGCCTCCGCCTGGCGGGCCATGGAACGCTTCATGGTCTCCGGCAGCGAGACGTCCTTGATCTCCACTCGGTCGATCTGCACGCCCCAGCTGACCGCCGGGCTGTCGATCATGACCTCCAGCCCCTCGTTCAGCTTCTCGCGGTTGGACAGCAGGTCGTCCAGGTCGCTCTTGCCGATGATCGACCGGAGCGAGGTCTGGGCCATCTGCGAGACGGCGAACCGGTAGTCCTCCACCGCGATGACGGCGCTCGCCGGGTCGACCACCTTGAAGTAGATGACGGCGTCCACGCGGACGGTGACGTTGTCCCGGGTGATGCCGTCCTGGGCGGGCACCGGCATGGTGACGATCTGCAGGTTGACCTTGCGCAGCCGGTCGATCCCCGGCACGACCATCGTGAAACCCGGGGGCCGCACGTCGTTCCGCAGTCTGCCGAGCCGCAGCACGACGCCGCGCTCGTACTGCCGGATCACCCGCGCCGCCGAGGCCACGTACAGCGCTCCGGCGCAGAGCACCGCCACCAACGCGATCACCAGTTCCTGGACCATGACGGCTCCCTGGAAGGAAGGGCGGCGGAGACCCGCGGGACCCCGACTACGTAACACCTTTTACGACTTTATGCCCTTTTTGGGCGCACCGGGAACCCCCGGCCACGCACGCCTCGCCCGGTCGGCCGCGCACGGGATGCCGGGGCCGTCCCCGCCGGGCAGGGTGGCCAGCGCCAGCACGTCTTCCCGACGTACCGATTTCGCCGGACGAGCACCGGACGAGCAGACGAGGACCCGCCCATGTCCGTGACCGCCACCGTTCCCCGCCGCCGACGCCGTCTCGCCATCGCCGCCGGCGTCTCGCTCCTCGCCCTCGCCGCCTCGGGCTGCTCCGGGCTCGGCCGCACCGCGGTGGGCCCGGTGACGTACACGACGGAGCGCGAAGCGGTGATCCAGGTGAACAGCCCGTCGGTACGCGGCTGCCACCGGATCGCCCCGGCGGGGGCCCGCGAGGTGGAGAACGGGACGCTGGTCGACGTGATCCTCTACCCCACACGGGACTGCACGGGCCGCGGGACGACGTACGTGCCGACCCGGTTCAGCGATGTGACGGCGCCGGGCAGCGGGCCGTGGCGCAGCTACAGCTTCGTGCACTGACACGCGGCCCCCGACGCGCGGAGGGTGAGACCCCGCGGCCGGTCAGAGCACCGGGCGGGCCAGCAGCCAGGTGCCGTCGTCGGTGAGGGTGCGGTCCACCGTGAGCCCGGCCGCCGCGAGATGTCCGGCGAGGTCCTCGTCGGACAGCTCCCGCGACAGGAACGTCTGCGTCCACCGCGCGTCGTCGAAGTGATACTCCGCGCGCACCGAGCGCACGCCGTCGCCCACCGGATCCGCGGAGACGATCCGGACCAGGCCGCCGGACGGGTCGGTCCGCTCCCACGGCAGCTCCGAGCGGTGCGCCGCGCCCTCGCGCTGGACGAGGACGATCCCGTCGTCCCGCACATGGGCCCGGCAGACGCGCAGCATCCCGTCCCGCACCCGGTGCTCACCCGCGTGGACCAGGAACGAACCGAGCAGCACCACATCGAACCGCTCGCCGCCCAGGTCCAGCGACTCGATGGGGCTGCGCACCGTGCGCGCCCCGACGATCTGTTCCAGCATCTCCGGCGACTCGTCCACCGCCGTCACCCGGAAGCCGCGCCCCACCAACGGGTGGGTCACCCGGCCCGCCCCGCAGCCCAGTTCGAGAAGGCTCGCCCCGGCCGGGGCCACGCCCGCGATCACGTCCGGCTCGTCGCCGACGGCCAGCCGGCGATACAGCTCCACCGCGCACCCGTCCGGCGTGATGGCTCCGGGACCGGTCCCCGCGTACCCCTCGCGTACCAGTGATTCGCCCATGCAGGACGAACGAGCCGCCGCCGGGCGCGGTTCCCGCCTCGGCGCTGTTCCGTCCGCCGCCGGGCGGGTCCATGCTGGTGAGTGAGGTGATCGCCATGCGTACGGGCAGTGAACCCGCGACCGCGCGCAGTCCCCTGCGGATGCGGCTCTGGCTGAGCCTGTGGGGAATGGCCTGGGCCCTGTTCGGCCTGGTGGCCTTCGCGCTGAACGGGCGGCCGGGCTGGGCGGCGGCCTGCGCGGTGGTGCTGCTGCTCGCGGTGGTGGACCTGGGCGTGATCACGTACCGCATGCGCCAGGGCCCGCACTACCAGCCGGGCCGTGGCGTGCCGCCGTACGAGCCGGACCACGGCGACGGCCGTCCGCGACGGCCGAAACGCGGGGCGGACGGCGGCCGGCCGGGTGGCGGAGGAACCGGCCCCTTCTCCGGGCGGCCCTAGGGCACGCCGTCCCCTCAGCCTCGTCCGAGTCCCGCTCGTCTCAGCCCCGCTCGTCGAACTTCGCCGCCCGCAGGTACTCCGGCTTCGGGTCCAGTGCCGCAGCCAGGCGGAAGTGCCGGGTCGCCCGCTCCGGGTTGCCGGACCGCTCGAAGGTGCGGGCCAGGGCGAAGTGGGCGAACGCGTTGTCCGGCTCGCGCTCCAGCACCAGCTCGAATTCCAGCTCCGCGGGGCGCAGTTGGGCAGCGGCGAAGAAGGCCCGGGCCCGGAGGAGCCGGGCGGCGGTGTTCTCCGGGTGGGCGGCGATCACCGAGTCGAGGAGCTTGACGGCTCCCCGGGGGTCCCGGGCGTCGAGCAGCTGCTCGGCCGCACGGAAGTCGATGACGTCGGTCTGCGGATTCCTCTCGGGCACGGTCGCGTCCTTTCCTCTCCTCGCGCGGGTCCACCGTCGCTTCCTCGCGCGTGTCCAACGTCCGCCCCGGGTCGGCCGTTCCGGCCGGAGCGTTCCCGTACGCCGCGCTCAGCCGGCGGCGGCCCTGCGGACCAGTTCCTCCCAGACCTCCCGGACCTGTGCGTCCAGCGCCTCGCGCGGCCCGTCGTTGTCCACGATCAGGTCGGCGACGGCCCGGCGCTGCTCGCGGGTGGCCTGGGCGGCCATCCTGGCACGGGCGTCGGACTCCGTCATTCCGCGCAGCCTCACGAGCCGGTCGAGCTGGGTCTCGGCGGAGGCGTCGACGACCACGACCAGGTCGTAGAAGGGGGCGAGCCCGTTCTCGGCGAGGAGGGGGACGTCGTGGATGACGACAGCGTCCTCGGGGGCGGCCCGTTCCAGCTCGGCGGCGCGCGCGCCGACCAGGGGGTGGACGATGGCGTTGAGGGCGGCCCTGCGGTCGGCGTCGGCGAAGACGACCGCGCCGAGCGCCGGGCGGTCGAGAGTGCCTTCGGCCGTCAGGACGCCCGGCCCGAACTCCTCGACGACGGACGCGAGTCCGGGGGTCCCGGGCTCGACGACCTCGCGGGAGATCCGGTCGGAGTCGATCAGGACGGCGCCGTGCTCGACGAGCAGCCGCGACACTTCGCTCTTGCCGGCGCCGATGCCGCCGGTCAGGCCCACTTTCAGCATGGGCCGCAGCCTACGGGCCGGGCGGGGGCGCTCAGCCCTCACCCTCCCGCTCGGCGAGGAAACGCTCGAACTCGCGGCCGATCTCGTCGGCGGACGGCAGGTCGACCGGCTCGGCGACGAGGTTGCCGCGCGTCTCGGAGCCGGCGACGGCGTCGTACTGGTGCTCCAGGCCCTCGACGAGGGAGACGAGCTCCTCGTCGCCCTGGCCGATCTGCCGGTCGATCTCGGTCTGGGTGCGGTGCGCCTCGGTCCGCAGGGAGTGCGCGAGGGCGGGCAGCACCAGACCGGTCGCCGCGGTGATCGCCTCCAGCGCGGTGAGCGCCGCGTCCGGGTAGGCGGACCGGGCCACGTAGTGCGGGACGTGGGTGGCGACCCCGAGGACGTCGTGGCCGGACTCCATCAGCCGGTACTCGACCAGGGCCTCGGCGGAACCGGGCACCTGGGCCTCGTCGAAGGGGCTGCGGTGGCCCGGCGTCAGGTCGGTGCGGTTGCCGTGCGGGGTGATGCCGACGGGGCGGGTGTGCGGGACGCCCATCGGGATGCCGTGGAAGTTCACCGCGAGCCGGACGCCGAGGCGCTCGACGATCTGCTCGACGGCGGCGGCGAACCGCTCCCACTCCACGTCGGGCTCCGGGCCCGACAGCAGCAGGAAGGGCGCTCCGGTGGCGTCCTGGACCACCCGGACCTCCAGGGTCGGGGCCTCGAAGGACGCCCAGCGGTCGCGCCGGAAGGTGAGCAGGGGGCGCCGTGCGCGGTAGTCGACGAGCCGGTCGTGGTCGAAGCGCGCGACGACCTGGTGCGGCAGTGTTTCGAGCAGGCCGTCGACGATCTGCTCGCCGGTCTCGCCCGCGTCGATGTAGCCGTCGAAGTGGTAGAGCATGACCAGGCCGGCCGACTCCTGCGCCAACGCCATGTCGACGACAGCCAGGCCCTTCGGCTCCCATTCGTACAAACTCTGCGGATCAGGCACGGTTACCGCTCCTCCTCGTGTTCCTAGGCAAGAACACGACCGGCGGCACACGCATTCCCCGTGCCCCGATCTTTCCCCGGTGAGGCCGGGTCACGGTGCGTCAGTTGCCCGTGCCGCGAGGACGCTTCACCGTTTCCGGTGGAGCCCGCCGATCCTGGTCCAGACCTTGACGCACTCCGCCGCCGTCCCTACCGTCACTGGGCAACACGTTCAGACACGCGCATCACGTTCATGTACGAGAACTCCTGAACATTTCCACGACGGGAAGGCAACCCCCATGCGCACCCGCATCCCCCTCACCGTCCTGCTCGCCGCCACCCTGGCCGCCGGCGGTCTCACCCTGGTCGGCGCCGGGCCCGCCGGCGCCGCGGTCATCGAGGTGAGCACCGCGGCCCAGCTCAAGGCGGCGCTCACCACCGTCTCCCCCGGCGACACGATCCGGCTCGCCGACGGCACGTACACAGGCAACTTCAAGGCCACCCGGCCCGGCGCCTCCGGGGCCAGGATCACCCTCACCGGCTCCAGCCGGGCGATCCTGACCGCGGGCGGCGGCTACGGGCTGCACCTCAACGGCGCCTCGTACTGGACGGTCCAGGGGGTCACGATCAAGGGCGGCCAGAAGGGCATCATGGCCGACGCGGCGAACGGTGTCGTCATCGACTCGGTGACCGTGCACGACCTCGACATGGAGGGCGTCCACTTCCGCACGTCCAGCAAGGACGGCGTCCTGAAGAACTCCCGCATCCACGACACCGGGCAGAACGGGCGCGGCATGGGCGAGGGCGTGTACGTCGGTTCGGCCGGCGACCTGTCCGACCGGAGCGACAACGCGCAGATCCTGAACAACACCATCGGGCCGGACGTCGGCGGCGAGTCCATCGACATCAAGGAAGGCACGACCGGCGCGCGGATCATCGGCAACACCTTCGACGGCCACGGCCTGACCGGCGCCAACTACGACGACTCCTGGGTCGACGTGAAGGGCAACGACGTCCTGGTCGAGGGCAACAAAGGCTCGCGCACCACCAACAACGGCTACGAGACCCATACCCAGCAGAGCGGCTGGGGGTGCGGCACCGTCTTCCGGAACAACTCCTCGAACCTCTCCGGGGCCACCGGCGACAAGCAGCTCGCCATCAACGTGACCAACCACAGCTCCAGTTGCCGCACGGCGGTCCACGCGAGCAACACCGTCACCGGCGGCAAGGGACTGACCAACATCGCCGTCACGCCGTAGCCGCAGGCGCAGCCGCCCGGATACGCGAGTGAGGCCCGCCCCCCGAAGGGAACGGGCCTCACTTACCGCTGTACAGCTACCGCAGCCGATGGGCCGCCGGGGTCAGAGCGTCAGCTCTGGCCGCCCGCGAGCTTCTCGCGCAGCGCGGCAAGGGCCTCGTCCGACGCCAGGGCGCCGGAGTTGTCCGCCGACTCCGAGGAGTAGGAGCCGCCGCCGCCACCACCGCTGCCGCCGGAGGCGGCCGGAGCAGCGCCGGCCGGGGCGGCAGCGCCCTCGGCCGCAGCAGCCTCGTCGGCCTCGCGGGACTTGATGACCTGGGCCTGGTGCTGCTCGAAGCGCTGCTGCGCCTCGGCGTACTGGGTCTCCCAGACCTCGCGCTGCGCCTCGAAGCCCTCGAGCCAGTCGTTGGTCTCGGGGTCGAAGCCCTCGGGGTAGATGTAGTTGCCCTGGTCGTCGTACGACGCGGCCATGCCGTACAGCGTCGGGTCGAACTCGACCGAGGCCGGGTCGCCACCGAAGGACTCGTTGGCCTGCTTCAGCGAGAGGCTGATGCGACGACGCTCGAGGTCGATGTCGATGACCTTGACGAAGATCTCGTCGTTGACCTGGACGACCTGCTCCGGGATCTCCACGTGGCGCTCGGCCAGCTCGGAGATGTGGACCAGACCCTCGATGCCCTCGTCGACGCGGACGAACGCACCGAACGGAACGAGCTTGGTGACCTTACCCGGGACGACCTGACCGATCTGGTGCGTCCGGGCGAACTGCTGCCACGGGTCTTCCTGCGTCGCCTTGAGCGACAGGGAGACGCGCTCGCGGTCCATGTCGACGTCGAGGACCTCGACGGTGACTTCCTGGCCGACCTCGACAACCTCGGAGGGGTGGTCGATGTGCTTCCAGGACAGCTCGGAGACGTGCACGAGACCGTCGACGCCACCCAGGTCCACGAAGGCACCGAAGTTGACGATCGAGGAGACGACGCCGGAGCGGACCTGACCCTTCTGCAGGGTGGTGAGGAACGTCTGGCGAACCTCGGACTGGGTCTGCTCGAGCCAGGCGCGGCGGGACAGGACCACGTTGTTGCGGTTCTTGTCCAGCTCGATGATCTTCGCCTCGAGCTCCTTGCCCACGTAGGGCTGAAGGTCGCGGACACGACGCATCTCGACGAGCGACGCCGGGAGGAAGCCGCGGAGGCCGATGTCGAGGATGAGACCACCCTTGACGACCTCGATGACGGTACCGGTGACGATGCCGTCCTCTTCCTTGATCTTCTCGATGGTGCCCCAGGCACGCTCGTACTGAGCGCGCTTCTTCGAGAGGATCAGGCGGCCTTCCTTGTCCTCCTTCTGGAGAACCAGGGCCTCGATCTCGTCGCCGACCTTGACGACCTCGTTCGGGTCGACGTCGTGCTTGATCGAGAGCTCGCGGCTCGGGATGACACCTTCGGTCTTGTAACCGATGTCGAGGAGAACCTCGTCCCGGTCAACCTTGACGATGACACCGTCAACGATGTCGCCGTCGTTGAAGTACTTGATCGTCTCGTCGATCGCCGCGAGGAACGCGTCCGCGTCGCCGATGTCGTTGACCGCAACCTGCGGAGTGGTGGCGGTGGTCTCGGTGCTGCTCGTCATGTGGGAAAGGGCTCCGGTACGGACAGAGAGTCGTAGGTACTGCCACGCCGAAAGCCCGTATCGCCTCTGCAGAAGCCGGACAGCCTGGAAAGCGCGCAATCCGTTTCCGGAGGGGCGCCTCGACAACCGAGGGGACATGCAACAGACGCGAGCGCGGCCTGCTAGGTCTGAGGCGCGCAGGCTCGCAGCGCAACTTGTAGCATACGGGGGCAGCCGGACAGGGTCAATGCGCGAAGGCGCACACCCGGGGCACTTCGCCCCATTCCCGGCACAACTTGTGTTCTCCGAGGCCACATCGGCCCGAGAACACTACGGCACGGCGTCGCGGACGCCCGTCCGTACCCCCGGGGCACACCCCTTGGTACGGACCGCGCGCGGCGGGTGAAGGCAAACTACAACGACGGGCACGATGAGCCAAGAGATCCACGGGACCTACTCCTCAGAACCGGCGGAGTCCCCTGAGCCGGAAGCCACGCGCCGTGCCGCGGACGAGGCCGAGAGCAGCCGGGCCAGCCGCGGCTGGTGGGACCGCAACGCCGACGAGTACCAGACCGACCACGGCGGCTTCCTCGGGGACGACCGCTTCGTCTGGGGCCCGGAAGGGCTGGACGAGGCGGACGCCGCTCTGCTGGGGCCGGCCGCCGATCTCAAGGGGCTCGACGTCCTGGAGATCGGGGCCGGGGCCGCCCAGTGCTCGCGCTGGCTGGCCGGTCAGGGCGCCCGCCCGGTCGCGCTGGACCTCTCGCACCGCCAGCTCCAGCACGCCCTGCGGATCGGCGGGGACGTCCCCCTGGTCGAGGCGGACGCGGGCCGGCTGCCGTTCCGGGACGGCGCCTTCGACCTGGCCTGCTCCGCGTACGGGGCGGTGCCCTTCGTCGCCGACCCGGTGCGGGTGTTCCGCGAGGTCCGCCGGGTGCTGCGGCCCGGTGGGCGCTGGGTGTTCTCCGTGACGCACCCGATCCGCTGGGCGTTCCCCGACGAGCCCGGGCCCGAGGGTCTTTCCGTCGCCGCCTCCTACTTCGACCGCGTCCCCTACGTCGAGCAGGACGAGAGCGGCGACGCCGTCTATGTGGAACACCACCGCACGCTCGGCGACCGGGTCCGGGACGTGGTGGCGGGCGGTTTCCGGCTGGTGGACCTGGTCGAACCGGAATGGCCCGCCTGGAACAACCAGGAGTGGGGCGGCTGGTCCCCGCTGCGCGGCAACCTGATCCCGGGCACGGCGATCTTCGTGTGCGAGCGGGACTGACCGTCCGCGAAAGGAAGCGCCCGTACGACACTGGGGGCGTGATCCGCACCGAAGCCCTGGACCGCCTGCCCGTCCGCACCGCCGTACCCGCCCTGGAGCGCGCGCTCGCCGACCGGGGAGTCGCCGTCCTGTGCGCCCCGCCCGGCACCGGCAAGACGACGCTCGTCCCGCTGGTGCTGGCCGGGCTGACCGGTGCGGGCCCCGTGCGCCGGGTCGTGGTCGCCGAGCCTCGCCGGATCGCCGCGCGGGCGGCGGCGCGGCGGATGGCCTGGCTGCTGGGCGAGCGGCCGGGTCAGCGGGTCGGCTTCACGGTGCGCGGCGAGCGCGTGGTGGGGCGGGAGACGGTGGTGGAGGTCGTGACCACCGGGGTGCTGCTCCAGCGGCTCCAGCGGGACCAGGAGCTGGCCGGGGTCGACGTGGTGATCATCGACGAGTGCCACGAGCGTCATCTGGACGCGGACACGGTCGCCGCCTTCCTTCTCGACGTACGCGAGGCGATCCGGCCCGATCTGCGGCTGGTGGCGGCCTCGGCGACGACGGACGCGGAGGGCTGGGCGCGGCTGCTGGGCGATGCCCCGGTGATCGAGGCCGAGGGCGTCTCGTACCCCGTGGAGGTTCTCTGGGCGCCGCCCGCCCGGCCGGTGAAGCCTCCGCACGGGATGAGGGTCGATCCGGCGCTGCTGACGCATGTGGCGGCGACCGTGCGGCGGGCGCTGGCGGAGCGGGAGGGGGACGTCCTGTGCTTCCTGCCCGGCGTCGGGGAGATCGGCCGGGTGGCCGGACAGCTCGCCGGGGTGGCAGCGGAGGTCCTCCAGGTGCACGGGCGCGCTCCGGCCGCTGTGCAGGACGCGGTGCTGGCCGGGTCCGCCGGGGGGCGGCGGGTGGTCCTGGCGACCTCGGTGGCGGAGTCGTCCCTGACCGTGCCGGGCGTGCGGATCGTCGTCGACTCGGGCCTCGCGCGCGAACCCCGTACCGACCATGCCCGGGGCCTGAGCGCTCTGACGACCGTACGGGCCTCCCGGGCCTCCGGGCGGCAGCGCGCGGGGCGGGCGGGGCGGGAGGCTCCGGGGGCGGTGTACCGGTGCTGGGACCAGGCCGAGGACGGGCGGCTCGCGCGTTTCCCGTCGCCGGAGATCAAGGTCGCCGACCTCGCGGCCTTCGCGCTCCAGGCGGCGTGCTGGGGCGATCCGGACGCCTCCTCGCTCGCCCTGCTGGACGCGCCGCCCGCCGGGGCGATGGGCGCGGCCCGCGAGGTGCTGGGGGCGATCGGTGCGGTGGACGGCGGCGGCCGGGTCACCGAGCGCGGCGTACGGATGTCCCGGCTCGGGCTGCACCCCCGGCTGGCCCGGGCCCTGCTGGACGGTGCTCGGGAGGCCGGGGCACGTCGCGCCGCGGAGGTGGTGGCGCTGCTGAGCGAGGAGCCGCCGAGGGAGTACGGGGACGATCTCGCGGCGGCGCTGCGGACCGCCCGCCGGGGCCAGGACGGGTACGCGGCGCGCTGGAAGCAGGAGGTGCGCCGGCTGTCGTCGTCGCTGGGGAGCGAGTCGTCCGGGACCGGCAGAGGCGGCTCCGACGACGCCGTCGTGGGGCTCGTCGCGGCGCTGGCGTTCCCCGAGCGGGTGGCGCGGGCCCGGGGCGACGGGGCATTCCTGATGGCGTCGGGCACGGGCGCGGAGCTGCGGGAGGGGTCGCGGCTGCGCAGCGCGCCCTGGCTGGCCGTGGCGGTCGCGGACCGGCCCTCCCACGCGGCGTCGGCGCGGGTGCGGCTGGCGGCGGTGATCGACGAGCCCACGGCGTTGCTGGCCGCCGGGCAGCTGCGGGTGCGGGGCGAGGAGGTCGGCTGGGTGGACGGGGAGGTGGTCGCCCGGTCCGTGGACCGGCTGGGGGCCGTCGAGTTGGCGGTAAGGCCGTTGAAGCAGCCCGATCCGGAGCTGGTGCGCGGGGCCCTCGTGGCGGGTCTGCGGCGCCAGGGGCCCGGGCTGCTGCGCTGGAACCGGGACACCGAGCAGCTGCGGTCGCGCCTGGCGTTCCTGCACCGGGTGCTGGGTCCGCCGTGGCCGGATGTGTCGGACGAGGCGCTGCTGGCGGATCCGGACGCCTGGCTGGAGCCCGAGTTGTCGCGGGCGCGGCACCGCTCCGACCTGGGCCGGATCGACGCGGGCCAGGCGCTGCGCCGGCTGCTGCCGTGGGCGACCGGGGAGGCCGTCCGGCTGGACGAGCTGGCGCCGGAGCGGATCGAGGTGCCGAGCGGGTCCCGGATCCGGGTGGAGTACGGCGGGGAGCAGCCCGTCCTGGCGGTGAAACTCCAGGAGTTGTTCGGGCTGGCCGAGACGCCCCGGGTGGCCGGGGTGCCGGTCCTGGTCCATCTCCTCTCCCCCGCCGGGCGGCCCGCGGCCGTCACCGCCGACCTGGCGTCGTTCTGGCAGGACGGCTACCGGGCCGTACGGGCGGAGCTGCGCGGCCGCTACCCGAAGCATCCGTGGCCGGAGGACCCGGCGACCGTACCGGCGACGCGGTTCACCTCGGCGCGGCGGGGGCGCTCGTAGGGCTCGGTGATGTTCGCGCGCGGGCTTCCAGCCACAGGGCGAGGGCGAGCAGTCCGATGCCGAGGCCGAGGAAGCCCCAGGGCAGGTACGAGGTGAGGAGGAGGACCAGGACGCGCTGGGACTTCACCAGGTCGACGGTGTCCGCGATGTAGTCCTCGCGCATCTTCACATGGCCGGAGAACGCGGTGACGGTGTCCTCGGACATGCCCATCTTCTTCGCGTCGCGCAGCTCCTCCGTGTGGATCTCCTCGCCGTTGACGGGGGCGCCGGTGACGGGGTCGACCCAGAACATGCGCTTGGTGGTGTACCAGCGGGTCATGCCGGTCTGCGCGATCTGCTCGGCGGTGACGCCCTCGATGGGCATCTTCTTCGGCATCGGGACCTTGGTCCACGGGATGGTCTGCTCGAAGTAGTAGACCTCCAGGCCGCGGAAGGTGCGGGTGCCCCGGTAGTGGATGGGGGCGGTGGTGCGGCTCTGGGCGTCGAAGTACTCGTAGTCCCGTTTCTCGGTGAGGAAGGGCCACTTGAACTCGATGCCCTCGCGCCGGACCGGGTCGCCGTCGACCATCTCGCCGGTGGCGTTGACGGGGGCCTGGGTGTGGGCGTCGAAGATGTAGCGCTCGGGGATCTCGGAGACCATCTTGCCGTCGGGGCCCTGGATGTAGGAGAGCGCGTCCCAGACGACGACGTCGCGTCCGGCGCTGCGCTCGATCTTCTCGGACTCCTCCACGTTGCCCTTGAGCGTCTGGACGATGGTGACCTTCTCGACCTCCTCGGCCTTGAGGGTGGTGTAGTCCAGGAGGGTCGCGGGGGCCGCCTCCAGGACGACTTCCTGGTACTGGCTCGGCGGGACCTTGGCCAGGCGCGGGAAGGCGTACCAGCGCATCAGCGGCGACAGGGCGGCGAAGAACACGGCGAAGGCCAGGAGTACGAGACCGGCTCGGCGGCGCATGGTGGTGACCTCTTCCTCTGCGGTGTTATCGCTTCGGACCCGGGACGGTGGTCAGCAGGGGTTTCGGCGAGGTCTCCCCGGCCGGGGAGCCGACGGCGGAGATGGTGAACACGAGCACGAGGGCGGCGGCCAGTCCGATGGCGGCGGCGACGAGGGCACGCATGCTCGGCCTCCCGGGGCGGTGATCCGACGACGGCCGCCTGATGGGCCGTCAGGGCTGGGGCACCGTAGCAACCGGGGCGCGAGATGAGAACACAACGGACAGCCCCTCGGCCGGGAGACCGAGGGGCTGTGCGACGGGTGTGCGGTGGGGCGGGGTCAGGGCTTGACGGCCTTGGGCGTCTTGGTCGGCTCCGGGGTGGCCGTCTTCTCCGGGGCCGTCTCCTCCGGGGCCTTGACGGTCAGCTCGACAACGACCGAGGCGCCGCCCGCGGTGGTGAGGCGCAGCAGATAGGTGCCCTCGTTGTCGTCGGCGAAGATCTCCGGGAGGCGGAGCTGCCCCCCGGCGTCCGTCGTCAGCGTGGTGAGGGTACGGACCGGCTTGCCGTCCGTGTCCTTGAAGTACGGGCCCTTGTCGTTGTCGATGATGCCCAGGCGGTCCTTGACCATGGTGGCGGTGACGGCCACTCCGCCCGCGACGGCGCCCTTGTAGGTGGCCTTGACGGTGACGGAGTCCGCGAACTTCTGGCCGGGGGCGGCGACGAGCGCCTTCTCGTCGGTGCGGGCGATCGCGTCGGCCTGGCGGGCGGTGACGGTCGCCGCGTACGTCAGGGTGCGCGGCCGGCCCGTGCCCGCGACGGCGGTCACGGTGAACTCCCCGGCCTTCTCGCCGGCCTGGAGCTCCGGTGCGGTGGCGGTGCCGTCGGGCCCGGTCCGTACCGTGACGGACTTCTTGCCGCCGGCGAAGAGCGTGCCGGTCCTGCCGGTGACGGTGAAGGTGACGGGCACCTTGGCGAGCGGGGCGCCCAGCGCGTTGCGGGCGCGGACGGAGACCCGCTCGTCGAACGCCTGGCCCGCCGTGGCGCGCAGCGGGCCGGTGCCCGCGTTCTCCAGGGAGCCGAAGGTCTCGGCCGGCGGCGTCGGCTTGGGGGTGGGCGGCTTCGGCGTGGGCGGCTTCGGCGTCGGGCTGGTGGAGCCGCCGCCGCCGGGCTTCGAGGGGCCCGGGCCCGGCTTGCCGCCCGGGTCGGACGGGGAGGGCTTCGGGCTCGGGGTGACGCTCGGGGTGGGGGTGCTCGGTGAGGTGGGCAGCGTGCCGGTGCCGTCGGGGATCTCGTGCGTACCGCGCTGGTAGTACGAGAACCAGGAGCGGACCGTGCGCAGGTACTCCGTCGACCGGTTGTAGCTCAGCACGGCCTGGTCGAGGTCGGCGGAGAGAGCCAGGTCGCGGTCGTTGGCGCAGAGGTAGCGGCCGGCGGCGAGCGACGCGTCGTAGATGTTGTTGGGGTCCTTGCGGCCGTCGCCGTTGGCGTCCTGGCCCCAGGAGGCCCAGGTCGACGGGATGAACTGCATCGGGCCGACCGCACGGTCGTGGACCGCGTCGCCGTCGTACGCTCCGCCGTCGGTGTCCTTGATCAGGGCGAAGCCCTGGCCGTTGAGGGCCGGGCCGAGGATGCGGGGGCTGGCGGTGCCGTTGGCGTCGACACGGCCACCGCGGGCCTGGCCGGACTCGACCTTGCCGATCGCCGCGAGGAGTTGCCAGGGCAGCCGGCACGTGGGGTCGGTGGTCGTGACGGTCCGCTCGGCCTGCTGGTACGCGGCCAGGATCGACGCCGGGATACCCGCTTCCGCGCTGCCGGCCGCCGGGAGGTTGCTGGACGAACCGGGCTTGTCGGGCGTGACCAGGGGCGGAAGGTCCGTGTAGTAGGGCGAGTTGCCGGTCGCGGCGCCGTCGGTGTCGGCGCTCGCGGTGTCCTCGCCCGCCGCCTTCGGGTCACCGCTGCCCGCGGGTCCGTCGGCCAGGGTCGCGGCGGGCGCCTGCGAGGCCGCGAGCGCCGCCACGGCGGCCGCCGCCACCGCGGTGGTCGTGGCTCCCTTGCGCAGACGACGGCGAATGTGCGCTGCCATACGTTCCGGTCCTCCCCCTCGACGGCTGCTCGCGCTCCCCAGCGCGAGAACTCCAGCGACCCTACGGCACCTTGTGTCGCCCAGGCACCGAGGGCTGACCGCTTCTTACTGTTTTTTCACGTTCGCGGGAACATGTTGTCCGGCCGGTCACCTGGGGGGTGCCCTGACGGTCCCGCATACTTGCCGCCATGCCGTTCACGCTCAGTCATGCCGCCGCCGTGCTCCCGGCGATCCGCCGGAACGGGACCGCCCGGTGGCCGCTGTTCCCCTCGGCGCTCGTCGCCGGTTCGTTCGCGCCCGACATCACCTACTTCGCGGACACGGTGATCCCCGGGGCGATGGAGTTCGGGTCGTTCACGCACACCTTCCTCGGGGTCGTCACGGTGAACGTGGCCATCGCCGCGGTGCTGGTCGCGGTGTGGGCGCTGCTGCGGGAGCCGCTGGTGGCGCTGCTGCCGGTACGCGTACGGGGCCGTGTCCACGCCTTCGTCCGGGGGCAGCGGTGGGGTCGGGCCTCCTTCGGGCCGTCCGCCTGGCTCTGGTTCGCCGCCTCCGGCGCGCTGGGCGCGGCCACGCATGTGGTGTGGGACGCGTTCACCCACCACAGCCGGTGGGGCACGGAGCTGGTGCCGGTGCTCAGCCACAGCGTCGGCGGCTTCCCGGTGTTCCAGATCGTGCAGTACGGGAGTTCGGCGCTCGCCCTCGTGGTCATCGGCTGGTTCGCCGCGACCGGGCTGCGGCGGACCCCGGCGGCGCCCGCACCCGTGGAGGTGCCGGTGCTCGGCCGCCGGGAGCGGCGGGGCGCCCTAGGCCTGCTGGCCCTGTGCGTGCTGGCGGGCGTCGTCCACCGGTGCGCCCGCTGGTACGCCCACTTCGGCCGGGTGGAGAGCCCGCTCGACATCATCCCCACGGCCTGCTTCGGCGCGGGCGCCGGACTGGCGGCCGGACTGCTGCTGTACGGAGGGTGGATGCGGGTGCGGCGGACGCGACGGGGAGCCCGGGGTCCGGGCCGGTCCGTGTCCGTACCGGAGGAGTCCCGTACGGAAACTCCGGCCGGTCGGGGGTAGCTGCGGGAAGAAGGGGGTGGGCCCGGAACCGACGCGGTTCCGGGCCCACCCCCCTTGAGGATCGGGGCGCGGGTCGTTCAGTGCGCGGCCGACTCCCAGTCCTTGCCGACGCCGACCGAGACGTCGAGCGGGGCGCGCAGTTCGACCGCGTGGGCCATCTCGTGGCGCAGGATCTCCTCCACCTGCTTCCGCTCGCCCTTCGCGATCTCCAGGACGATTTCGTCGTGGACCTGGAGCAGCATCCGCGAGGTCAGCTCCGCCTCCCGCAGCGCCTTGTCCACCCGCAGCATCGCCACCTTCACGATGTCCGCGGCGGTGCCCTGGATGGGGGCGTTGAGCGCCATCCGCTCGGCGGCCTCGCGGCGCTGGCGGTTGTCGCTGTTCAGGTCGGGGAGATAGCGGCGGCGGCCGAGGATCGTCTCCGTGTAGCCGGTGGCCCTCGCCTCCTCGACGACCCGGTGGAGATAGTCCCGCACACCGCCGAACCGCTCGAAGTAGGTGTCCATCAGCACCCGGGCCTCGGCGGGGTCGATGTTCAGCTGCTGGGAGAGGCCGAACGCGGAGAGACCGTAGGCCAGGCCGTAGGACATGGCCTTGATCTTGCGGCGCATCTCCGCGTCGACCGCGTCCTTCCCGACGCCGAAGACCTGCGAGGCGACCGTGGTGTGCAGGTCCTCGCCGGAGGTGAACGCCTCGATCAGACCGGCGTCCTCGGAGAGGTGCGCCATCACCCGCAGCTCGATCTGGCTGTAGTCCGCCGTCATCAGCGTCTCGAAGCCCTCGCCGACGACGAAGCCCCGGCGGATCGCCCGGCCCTCGTCGGTCCGGACGGGGATGTTCTGCAGGTTGGGGTCGGTGGAGGAGAGCCGGCCGGTCGCCGCCACCGTCTGGTTGAACGTGGTGTGGATCCGGCCGTCGGCGGCGATCGTCTTGATGAGGCCCTCGACGGTGACCCGCAGCTTGGCCTGCTCACGGTGGCGCAGCATCAGCACCGGCAGCTCGTGCTCGGTCTGCGCGGCCAGCCAGGCGAGCGCGTCCGCGTCCGTCGTGTACCCCGTCTTGGTCTTCTTCGTCTTCGGCAGACCCAGCTCGCCGAAGAGGATCTCCTGGAGCTGCTTGGGCGATCCGAGGTTGAACTCGCGGCCGACCGCCGCGTGCGCCTCCTTCACCGCCTGCTGCACGGTCCCGGCGAACTGCTGCTCCATGGACTCCAGATGGGCCCGGTCCGCGGCGATCCCGTGCCGCTCCAGACGGGCGAGGAGGATCGAGGTCGGCAGCTCCATGTCGTGCAGCAGCTCCGCCGCGCCCACCTCCTTCAGCCGGGTGGTGAACGCGTCGCCCAGGTCGAGCACGGCGCGGGCCTGCGCCATCAGGGCGTCCTGCTCGGCCCGGTCGTCCGCGCCGAAGGCCAGCTGCCCGTCGGACGCGGCGGCCGGGGCCAGCTCGCGGCCCAGATACTCCACGGCCAGCGCGTCCAGGGCGAAGGACCGGCGGCCCGGCTTCACCAGATACGCGGCGAGCGCCGTGTCCATCGCGACGCCTTCGAGCCGCCAGCCGTGCTCGGGGAAGACCCGCATCACGTTCTTCGCGTTGTGCAGGACCTTCGGGCGGGCCGGGTCCGACACCCAGGCCGCGAACGCCTGCTCGTCGGCCTCCTCCAGCTGCGTCGGGTCCAGCCAGGCGGCGGCCCCGTCGGCGGCGGCGAGCGCGACCTCGGTGACCGTGCCGGCGCCCAGCGACCAGGTGTCCACCGTCATGACGCCGAGCGGCTGGGCGCCGTGCGCCTCCAGCCACGGGGCGACCTCGCCGGAGCCGAGCACGGCCCCGTCCAGCTCGATCCCGGCGGCGGGCGCGGGCGGCTCCGCCTCCGCCGCCCCAGGGTCGACGGCGAGCAGCCGCTCGCGCAGGCTCGGGTTGCGGATCTCCAGTATGTCCAGGACACCGGTGACCGCCGTGCGGTCGTACGGAGCGCGCTCCAGGTCGGCCGGGGTCTTCGGGAGCTCCACGTCCCGGACCATCTCGGTCAGCACCCGGTTCATCTTCACCGCGTCCAGGTGGTCGCGGAAATTCTGCCCGGCCTTGCCCTTGACCTCCTCGGCCCGCTCGACCAGGTCGGCGAACGAACCGAACTGGTTGATCCACTTCGCGGCCGTCTTCTCACCGACCCCGGGAATGCCCGGGAGGTTGTCCGACGGGTCGCCGCGCAGGGCGGCGAAGTCCGGATACTGCTGCGGGGTGAGCCCGTACTTCTCGACGACCTTCTCCGGGGTGAACCGGGTCAGCTCGGAGACCCCCTTCGTGGGGTAGAGCACGGTCACGTTCTCCGTGATCAGCTGGAAGGAGTCGCGGTCGCCGGTGACGATCAGCACCTCGAACCCGGCGGCCTCGGCCTGGGTCGCCAGCGTCGCGATGACGTCGTCCGCCTCGAACCCGTCCACCGCGAACCGGTCCGCGTGCATCGCGTCCAGCAGCTCCCCGATCAGCTCGACCTGCCCCTTGAACTCGTCGGGGGTCTTGGAGCGGTTCGCCTTGTACTCCGGGAACTCCTGGGCGCGCCAGGTCTTGCGGGACACGTCGAACGCCACCGCGAAGTGCGTGGGCGCCTCGTCACGCAGGGTGTTCGCCAGCATCGACATGAAGCCGTACACGGCGTTCGTCGGCTGCCCCACCGCCGTCGTGAAATTCTCCGCGGGCAGGGCGAAGAACGCCCGGTACGCCAGGGAGTGCCCGTCCATGAGGAGCAGGCGCGGTCGGTTGTCTGCCGTCTTCTTCGATGCCGTCTCAGCCACGCCCCCGATCCTGCCACGGCCCACTGACAATCCGGACCGGCACGGCCTTGCGCGACCGTGACAGGATCGATGGTGAGGACATGCACCACGTCGCCACGTGCACGAGCGCTCGAAGGGGAGCAGCATCATGGCCAGCAAGCCGCCGACCGGTGACCCGGTCCAGGACGCCCCGCAGGTCGAAGCGGCACCGCACGCCGCCGCCGGGCTGCCCGCCGTCGCCCACTCCCTGCGCATCGCCCAGCAGCAGATGGGCGTGCGCCGCACCGCGCAGACCCTCCTCAAGGTCAACCAGAAGAACGGCTTCGACTGCCCCGGCTGCGCCTGGCCCGAGGGCGACAAACGGCACACCGCCGAATTCTGCGAGAACGGCGCCAAGGCCGTCGCCGAAGAGGCCACGCTGCGCCGCGTCACCCCCGACTTCTTCGCCGCGCACCCGGTGGCCGACCTCGCGGAGCGCAGCGGCTACTGGCTCGGCCAGCAGGGCAGGATCACCCAGCCGGTGTACCTCCCCGAGGGCGCCGACCGGTACGAGGCCATCCCCTGGGACCGGGCGTTCGCGATCATCGCCGAGGAGCTGACCGCCCTCGGCTCCCCCGACGAGGCCCTCTTCTACACCTCGGGCCGCACCAGCAACGAGGCCGCGTTCCTCCTCCAGCTGTTCGCCCGCGAGTTCGGCACCAACAACCTGCCCGACTGCTCCAACATGTGCCACGAGTCGTCCGGCTCGGCGCTCAACGAGACCATCGGCATCGGCAAAGGCAGCGTCTCCCTGGAGGACATCCACCAGGCCGACCTGATCATCGTCGCCGGCCAGAACCCCGGCACCAACCACCCCCGGATGCTCTCCGCCCTGGAGAAGGCGAAGAACTCCGGCGCGAGGATCATCTCGGTGAACCCGCTGCCCGAAGCCGGAATGGAGCGGTTCAAGAACCCCCAGACCCCGCACGGCATGCTCAAGGGGACCCCACTCAACGACCTCTTCCTCCAGATCCGCATCGGCGGCGACCAAGCCCTCTTCCGCCTCCTGAACAAGCTGATCCTGGCCACCGAGGGCGCCGTCGACACCGCGTTCGTCACCGAACACACCCACGGTTACGAAGAGTTCGCCAAGGCAGCCGAAGCGGCCGACTGGGACGAGACGCTGAAGGCCACCGGCCTCACCCGCGCCGAGATCGAAGAGGCCCTCGCCCTCGTCCTCGCCTCGCGGCGCACCATCGTCTGCTGGGCGATGGGCCTCACCCAGCACAAGCACTCCGTGCCCACCATCCGCGAAGTCGTCAACTTCCTTCTGCTGCGCGGCAACATCGGCCGACCCGGCGCCGGAGTCTGCCCGGTGCGCGGCCACTCCAACGTCCAGGGCGACCGCACCATGGGCATCTTCGAACGCCCCGCGCCGGCCTTCCTCGACGCCCTCGACAAGGAGTTCGGCATCACCTCGCCGCGCCACCACGGCATGGACGTGGTGCGCTCCATCCAGGCGCTCCGCGACGGCGAGGCCAAGGTCTTCTTCGCGATGGGCGGCAACTTCGTCGCGGCCACCCCCGACACCACCGTCACCGAGGCCGCGATGCGCCGCGCCCGCCTCACCGTCCACGTATCGACCAAGCTCAACCGCAGCCACGCCGTCACCGGGACCCGCGCCCTGATCCTGCCGACGCTGGGCCGCACCGACAAGGACGTCCAGGCGGGCGGCAAGCAGTTCGTCACCGTCGAGGACTCCATGGGCATGGTCCACGCCTCCCGCGGCAACCTCACCCCCGCGAGCCCCCACCTGCTCTCCGAGCCCGCCATCGTCGCCCGCCTCGCCCGCGCGGTCCTGGGCGCCGGCTCCCGTACCGACTGGGAAGCCTTCGAGCACGACTACGCCACCATCCGCGACCGCATCTCCCGCGTCGTCGCGGGCTTCGAGGACTTCAACACCCGCATCGCCCGCCCCGGCGGCTTCACCCTCCCGCACGCCCCCCGCGACGAACGCCGCTTCCCCACCGCCACCGGCCGCGCCAACTTCACCGCCGCCCCCGTCGAGTACCCCGAACTCCCCGACGGCAGGCTCCTGTTGCAGACCCTGCGCTCCCACGACCAGTACAACACCACCATCTACGGCCTCGACGACCGCTACCGGGGCATCAAGGGCGGCCGTCGCATCGTCATGGTCAACCCCGAGGACGCGGCGGCCCTCGACCTCGCCGACGGCGCCTACACCGACCTCGTCAGCGAGTGGAAGGACGGCGTGGAGCGCCGCGCGGAGGGCTTCCGCATCGTCCACTACCCCACCGCCCGGGGCTGCGCCGCCGCCTACTACCCCGAGACCAACGTCCTGGTCCCCCTCGACTCCACGGCCGACACCAGCAACACCCCGGCCAGCAAGTCCGTCGTCGTCCGCTTCGAGAACACCCGGAGCCCGGAGAGCACCCGGAGCGACTGAAAACCGCCACTCCCTAAGCGTCCGCTCAGCCGTCTGATAAGAACAGTGCAGACAGCAACGAACCAGCGCAGCCGAACGGAGCCGGATCCATGGGCGAGCACACCGCACCCCTCTTCCCGCAGGAAGTCATCGACGAGTACGCGGCACTCGGCGTCGACCTGCCCGCCCTCTTCTCCGCCGGCCACCTCGGCGAACGCATGGGCGTCACCATCGTCGAGGCCGCCGCCGACCGCGTCGTCGGCACCATGCCCGTCGAGGGCAACACCCAGCCCTACGGCCTCCTGCACGGCGGGGCCTCCGCCGTACTCGCCGAGACCCTCGGATCCATCGGCTCCATGCTCCACGGCGGCGCCTCCAAGATCGCCGTCGGCGTCGACCTCAACTGCACCCACCACCGCGGCGCCCGCAGCGGCCTCGTCACCGGCGTCGCCACCCCCGTACACCGGGGCCGCTCCACCGCCACGTACGAGATCGTCATCACCGACGAACAGGACAAGCGGGTCTGCACCGCACGCCTCACCTGCCTGCTCCGCGACGTCCCCCGGACCGAAGCGGGCTGACCCCTCGCAGCGCGCCAACGGCCTGCCGACCTCGGTCGGCAGGCCGTTGGCGTACCCCCTGGCCCCCCGGGACCCGACGGCCCGTACAGCCGGGCTACAGCGAGGACGCCCGTCGGCCACCCTCGCGAACGCACCGCGAGCGCACCGCGACCACACCGCATTCCGGACCGCGCAGACCCATATCCGAAGCGCTCACCGGAAGTTGACGGAAACGCACGGTCAACACCCTTGACCAGCGCACCCGTTCCATGACCTGCTTCAACAGCGGCACCGGCCTCGCGACGCATCACACATATCCCACACATGTAACACTGCGTAACGTGTGTGCAATACACGAAAACGCCGCACCCCACCCCGGCACCCCCGGCCGGCATCCCCCCGCATCCCCCGCGCCCCGACGCGCGCGACAGCACCAAGATCACCTCAAGCCCCTTAGCAGAGCTGCGCGTTCTCACCATGCGGTCAATTCGCAGTCCAGGCGAAACCCGCACATCCCCTCACAGGAACCTCAAGCCTTGCTCAAGGGCATAACAAGAGAGTCACATCCGCCGCCGACCTGTCCCGGTGGCCCCCGGCTGCGCTTAGAGTCACGGCCAGTCACCGCGCCGCCGGGCGCGTCTGCTGCACGGCCCTGTACCAACCCAGTACGGCCCGGCGAAGACCACGGCACCTCACGCCCGAGGAGCGCCGCGCCAGGGAAAGGACCCTCTCGTGCGACACCGTTCTTTGCTCATACTCACCGCAGTGCTCACCACCGGAGCACTGACGCTCACCGCCTGCGGGTCGCGCGACGAAGGCAGCAAGGACAGCGGAGACAGCGGTGGCAAGACCACCGTCGTCATCGGCGTCGACGCGCCCCTGACCGGCTCCCTCTCCGCGCTCGGCCAGGGCATCAAGAACTCCGTGGACCTCGCGGCCAAGACCGCGAACAAGAACAACGAGGTCCCCGGCATCGAGTTCAAGATCGAAGCCCTCGACGACCAGGCCGTCCCCGCCTCCGGACAGGCCAACGCCACCAAGCTCGTCGGCAACACCGACGTCCTCGGCGCCGTCGGCCCCCTGAACTCCGGCGTCGCCCAGTCCATGCAGGGCGTCTTCGAGAAGGCCGACCTCGCCCAGGTCTCCCCCGCCAACACCAACCCGGCCCTCAGCCAGGGTGACAACTGGGCCAAGGGCGACGTACAGCGCCCCTTCAAGACCTACTTCCGCACCTGTGCCACCGACGTCGTCCAGGGCAAGTTCGCCGCCCAGTACCTCTACAACGACGCCAAGAAGAAGAAGGTCTACGTCGTCGACGACAAGCAGACCTACGGCGCCGGCCTCGCCGCCATCTTCTCCGCCGAATTCGAGCGCCTCGGCGGCAAGGTCGTCGGCACCGACCACGTCACCGTCAAGGAGACCGACTTCTCCAGCACCGCCGACAAGGTCAAGAGCTCCGGCGCCGACTCCGTCTACTACGGCGGCCAGTACCCCGAGGGCGGCCTGCTCTCCGACCAGATCAAGAAGACCGGCGCCAAGATCCCCACCATGGGCGGCGACGGCATCTACGACCCCGCCTTCATCAGCGCCTCCGGCGAGGCCAACGACGGTGACTACGCCACCTCCATCGGCTACCCCGTCGAGGCCCTCCCGACCGCCAAGAAGTTCATCGAGGACTACAAGGCCGGCGGCTACAAGGACCCCTACGCCGCCTACGGCGGCTACTCCTACGACGCCGGATGGGCCATCATCCAGGCCGTCAAGGCCGTCGTCGCCGACAACGACGGCAAGCTCCCCGACGACGCCCGCGCCAAGGTCACCGAAGCCATGGGCAAGGTCTCCTTCGACGGCGTGACCGGCAAGGTCTCCTTCGACGAGAACGGTGACACCACCAACAAGCAGCTCACCGTCTACGAGGTCCAGAAGGGTGCCTGGAAGGACGTCAAGAGCGCCACGTTCGAAGACTGATCCCCCAGCACAGCCCCGCCCCACCTGACCCAATCCGCGCGAGGGCGCAAACAGCGCCCTCGCGCGGAGTCATATCCGACAAGCTCATCGGAGGCCCTGCGGTGCACGAACTGCCGCAACAGCTGGCCAACGGCCTTGCCCTCGGCGCCCTCTATGGCCTCATAGCCATCGGGTACACCATGGTGTACGGCATCGTCCAGCTCATCAACTTCGCCCACGGCGAGATCTTCATGATCGGGGGCTTCGGCGCCCTCACCACCTACATCATGCTCCCCAGCGGGACCACCCTCCTGGTCGCCATCCCGCTCATGATCATCGGTGGTGCCATCGCCTCCGTCGCCGTGGCCACCGCCGCGGAACGGTTCGCCTACCGGCCCCTGCGCGGCGCCCCCCGCCTCGCCCCGCTCATCACCGCGATCGGCCTCTCGATCGTGCTCCAGCAGCTCGTCTGGGGCTTCTACCCCGACGCGAAGAAGCCCCGCAGCTTCCCCGAATTCCAAGGCGAATCGTTCAAGCTGCTCGACAACCTCTACCTCCAGCGCGCCGACGCCTTCGTCCTCGTCCTCGCCCCGCTCTGCATGCTCGCCCTCGGCCTCTTCGTCGCCAAGAGCCGCAGCGGCCGCGCCATGCAGGCCACCGCCCAGGACCCCGACACGGCCAAGCTCATGGGCATCAACACCGACCGCATCATCGTGATGGCCTTCGCCATCGGCGCCGCCTTCGCCGCCGTCGCCTCGGTCGCCTACGGCCTCGACAAGGGCCAGATCAACTTCGAGATGGGCTTCATCCTCGGACTCAAGGCCTTCACCGCCGCAGTCCTCGGCGGCATCGGCAACATCTACGGAGCCATGGTCGGCGGCGTCGTCCTCGGCCTCGCCGAAGCCCTCTCCATCGCCTACATCGAAGAAATCCCCGGCATGCAGCAGCTCGGCGGCGGAGCCTGGGCCAACGTCTGGGCCTTCGTCCTTCTCATCGTCGTCCTCCTCGTCAGGCCACAAGGCCTGCTCGGCGAGCGCGTCACGGATCGGGCGTGATACCGATGACCACCAAAACCCACGAGACGACGCCCGTCCTCGCCATCCCCACACCGGCGGCCCGCGCGGCCACCACCCTCGGAGCCGCCCTCACCCTCGGCTCCACCTTCCTCGCCTGGACCTGGACCGCCGAATTCCCCGGCGACCTCACCGTCACCGGCTACCCCGGCGGCCTCCAAGTCCTCACCCTCGTCGGCGCAGCACTCACCCTGCTCTTCGCCCTCTCCGGGTACGGCATCAAGGGCCTTCGCTGGCTCACCCCCGGCGGCTCCAACAGCCCCGTCCGACTCGCCGCATTCGGCGTCCTCGGCACCATGGGCTTCACCGTCGGCGCCATCTCCGTCGAACTCGGCGGCGTCGTCAACCTGGAACCCGGAGCCTGGATCGGTCTCGTCGGCGCCATCATCACCGTCGTCGCCTCCCTCGGCCTCCCGCACGACCAGGACATCACCGACACCACCACCCCCTCGCCCCTGGAACGGTTCCTCAACAGCCTCCGCGCCCCCGCGCCCGGACGCCCCAAGGAACTCCCCTCCTGGGCCGAGATCCTGATCATCGTCGCCGCCTTCGGCATCGGTCTCTTCGTCGTCACCTACGGCATCGACACCGCATACCCCGAACTCTTCGTCGGCTACCTGATCATCAGCGCCTTCGCGGTCGCCGCACTCTTCAAGGCCGGCCTCATGGCCCGCCTCTCCGCGCTCACCACGAAGTACCGCTCCATCGCCGTCGCCGCGGCCTTCGTCGCCGCAGCCGTCTTCCCGTTCACCCAGAACACCGACCAGTACACCCTCATCGCGGTCAACATCCTCATCTTCGCGACCGTGGCACTGGGCCTGAACATCGTCGTCGGCCTCGCCGGACTCCTCGACCTCGGATACGTCGCCTTCCTCGGCGTCGGCGCCTACACAGCCGCCCTCGTCTCCGGCACCACCGCATCCGCGTTCGGCGTCCAGTTCCCCTTCTGGGCCTCCGTCCTCACCGGCGCCGCCGTCTCCCTCATCTTCGGCGTCGTCATCGGAGCACCCACCCTCCGCCTCCGCGGCGACTACCTCGCCATCGTCACCCTCGGCTTCGGCGAAATCTTCCGCATCGCCGTCGGCAACCTCGACGGCGTCTCCGGACCACGCGTCACCAACGGCCCCAACGGCGTACCGAACATCCCCGACCTCAACTTCTTCGGGTACGACTTCGGCGAATCCCACACCATCCTGGGCTTCGAACTCGGCGCCTACGCCAACTACTACCTGCTCATGCTGCTCGCGATGATCCTCGTGGTCCTCGTCTTCAGCCGAGCCGGCAGCTCCCGCATCGGCCGCGCCTGGGTCGCCATCCGCGAGGACGAGACCGCCGCCACCGCCATGGGCATCAACGGCTTCCGCGTCAAGCTCATCGCCTTCGCCCTCGGCGCCACCCTCGCCGGCATCGCCGGCACCGTACAGGCCCACGTCCAGAGCACCGTCGTCCCCGAGATGTACGTCTTCGCCGGACCCGTACCGCCCAACTCCGCCTTCCTCCTCGCCGCCGTCATCCTCGGCGGCATGGGAACCATCAGCGGACCCCTCATCGGCGCGGCACTCCTCTACATGATCCCGGCCAAGCTCCAGTTCCTCTCGGACTACCAGCTCCTCGGCTTCGGTCTCGCCCTCATCCTCCTCATGCGCTTCCGCCCGGAGGGCCTCATCGCCAACCGGCGGGCCAAGCTGGAGTACCACGAGACCGGCCAGCTCGACGTACCGGACGAAACCCTGGCCGGTACCACCTCCGGCACCACGAAGGCGGGGGCGTGAACACCATGACCACCACCACGACCGACACCGCCACCACGGTGCTCGACGCGAGCGGCGTCACCATGCGCTTCGGCGGACTCACCGCCGTCCGCAACGTCGACCTCACCGTCACAGCAGGCGAGATCGTCGGCCTCATCGGCCCCAACGGCGCCGGCAAGACCACCTTCTTCAACTGCCTCACCGGCCTCTACGTCCCCACCGAGGGCAAGGTCCGCTACAAGGGCACCGTCCTGCCGCCCAAGCCCCACCTCGTCACCCAGGCAGGCATCGCCCGGACCTTCCAGAACATCCGGCTCTTCGCCAACATGACCGTTCTGGAAAACGTCCTCGTCGGACGCCACACCCGCACCAAGGAAGGCCTCTGGTCCGCCCTCCTGCGCGGCCCAGGCTTCAAGAAGGCCGAAGCCGCCTCGCACGAACGCGCCATGGAACTCCTGGAGTTCATCGGCCTCCAGGACAAGGCCGACCACCTCGCGCGCAACCTCCCCTACGGAGACCAGCGCAAGCTGGAGATCGCCCGCGCACTCGCCAGCGACCCCGGTCTCCTCCTCCTGGACGAGCCCACCGCCGGCATGAACCCGCAGGAAACCCGCGTCACCGAAGAGCTCATCTTCGCGATCCGGGACATGGGCATCGCCGTACTCGTCATCGAGCACGACATGCGCTTCATCTTCAACCTCTGCGACCGCGTCGCCTGCCTCGTCCAGGGCGAGAAGCTCGTCGAGGGCACCCCGAGCGTCGTCCAGGCCGACGAACGCGTCGTCGCCGCCTACCTCGGCACGCCGTTCGAAGACGCCCCCGGAGCCGACGAAGTCGCCGAGGTCGAAGCTGCGGAGACGCAGAGCACCACCCGCACCACCAGCACGGAAGGGGAAACCCCGTGACCGCCCTGCTAGAGGTCGAAGACCTCCGCGTCGCCTACGGCAAGATCGAAGCCGTCAAGGGCATCTCCTTCAGCGTCGAAGCCGGCCAGGTCGTCACCCTCATCGGCACCAACGGCGCGGGCAAGACCACCACCCTGCGGACCCTCTCCGGGCTCCTCAAGCCCTCCGGCGGCCGCATCACCTTCGACGGGAAGCCCCTCGGCAGCGTCCCCGCGCACAAGATCGTCGCGCTCGGACTCGCCCACTCCCCCGAAGGCCGGCACATCTTCCCCCGCCTCACCATCACGGAGAACCTCCAGCTCGGAGCGTTCCTCCGGACCGACAAGGCAGGCATCGAAAAGGACGTCCAGCGCGCCTACGACCTCTTCCCCATCCTCGGGGAACGCCGGAAGCAGGCCGCCGGCACCCTCTCGGGCGGCGAGCAGCAGATGCTCGCCATGGGACGCGCCCTGATGTCCCAGCCCAAGCTGCTCATGCTCGACGAGCCCTCCATGGGACTCTCCCCGATCATGATGCAGAAGATCATGGAGACCATCGTCGAGCTCAAGGCGGCGGGCACCACGATCCTGCTCGTCGAGCAGAACGCCCAGGCCGCCCTGTCCCTCGCGGACCAGGGTCACGTCATGGAGGTCGGCAAGATCGTCCTCTCCGGCCCCGGCTCGGACCTGCTCCACGACGAGTCGGTCCGCAAGGCGTACCTCGGCGAGGACTGACGCCCCTGCCGCACGGAAGAGGCCCGCACCGGTTCACCCCGGTGCGGGCCTCTCCGTACGTACGTACAGGTCGTGTACGTGGCTACTCGGCCGACTTCTTCTTCTCCTCGGCGTCCTCGATCAACGCCTCCGCCAGCTGCTGCATCGACATCCGCCTGTCCATCGACGTCTTCTGGATCCACCGGAACGCGGCCGGCTCGGAGAGCCCGTAATCCGTCTGCAGGATGCTCTTCGCCCGGTCCACCAGCTTGCGGGTCTCCAGCCGCTGGGACAGGTCCGCGATCTCGCTCTCCAGCGCCTTCAGCTCCGCGAACCGGGAGACGGCCATCTCGATGGCCGGCACCACGTCGCTCTTGCTGAACGGCTTCACGAGGTACGCCATGGCCCCGGCGTCCCGGGCCCGCTCGACGAGATCGCGCTGCGAGAAGGCCGTGAGCATCAGGACGGGCGCGATGGACTCCTCGGCGATCTTCTCGGCGGCGGAGATGCCGTCGAGGACCGGCATCTTCACGTCCAGGATGACCAGGTCCGGCTTGTGCTCCCGGGCCAGCTCGACGGCCTGCTGCCCGTCGCCCGCCTCACCGACGACCGAGTAGCCCTCCTCCTCCAGCATCTCCTTGAGGTCGAGGCGGATGAGGGCCTCGTCCTCGGCGATGACGACGCGGGTCGTCAGCGGCGGGACGTGCGACTTGTCGTCGTCGACGGCGTCTACGGGCTGGGGCGACTCGGGGGTGGTCACGGGGCTCCTTGTTAGGACAGGGGTGCAGCTCCCAAGAGACTACCTAGTTACGGTATGTTTGAGGCACGGAGGGTCATCGGTATCCTTCGTTTCGAAGGGGCCCCGGTAGCCCAGCGGCAGAGGCGATGGATTCAAAACCCATACAGCGTCGGTTCGAATCCGACTCGGGGCACTTCTCCTTGGATTCCAAGGTCGAGCAACAATTTGACGATCTTCACCCTTGCTGGTGAACGCGCCTTCGATCCGGGCACACCCCTTCGAAGCTCGCAGAAAACTACGCTGCATGGAGCAGCACAACCCCTCGATACGTGACGAAGCGCTCGCCCTCTTGCGGAGCGGGACCACCAATCGAGCAGTGGCGGAACGTCTCAACGTGCCGCGCGGGACTGTCGGCTGGTGGCTGCACGAGGACCGCAAGCGACGCGGAGTGCGGTACGAACAGCCCACCGACTGTCCCGTGTGCACGAGCCGGGAGCTCGACCACGCCGCCTACGCCTACTTACTGGGGCTGTACCTCGGCGACGGCCACATCACGTCGAAGCCCAAGCAACATCATCTGTCGATCTTCTGCGACGCCATCTGGCCGGGCGTGATCGATGAGGCGGAATCGGCCATGCGCGCAGTCATGCCCATGCCCCGCACCGGTCGGCGACAGCGGAACAACTGCGTCGAAGTGAAGTCGTACAGCAAACATTGGACCTGTGCCTTTCCTCAGCACGGGCCGGGCAAGAAGCACGAGCGGCCGATCGCTCTCGAAGAGTGGCAACAGCAGATCGTCGACGCCTACCCCTGGCACTTCGTCCGGGGCCTGATCCACTCCGACGGTTGTCGGAACATGAACTGGACGACCAGGACCGTCCAGGGTGAACGGAAGCGCTACGAGTACCCCCGGTACTACTTCACCAACGTCTCCGACGACATCCGCCGCCTCTACACCGACACCCTCGACGCGCTCGGCATCGTATGGACGCACTGCACGCGCGCGGGCAAGCCCTACAACATCTCCGTAGCCCGACGGGCATCCGTAGCCCTCATGGATGCGCACGTCGGGCCGAAATACTGAGCCGCCCTACTTCGGGCTGTCGTCCTCGCCGATGTGGTGGACGCGGACCAGGTTGGTGGAGCCCGCGACGCCGGGCGGGGAGCCGGCGGTGATGACGACCACGTCGCCCTTCTTGCAGCGGCCGATCCGCAGCAGTTCCTCGTCGACCTGGGCGACCATCGCGTCCGTGGAGTCGACCTTCGGGCCGAGGAAGGTCTCGACGCCCCAGGTGAGGTTGAGCTGGGCGCGGGTGGCCTCGTCGGGGGTGAAGGCGAGGAGCGGGATGGGTGAGCGGTAGCGGGAGAGGCGCTTGACCGTGTCGCCGCTCTGGGTGAAGGCGACGAGGAATTTCGCGCCGAGGAAGTCGCCCATCTCGGCGGCGGCCCTGGCTACGGCGCCGCCCTGGGTGCGGGGCTTGTTGCGCTCGGTGAGGGGCGGGAGGCCCTTGGCGAGGAGGTCTTCCTCGGCGGCCTCGACGATGCGGGACATGGTGCGCACGGTCTCGATGGGGTATTTGCCGACGCTGGTCTCGCCGGAGAGCATCACCGCGTCGGTGCCGTCGATGATGGCGTTGGCGACGTCGGAGGCCTCGGCGCGGGTGGGGCGGGAGTTGTCGATCATCGAGTCGAGCATCTGGGTGGCGACGATGACCGGCTTGGCGTTGCGCTTGGCGAGTTTGACGGCGCGCTTCTGGACGATCGGGACCTGTTCCAGGGGCATTTCGACGCCGAGGTCGCCGCGGGCGACCATGATGCCGTCGAAGGCGGCGACGATGTCGTCGATGTTGTCGACGGCCTGGGGTTTTTCGACCTTGGCGATGACGGGGAGGCGGCGGCCTTCTTCGTCCATGATGCGGTGGACGTCGTCGATGTCGCGTCCGGTGCGGACGAAGGAGAGGGCGATGATGTCGGCGCCGGTGCGCAGGGCCCAGCGGAGGTCGTCGATGTCCTTCTCGGAGAGGGCGGGGACGGAGACGGCGACGCCGGGGAGGTTGAGTCCCTTGTTGTCGGAGACCATGCCGCCTTCGATGACGGTGGTGTGGACGCGGGGGCCGTCGACTCCGGTGACTTCGAGGGTGACGCGGCCGTCGTCGACGAGGATGCGTTCCCCGGTGGTGACGTCTGCGGCGAGTCCGTCGTAGGTGGTGCCGCAGATGTCGCCGGTGCCCTGTCCTTCGAGGGGTTCGACGGTGATGGTGAAGGTGTCGCCGCGTTCAAGGAGTACGGGGCCTTCGCGGAAGCGTCCGAGGCGGATCTTCGGGCCTTGAAGGTCGGCGAGGATGCCGACGCTGCGGCCGGTCTCCTCGGACGCTTTGCGCACGTGGTCGTAGCGCTCTTGGTGTTCGGCGTAGCTGCCGTGGCTGAGGTTGAAGCGGGCGATGTCCATTCCCGCTTCGACCAGGGCTTTGATCTGGTCGTATGAGTCGGTTGCGGGTCCCAGGGTACAAACGATTTTCGCTCGGCGCATGGTTCGAGCCTAAACCTTACCTACGGGTAGGTATTTGGCTCTGCATGACACCTCAACCACCTTTGCGTGAAGGGTTATTGACAAGTGTTGAATTGTGCGGCGGGGTGCTCTGATGAGCGTTTATCCGAGGTTCGGCGGGATGAGGGTGAAGGAGGCTTCGACCTGGGCGTCGACGGTTTGGCGTACGGGTTCGAGGTCGATGGGTGCGGTGTCGGTGGCGGCCTCGGTGGCGGTGCCTCCGTAGGTCTGGGTGGAGAAGGCGGCGCGGGCCATGCGGGGGCCGCCGCCGACGCCGGTGTCGCTGAGTTCGAGGAGGGCGCCGATGCGGGTGTCGAGGGCTTCGGCGTATTCGCGGGCGCGTTGGAGGGCTTCCTGGACGGCTTGGCGGCGGGCGGCGGCGTGGTGGGGGGAGGTGGGGCGCAGGGCCCACCAGGGGCCGTCGACGCGGGTGAGGTCGTGGTCGGCGAGGCGGGTGACGAGTTCGCCGAGGGTGGTGAAGTCGTTGAGGGTGGCGGTGAGTTGGATGCTGCCGTGGTAGGCGCGGATGCGTTCGGCGCGGCCGTGGCGGGTGAGTTCGGGGCGGATGGTGAGGGTGCCGGTTTCGAGCTTTTCGACGGTGTCGCCGTAGGTCTTGATGAGGTCGAGGGTGGTGGTGTTGCGGTGGGTGAGGTCGTCGAGGGTGGTGCGGCGGTCGGTGTTGCGGGCGGTGAGGGTGATGGTGATGTGGGCGATTTCGGGGTCGACTTCGAGGTGGGCTTCGCCGCGGACGGTGACGTGGGGGGTGGCGGGGGTGCCGTAGGGGTGGTGCGTGGGGGTGGAGGTTTCGGTCATGTGTTCACTGTGGCACGGGGGGTGGTGTGTCGTGGTGTGTGTCGCGTGGTCATCGGATCGAAACCTGCGTGGGGTGTTGTGCGGGGTGGCTGCTGGGCCAGAATCTACGCGCGTTGCCCTACTGAACGAGGAGTGAAGAGATGCCGTTGAACCGTAGGACGTTTCTTGGCCGTTCGGCTGCCGCCGGTGCGGGTGCGGCGATGGCGGGCGGGGCGGTCGTGGGCTCGGCGGGTGGTGCGGAGGCGACGGGTCACGGTGGCGGACGTCCGGCACAGCGGTATTCGTTCACGGTGATGGGGACGACCGATCTGCACGGGAACGTCTTCAACTGGGACTACTTCACGGACAAGGAGTACGACGACTCCGCCCGCAACGACGTCGGGCTGGCGAAGATCTCGACGCTGGTGGATCAGGTGCGCCGGGAGAAGGGGCGCCGGAACACGCTGTTGATCGACGCGGGTGACACGATCCAGGGCACGCAGTTGTCGTACTACTACGCGAAGGTCGATCCGATCACGGCGCGGCGTGGTCCGGTGCATCCGATGGCACGGGCGATGAACGTGATCGGTTACGACGCCGCGGCGCTCGGGAATCACGAGTTCAATTACGGCATTCCGGTGCTGCGGAAATTCGAGGAGCAGTGCGATTTCCCGCTGCTGGGGGCGAATGCGCTGGACGCGAAGACGTTGCGGCCGGCGTTCGCCCCGTATGTGATCAAGCGGATGCACACGCCGTGCGGGCGTGATGTGCGGGTGGCCGTGCTGGGGCTGACGAATCCCGGTGTCGCGATCTGGGACAAGGCGAATGTGGGCGGGAAGATGGTGTTCCCGGGTCTGGAGGAGCAGGCGGCGAAGTGGGTGCCGAAGCTGCGGTCGATGGGTGCGGACGTGGTGATCGTCTCGGCGCATTCGGGTTCGTCGGGGACGTCGTCGTGGGGTGATCAGCTGCCGTACGTGGAGAACGCGGCGGCGCTGGTGGCGGAGCAGGTGCCGGGGATCGACGCGATTCTGGTGGGGCACGCGCATGTGGAGATCGCCGAGCACTTCGTGACGAACAAGGAGACCGGCAGGCGGGTCGTGCTCTCGGAGCCGGCGAAGTGGGGGCAGCGGCTGACGCTGTTCGACTTCGATCTGGTGTGGAAGAGGGGCCGTTGGACGGTCGAGAGAGCCGGTTCGCGGGTGTTGAACTCCAACACGGTGGCGGAGGACCGGAGGGTGACGTCGCTGCTGCGGCGCGAGCATCGCAAGGTGGTGGAGTACGTCAACCAGGTGATCGGTTCGTCGGTGGTGGCGATGTCGACGGCTCAGGCGCCGTGGAAGGACGAGCCGATCATCGATCTGATCAATCAGGTGCAGGCGGAGACGGTGAGGGCGGCGCTGGCGGGCGGGGAGTACGCGGCGTTGCCGGTGCTGTCGCAGGCTTCGTGTTTCTCGCGGACGGCGGGGATTCCGGCCGGTGATGTGACGATCAGGGATGCGGCGGGGCTGTATCCGTTCGAGAACACGCTGGAGGCGCGGCTGATCACGGGTGCCCAGCTGAAGGATTACCTGGAGTATTCGGCCCGCTATTACGTGCGGACGGCGGCGGGCGGTCCGGTGGACACGGCGAAGCTGACGAACGCGGACGGGATTCCGGACTACAACTACGACGCCGTGTCGGGCGTGACGTATGACATCGACATCGCGGAGCCGGCGGGTTCGCGGGTCGTGGGTCTTTCGTTCGAGGGGAAGGCGGTCGACCCGGCGGCGGAGTTCGTGTTCGCGGTGAACAACTACCGGGCGAGCGGTGGGGGGAACTTCCCGCATGTGCCGGGTGCGCGGCAGTTGTGGGCGAATTCGGACGAGATCCGGAACACGATCATCGGGTGGGTGCGGGAGAAGGGGTCGGTGGATCCGGCCGCGTTCGCTTCGGTGGGGTGGCGGCTGACGCGTGGGGGGACGCCGGTGTTCCCGTAGCCCTGTGCGCTTTGTGCTGTTCTTTCGGCCCGGGTCTCCTTCGGTGGGGGCCCGGGCCGTTGGTTGTGGGGGCTAGAGGGATTGGCTCAGGGGGACGAGGGCGGGGGCCTGGGCGGGGATGGTGGGGGGTTGGGGGGTGAGGCCGAAGGTGGTGAAGGCGGTGCGTTCGGGGAGGGGGTAGGGGTTGGCGCCGGTGAGGTTGTTGAGGATGGTGGCGCTGCGCCAGGCGGCGAGGCCGAGGTCGGGGGCGCCGACTCCGTGGGTGTGGCGTTCGGCGTTCTGTACGTAGACGTGTCCGGTGACGGCGGGGTCGAGGACGAGGCGGTAGTGGTCGTCGATGCGGGGGCGGTGGGAGGCGTCGCGGCTGAGGTAGGGGGCGAGGCCGCCGAGGATGGCGTCGAGGGGGCGTTCGCGGTAGCCGGTGGCGAGGATGACGGCGTCGGTGGTGA
The DNA here is from genome assembly GCF_042718715.1 of Streptomyces sp. NPDC058576. NCBI lineage: Bacteria > Bacillati > Actinomycetota > Actinomycetes > Kitasatosporales > Streptomycetaceae > Streptomyces > Streptomyces sp. NPDC058576. Next base: position 116,542 of record NZ_JBHXPF010000007.1, on the reverse strand, counting down.
GGCGGGTGCGGGTGCCTTGCTGGGTGTGTTCGAGGTGGAGTTCGACGCGGGTGTTGGCGAGGCGGCCGGCGGTGCGGACGTGGACGCCGGGGGTGAGGGTGGCGTCGGGCCAGCCGCCGTGGAGGGTGCGGCGGTAGAGCTCGTCGTGGATGGCGGCGATGGTGTCGGCGTCGATGCCTTTGTGGAGTTGCCATTGGCGGGGGACGAGTTCGTCGCGGGCGGATTCGGGGAGGGCGTGGAAGTAGCGGCTGTAGTCGGGGGTGAAGTGCTCCAGGCCGAGCTTGGAATATTCCATGGGGGCGAAGGCCTGGGTGCGGGCGAGCCAGTGGATCTTCTCGGCGCCTTCGGGGCGGGCGCGCAGGAGGTCGAGGAAGATCTCGGCGCCGGACTGGCCGGATCCGATGACGGTGATGTGGTCGGCGGCGAGGAGTCGTTCGCGGTGGCGGAGGTAGTCGGCGGAGTGGAGTACGGGGACGGATTCGGCTTCGGCGAGGGGTTTGAGGGGTTCGGGGACGAAGGGTTCGGTGCCGATGCCGAGGGCGATGTGGCGGGCGTAGGCGCGGCCGAGAGCTTCGGCTTCGCCGTCGCGGTCGAGTTGGGTGAAGTCGACTTCGAAGAGGGCGCGGTCGGTGTTCCAGCGGACGGCGTCGACCTGGTGGCCGAAGTGCAGTCCGGGGAGTTGTTCGCTGACCCAGCGGCAGTAGGCGTCGTATTCGGCTCGTTGGATGTGGAAGCGCTCGGCGAAGTAGAAGGGGAAGAGGCGGTCGCGGGTGCGGAGGTAGTTGAGGAAGCTCCAGGGGCTGGCGGGGTCGGCGAGGGTGACGAGGTCGGCGAGGAAGGGGACTTGGAGGCTGGCGCCGTCGAGGAGGAGGCCGGGGTGCCAGTGGAAGGCGGGGCGTTGTTCGTAGAAGGTCGCGGCGAGGGGGCGGGGGTCGTCGGGGGCGGCGGGGATGTTGTGGGCGAGGGCGGCGAGGGAGAGGTTGAAGGGGCCGATGCCGATGCCGACGAGGTCGTGTGGCTGGTCGGGTTCGTGGGCGGGCCGGTCGGTCATCGCGGGGTTTCGCCTTCCGTGGTGTGGGGTGCGGCAGGGGTGCCGGTGACGAGGTCGGCGGTGGTGCCGGTGACGAGGTCCAGGAGGGCTTGGAGGTCCTGGGGGGTGGTGTGGGGGTTGAGGAGGGTGGCTTTGAGCCAGAGGCGGCCTTCGGCGTGGGCGCGGCCGAGGACGGCGTGTCCGCGTTGGAGGAGGGTGCGGCGGACGGTGGCGACGGTGTGGTCGTCGGTGCCGGTGGGGCGGAAGAGGACGGTGCTGATGGTGGGGCGGTCGTAGAGGTCGAGGGTGGGGCTCTTGGTGATGAGGTCGGCGAGGTGGTGGGCGGTGGCGACGGTGCGGTCGATGAGGTCGGCGAGTCCGGTGCGGCCGAGGGCCTGGAGGGTGACGGCGATCTTGAGGGCGTCGGGGCGGCGGGTGGTGCGCAGGGAGCGGCCGAGGAGGTCGGGGAGGCCGGCTTCGGTGTCGTCGTCGGCGTTGAGGTAGGGGGCGTGGTGGTGGAGGGGGGTGAGGTGGTGGTGTTCGGGTACGGCGAGGAGGCCGGCGGAGGCGGGCTGCCAGCCGAGTTTGTGCAGGTCGAGGGTGACGCTGTGGGCGCGGTCGAGTCCGTGGAGGAGTCCGCGGTGGGTGGGGCTGAAGAGGAGTGGCCCGCCGTAGGCGGCGTCGATGTGGAGTTCGGCGTCGTGGGTGGTGCAGAGGTCGGCGATGGCGTCGAGGGGGTCGATCTCGCCGGTGTCGGTGGTGCCGGCGGTGGCGACGACGAGGAGGGGGCGGTGGAGTTCGGTGAGGGCTTCGTCGAGGGCGGCGAGGTCGAGGGTGCCGGTGGGGGCGGGGACGACGACGGGTTCGGGGAGGCCGAGGAGCCAGGCGGCGCGGGCGATGCTGTGGTGGGTGTTGGCGCCGCAGACGGTCTGGACGGGGCCGTGGCGTTCGCGGGCGAGGAGCAGGGCGAGTTGGTTGGCCTCGGTGCCGCCGGTGGTGATGACGGCGTCGGGTGAGGGAGCGCCGGGGTAGATCTCGGTGGCGAGGGCGCTGGTGAGGTCGGCTTCGAGGGCGGAGGCGGCGGGGGCCTGGTCCCAGGAGTCCATGGAGGGGTTGAGGGCGCTGGCGGCGAGGTCGGCTGCTGCTGCCAGGGCGAGGGGTGGGGTGTGGAGGTGGGCGGCGCAGTGGGGGTGGGCGGGGTCGGCGGCGCCTGCGGCGAGGGCGGTGACGAGGGAGCGCAGGGCGTGGTGGGGGCCGGTGCCGTGGTCGGGGATGAGGGGGTGGGTGGCGGTGCGGGTGCGGGGGGTGACGGTGTCGGGTCCGCCGGCGGGGAGGGGGCCGTCGCGGAGGGTCGCGCCGTCGTGGAGTGCGGTGAGGACGGTGTCGATGAGGGGGCGCAGTGCGGCGGGGCCTGCGGTGCCTCCGGCGAGGGGTGGGGTGGGCATGGGTGGGGTGGTCCTTCGGGTGCGCGGGGGTGGACATGCCAGCTTGTCCCGGGTTTCGGGTGGCGCGGCCGAAGAGCCCAACGATCTGAACTCGAAAGGGGTACTAGCGGTCCATGTGACCCGATCGGGTTGGGGTGGGGTGGTAAAGGTGTGCGGTTGCTGGACGGGTGTACGGGCCTGGCGCGCGGTGGGGCCGCTCGTCCGGGCGGCGCACAGCCATGGCACGCGGACGGCCCCCGGCGGTCGGTGCCGGGGGCCGTGCGTGGGTCGTCGTGGGTGGGAGCCGTGGCCGGGCGGGGCGCGGGTCGGTGTCGGGTCAGCCGGTCGTGGTGATGGCCGTCCGTACCGCGAGGGCGCGGCGCAGGTCGTCGAGCTGATCGACGAGCTTGCGGCGCAGGGCGGGGATGAGGGCCGGGTCCTCCAGGGCGCGGGTGCCCGTGGCGAGGCTCTCGGCGTCGATGGCGTAGGCGGGGAAGGCGTAGCGTCCGGCGGCCTCGGCGATGGCGGGGCCGCGGCGGGCGGCGAGTGCGGTGGCTTCCGGGTAGAAGCGGGGCACGTACGGGGCCAGCAGTTCTTCCTGGCCGGGCTGCCAGAAGCCCTGGGCGGTCGCGGTGAAGAGGTAGTTGGACAGGGTGTCGTCGGTGAACAGGGCGTCCCAGGCGGCGGTCTTGGCCTCGGGGGTGGGCAGAGCCGCGCGGCAGCGGGCGGCGCCTTCGCGGCCGGTGGCGCTGGGGTCGACTTCGAGTGCGGCGGCGATGGTGGTCTCGTCGGTGGCGCCGAGGACGGCGAGCCGGGTGAGGATGCGCCAGCGCAGCTCGGGGTCGAGCTCGGGTCCGCCGTGGACGGTGCCTTCGTCGAGCCAGTTGCGCAGGGTGTCGGGCTGGGTGGCGGCGTCGATGAAGTGGCGTACGGCGACGAGGCGCAGGCCCGGCTGTGAGCCGTCCTCGGTGCGGCGGATGAGGTCGCGGCAGAGGCCGGCGAGGGTGGCGAGGGCGGCCGGGCGGTCCTCGGGGTCGGCGTAGCGGGCGGCGATCTGTCCGGCGGCGAAGGTGAGGACCCCCTGGACGAGTGCGAGGTCGCTCTCGTGCGGGAGGTGGGTGCGGGCGGTGGCGAGGTAGGTGGCGGGGTTCAGGTCGCCGTCGCGGACCATGTCGCGGGCGGTGTTCCACAGGACGGCCCGGGTGAGGGCGTCGGGGATGCCGGAGAGGCCGGCCAGGACGGTGTCCCAGGAGGCGGTGTCCAGGCGGACCTTGGCGTAGGTGAGGTCGCCGTCGTTGAGGACGACGAGGGCGGGGCGGCGGCCGGGGCGGATCGTGGGTGTGCCGTCGCCGGGCACGTCGATCTCGAAGCGGTCGCGGAGGGCGAGGTGGCCGGGTCCTGCCTGGGTGTTGAGGGCGTGGTCGTAGGCGCCGACGGTGATGCGGTGGGGGCGGGAGCCTTCGCGGGTGACGGTGAGGGCCCAGGACTGGCCGTTGCCGTTCGCCGGGGGCCCGGCCGGTTCGGTGGGCTCGGGGGCGCCGACCTCGGCGGTGAGGGTGTCGATGCCGGTGGTGCGCAGCCACTGCTCGGCCCAGGCGTGGACGTCGCGGTCGGTGGCGGAGGCCAGGTTGTCGATGAAGTCGGCGAGGGTGGCGTTGGCGAACTTGTGGCGGGCGAAGTGGGCGTTGATGCCGGCCAGGAAGTCCTTCTCACCGAGCCAGGCGACGAGCTGGCGGAGGGCGGAGGCGCCCTTGGCGTAGCTGATGCCGTCGAAGTTGAGGAGGGCGGAGGCGGTGTCGGGGACGGCGTCGGGGTCGGGGGCGACGGGGTGGGTGGAGGGGCGCTGGTCGGCGTCGTAGCCCCAGCCCTTGCGGGCGACGCCGAAGTCGACCCAGGTGTCGGTGAAGTGCGTGGCTTCGGTGAGGGTCTGGTAGCCCATGTACTCGGCGAAGGACTCGTTCAGCCAGATGTCGTCCCACCAGGTGAGGGTGACGAGGTCGCCGAACCACATGTGGGCCATCTCGTGGGCGATGACCATGGCGCGGGTCTGGCGCTCGGTGTCGGTGACGGCGGAGCGGTAGACGAACTCGTCGCGGAAGGTGACGAGTCCGGGGTTCTCCATGGCGCCCGCGTTGAACTCGGGGACGAAGGCCTGGTCGTAGGAGTCGAACGGGTAGGGCTCGTCGAACTTCTCGTGGTAGCGGTCGTAGCAGGCGCGGGTGATGTCGAGGATCTCCTCGGCGTCGGCGTCCAGGTACGGCGCGAGGGAGCGGCGGCAGTGGATGCCGAAGGGCAGTCCGGCGTGCTCGGTGGTGATCGAGTGCCAGGGTCCCGCGGCGATCGCGACGAGGTAGGTGGAGACGAGCGGGGTGGGGGCGATGGTCCAGCGCCCCTGCCCCGTGTGTTCGGCGACGCCGTTGCCGAGGACGGTCCAGCCTTCGGGGGCCCTCACGTCGATGGCGAAGACGGACTTGAGGTCGGGCTGGTCGAAGGCGGCGAAGACGCGTTGGACGTCCTCCATGAACAGCTGGGTGTAGAGGTAGGTCTCGCCGTCGGTGGGGTCGGTGAAGCGGTGCATGCCCTCGCCGGTGCGGGAGTAGTGCATCGCGGCGTCGATGTGCAGTTCGTGGGGGCCGGCGGCGAGTCCGGTGAGGGGGTAGCGGTTGCCGTCGAGGAGGGCGGGGTCCAGGGGCTGTCCGTCGAGACTGACCGAGCGCAGGGTGGCGGGCTTGACCTCGACGAAGGTGTCTCCGGCCGCGCGGGCGGTGAACCGGATGGCGGTGGCGGAGTCGAAGGTCTCCTCGCCGGTGGTGAGGTCGAGGGCGATCGTGTACCGCTCCACGTCGAGGATCTGGGCTCGGGTCTGCGCTTCGTCGCGCGTCAGTACGGACATGGCCCCATGCTGCCGTACGGGGGACGGCGGGCGCAGCGGGGTTCTCCCTGGGCGGACGCCCCGTCCCGGGAGTGGCCCGGAGGCTCGCGGATACCCCTGGGGGCTGTTGGCGCATACCATTTCCTCGGCGCGGCACACCGAGTACCGAGGACGTCCCTCATGACGCTCACGCCTGCGCCCGAACCTGTGGTTCCGAGACCCGGGCCCGACGCCCCGCCCACCGCGGAGGGTCCCCGGACACCGGAGCTCCCGCACGATCCCGGTCCCGGTCCGGTGCTGCCCCGGGCCGTGTGCGAGGCGGCGCTGACCGCGCTGCTGCTGTTCCTCATCGTGTCGAGTGTGCGGTGGCTCGTGGGACCGGACCCGGGGGCTGCGGCGGCCCGTCCGGCCGTGCTGGGCTGCGTCGTCGGAACCCTGCTCGCCCTGTTCATGATGTCTCCGCCCGGCCGGTGCTCGGGCGGTCATCTGAACCCGGCCGTCACCCTCGCCCTGTGGCGGCTCGGGGCCTTCCCCGGCCGTGAGGTCGTGCCGTACGCGGTGGCGCAGCTGGCCGGGTCGGTGCTCGGGGTGTGGTGCGCCGGCCTGGTGTGGGGTCCGGCGGCCGGGCGCCCGCCGGTCCGCCACGCGTCGGTGCGGGCGGATCCGGCGTGGGGCGACGCGGCGGTCCTGAGCACCGAGGCGGGGGTTCTGGCGGGGTCGACGCTGATGCTCGGGGCGCTGCTCGCCTCCCCCGGCGGGCGCCGGGTGCTGCCGTACGCGGTGGGGCTGACGACCGCCCTGGTCATCGGGGTGCTCGGGCCGCTGAGCGGCGGATCGGCCAACCCCGCGCGGCAGTTCGGCCCGGCGCTGCTGGCCGGGGACACGGGGCGGCTGTGGGTGTACGTGCTCGGGCCGGTCCTGGGGGCGCTGCTGGGTGCGTGGCTCGCGGGGCGGGTCGGGCTCCGGCGGCCGTACCGGTGACGCGGGTGGCCGGAAGCCGGAGGCCGTACCGGTAGCGGCTCCCGAGTCCGTACCGGTAGCGGCTGCGGAGGCCGCCCCGGTAGCGGTAGCCGGAGCGGTTCCGACCCCGCTCAGCGGTCCGACGCCGCTCAGCCGTTCGCCGCCTCGCCGTTCCCCGCTCCGCCGTTCTCCGCCTCGTCGGCGATGCGCTCGTGGTGGCGGATGACCTCGGCGATGATGAAGTTCAGCAGCTTCTCGGCGAACGCCGGGTCCAGGTTGGCGCTCTGCGCCAGCTGCCGGAGCCGGGCGATCTGGCGGGTCTCGCGGGCGGGGTCGGCGGGCGGCAGCTTGTGGTCGGCCTTGAGGCGGCCGACCTGCTGGGTGGCCTTGAAGCGTTCGGCCAGCATGTGGACGACGGCGGCGTCGATGTTGTCGATGCTCTCGCGCAGCCGGTCCAGCTCGGCCCGCACGGACGCGTCGATCTCGCTCGTACTCATGGTCAGCGAGCTTAGACCGCCGCGCTCACGTGGTGATCGTCGGCGGGTCGTCGGGGTCGGGCACCCGGTCGCTCCAGCCGCCGGGCACGCTGCGGCCCTGTTGTTCGCGGAAGCGGACGGGGGCGGTGCCGACCCGGCGGGCGAAGAGCCGGGAGAAGTAGGCGGGGTCGTCGTAGCCGACGCGGCGGGCCACGGCGGCGACCGGGAGGTCCGTGGCGGCGAGGAGTTCCTTGGCCCGGCCGAGGCGGATGCCGAGCAGGTAGTCCTTGGGGCTGCAGCCGGCGCCGCGCCGTACGGCGGTGCGCAGTTCGGCCGGGGTCATGCCGTGCCGGGAGGCGTGCTGGGCGACGGTGAGCGGCTGGTAGGCGTCGCGGGCGAGTGCCTGGAGCACCGGATCGCCGTCGGGGCCGATGTCGGCGCGGGCGCGGCGCAGGGAGACGAGGAGTTCGTGGACGGCGGCCCCGGTCTCGACCTCCAGGAGGGGGTTGCCGCGGCGGGCGGCGCGCACGATGCGGCCGACGGCGGCGCGGGGGGCGGCGGTGTCGGCGAGCGGGACGAGGGGGCGGTCGGGCTCGATGTAGCCGAGTTCGGTGTACGTGGTGGTGGCGGGGCCGGTGAAGTCGACGAAGCTCTCGTCCCAGCCGGCGTGGGGGTCGGCGCCGTAGTGGTGGGGGGTGCCGGGGGTCAGCCAGATGAGGCTGGGGCCGGTGACGGGGGTGCGGCGGCCGTCGGGGCCCTTGAACCAGCCGGTGCCGGAGTGGACGACCACGGCGACGTGGTGGTCGAGGGTGCGGGGTCCGACGGTGGGCAGCGCGCCGTGCTGGAGGCCGACGCCGAGGCAGACGAGGCCCAGGCGGTGGTGGAGCGGGCTGGGGGTGAAGAAGCGCATCCAGGTGTGGTACATCGCGGCCTTCCCCTCCCAGGTGGTCCGTCGCGGCCGGGCCCGGCCGGTCCGTTGCGTCCAATCAACAGCGATCTTTGTCCATGGACCCGGTACGCGCCAGAGGTGAAAGTGGTCGGACCACTTGACCGGAGGGCCGCGGGCGCGGCCGAGCACGGGAGCGTAACTGCACCATGACCGACTTCACCGTGGGCGACGACTGCTTCCGGCTCGGCGGGAGGCCCGTGCGGCTGCTGTCGGGCGCCCTGCACTACTTCCGGGTGCACGAGGAGCAGTGGGAGCACCGGCTCGCGATGCTCGCGGCGATGGGCCTGAACTGCGTCGAGACGTACGTCCCGTGGAATCTGCACGAGCCCCGGGAGGGCGTGGTGCGGGATGTGGGGGCGCTCGGCCGGTTCCTGGACGCGGTGGAGCGGGCGGGGCTGTGGGCGATCGTGCGGCCGGGGCCGTACATCTGCGCCGAGTGGGAGAACGGCGGTCTCCCGGTGTGGGTGACGGGCCGGTTCGGGCGGCGGGTGCGGACCCGGGACGGGGAGTACCGGGCGGTGGTGGAGCGGTGGTTCCGGGAGCTGCTGCCGCAGGTGGTGGAGCGGCAGGTGTCGCGGGGCGGTCCGGTGATCCTCGTGCAGGCGGAGAACGAGTACGGGAGTTACGGCAGCGACGCGGTGTATCTGGGGTGGCTGGCGGGGCTGTTGCGGCAGTGCGGGGTGACGGTTCCGCTGTTCACGTCGGACGGTCCGGAGGACCACATGCTGACAGGGGGTTCGGTGCCGGGTCTCCTGGCGACGGCGAACTTCGGTTCGGGGGCGCGGGAGGGCTTCGAGGTGCTGCGCCGGTACCAGCCGAAGGGCCCGTTGATGTGCATGGAGTTCTGGTGCGGCTGGTTCGACCACTGGGGGGCCGAGCCGGTGCTGCGGGATCCCGAGGAGGCGGCCGGGGCGCTGCGGGAGATCCTGGAGTGCGGGGCGTCGGTGAACGTCTACATGGCGCACGGGGGGACGAACTTCGCGGGCTGGGCCGGGGCGAACCGCGGTGGCCCCCTCCAGGACGGGGAGTTCCAGCCGACGGTGACGTCGTACGACTACGACGCGCCGGTCGACGAGTACGGGCGGGCCACGGAGAAGTTCCACCTGTTCCGGAAGGTTCTGGAGGCATACGCCGAGGGGCCGTTGCCCGCGCTGCCGCCGGAGCCGGCGGGGCTCGCCGTGCCGGTGCGGGCGGAGCTGGCGGAGTGGGTCGGGCTCGGGGACGTACTGGAGGCGCTGGGGGATCCGGAGACGGAGTCGGGGGTGCCGCCGACGTTCGAGGAGCTGGGTGTGGACCGGGGGCTGGTGCGCTACCGGGTGGCGGTGCCGGGGCCGCGCCGGGCGTATCCGCTGGGGGCTTCGGGGCTGCGGGACCGGGCGGTGGTGTATGTCGACGGGGTGCGGGCCGGGGTGCTGACCGAGGGGTCCGGGACGCTGCCGGAGCCGGTGGCGGGGCCCGCGGAGGTCGAGCTGTGGGTGGAGTCGCTGGGCCGGGTCAACTACGGGCCGCGTCTCGGCGAGCCGAAGGGCGTCACGGGCGGGGTGCTGCACGAGCGGCAGTATCTGCACGGGGTGCGGGCCCGGGGGCTCCGGCTGGATGCCTTCGAGGTGGCGGGCGCGGTGGCGGCGGTGCCGTTTCGTCCGGTGGGGGCCGCGGCCGGGGCCGGTGACGCGGGGCGGACGGGCCTGTTCCGGGGGACGTTCACGGTGGGGGGCGCGGCGGGCGTCGATCACGCGGGGCTCGAACTGCCGGGCTGGAGCCGCGGGTTCGTCTGGGTGAACGGCTTCTGCCTCGGCCGGTACTGGTCGGCGGGCCCGCAGCGGACCCTGTACGTGCCGGGTCCGGTGCTCCGCGAGGGCGCGAACGAGGTGTGGGTGCTGGAGCTGGAGGAGGCGGGCGAGCCGTGGGTGGAGCTGGGTCCGGGGGCGCCTGTCGGAAGGGGCGCCCCCGGGGTGGTTCAGCCGTGATCAGCGGCCGCTCGCTCCGTGCGGGTCAGAGCGAGTCGGCGGCGGAGGCGATGTCGGCCGCGAAGTGCGAGACCTCGGTGTAGACGCCCGGGTAGTTCGGGCGGGCGCAGCCCTGGCCCCAGCTGACGATGCCGACCTGGATCCACTCGTCGGAGTCGTCCTTGCGGAACATCGGGCCGCCGGAGTCGCCCTGGCAGCTGTCGACGCCGCCAGTGTCGAGGAGGCCGGCGCACAGCTCCTCGTCGGCGACGAGGTTGCTGTAGGCGCCCTGGCAGTCGGCGTCGGAGACGAACGGGACGTCGGCCTTGAGCAGGTGTTGCTGCTGGCTGCCGCCCTCCTTGTCGGCGCCCCAGCCCGCGACGGTGAAGGTGCCCTCGTCGTAGGTGGCGTCGGTGGCGATCTTCAGGGTGGGCTGGTCGATCGGCTGGGCGAGCTTGATCAGCGCCCAGTCCTTGCCGGTGCCGTTGTAGCCGGGGGCCTGGAGGACCTTGGTGGACTGGACCTCGACGGCGTCGGGCGACTGGAGGTCGGCGACGCCGCCGGTGACGGTGATCGAGGTGTCGTCGCCCGAGCCGTCCAGGCAGTGGGCGGCGGTGAGGACGATGTCCTTCGCGTACAGGGCGCCACCGCAGCCCATGGAGAGCCGGACCATGAAGGGGAACTCGCCCTGCTCGGCGCGTTCCCCGCCGACGATCGGCTGGGGGGCCGCGGAGGCGGGCTGGAGGCTGACGGTCGCGAGGGCGACGGCTGCTATGGCGACGGAACACCTTTTCAGCGCACTCAGAAGCTTCACAGAGGCCTGCTTTCGTGGGGGGATTTCGTGTGGGGGGTTGCTGTGGGAGGTTGCCGAACCGTGTTGCCGTGCAGGAGTTCCTGTACGCGGTGCTGGAAGTGCTGTGGGGTGCGCGGTCCGGCACGCGTGTCCCCGCCGGGTGACGACCCCCGGCACGGAAGCCGAAGAAGTCATGCACCTGACAAGAACACTCCGATTATCGGTGCCGGGTGACCGCTGCCACAAGGTGCACTTTTCGGCCAAGATCATCAGATGGCTCTCCGGACCCCCTCCCCGGCCCCGGCATACAGTGGGGGTCCGTTGAACGTCCGACCGTCACGGATGGGGGGTTCCGGCGTGGCGAACGACCCTCCGGGCGCACCCGTCGTCCACGGCTTTCCGCATCTGGACACGGTCCGCTCCGCGGTCACCGCGCTCTATCGGCGGCTCTCCGCGGACGGCGTCCACACCTATGCCACCAGCCTCGCGCCCGCCGACGCCGCGTTCGCGGACGAGGACGATCTGCACCTGGGGTCCCAGCGGGTGGCGCGGGCGTTGGTCCAGCACCTCCGGCTGCCCGAGGCCCGCATGATCGTCGGCTTCCGGGCGATGGAGCACGCGGCGAGCGTGGAGCTGACCGCGGGCCCGGAGTACTTCATCGAGCTGAACGACCGCTTCCGCACCCATCGCAGGGACATCGGGGCGGCGCTCGCGCACGAGATCACCCATGTGCTGCTGCACCGGCTCGGCCTGGAGTTCCCCGGCACCCGCGCCAACGAGATCCTGACCGACACGACGACCGCCTACCTCGGCACGGGCTGGCTGCTGCTGGACGCGTTCCGGGAGGACGCCACGTCCCGCCAGAAGCTCGGCTACCTCACCCCGGAGGAGTTCGGATACGTCCTGGCCAAGCGGGCGTTCGCCTTCGACGAGGACCCCTCCCCGTGGTTCACCAGCCCCCAGGCGTACACCGCGTACACCAAGGGGCGGGTCAGGGCGCTGGAGGATCTGCGCAGGCCGCCGCTGACCGCCGCCGGCTGGGCGGGCCGCCGCCGCTACGCCAAGGACCGGCGCTCTGCCCAGGACCACCCCGGCACCGCCCCGGATCCGCACGTTCCGTACGCCTTCGAGACCGGCGGCGAAGGACTGCGCGTCTCCTTCCCCTGCCCGACCTGCCACCAGCGCATCCGGCTCCCGGTCCGGGGCCGGGTCAGCGCACGCTGCGGGCTGTGCCGTACGCGCCTGGAGTGCGACACCTGAGCACGGGCGTTGTCCGTGACGCCCCGTAGGGTCGAAGCATGACGAACGAGCCGATCAGGGACGAACCAAGCCTGTTCGACGCGCTGTACGAGGACGACAACGCGGTCGTACGGGCGCTGCGCGCGGGTGCGCGGGCCGAGTCGAGCGACGAGGAGGGCACGACCGCGCTCTATCTGGCATCGGTCCAGGACCGCCCCGAGGCGGTACGGCTGCTGCTCGCGGCCGGGGCCGACCCCGACCGGCCGAGCGGCCCCGACGCGGGCGACCTGCCGCTGTGCGGGGCGGCGTGCGGCGGGCACACCGAGGTGGTGGAGGCGCTGCTGTCCGCCGGGGCCCGGCCGGATCTGCGCGAGGAGTTCGGCTTCACCGCACTGCGGTGGGCGGTCGGTCTGGGGCACTCGGCGACGGTGGAAGTGCTCCTCGCCCGGGGTGCGGACCCGCTGCTGCCGGGCCCTCGGGGGGAGGCGATGCTGGTGCTGGCGGCGGAGCGCGGATCCCCCCGGACGGTCCGGGCGCTGCTCGCGCACCGCGCCGGGGCCAGGGGGCAGGAGACCGTGGTCGCCCTCGCACTGGCCGAGGCGCGGCGCATCGCCGGGCTCGATCCGGAAGAGGAGTTGCGGCGCCGGCTGGAGGAGATGTACGGCTCCGGAATCGAGACGGTGACGCTCCAGGACCGGAGGGACGGCGAGGAGACGGTGGCGGTGGAGCTGCTCCGGGACGGGGTGCCGTCGGCGGGCGTGGACCAGCACCTGGGGCACGAGGAGATCGCGGCGCTGCTGGAGGCGCACGTCCGGGCCGGACCGCCGCCTACCGTCCGCGCGCCCCTATATCCGCCGCCTCCCATGCCTCCCGGGTGAGTTCGTACTCGACCTCGCCGTGCTCGGAGCCCTCGATGGCCTCCGGCCAGTCCTCGGAGTAGGCCCGCAGGAAGGTCAGGCCCGTCTTCTCCATCACGCGCCGGGATCCCGTGTTGACCGCCATCGTGTTCGCGGTGACCCGCCGCACCCCGAGGTCCGTGAACCCCTTGTCGACCAGGGCCCGCGCGCCCTCGGTGGCGTAACCGCGGCCCCAGGCGGCCCGGTTCAGGCGGTAGCCGAGTTCGACGACGGCGGGGTCGTGGTCGTCCAGCGGCCGGAGTTCGAACCAGCCGATGAACGCTTCGGTGTCCTTCCGCTGCGCGGCCCAGAAACCGCGGGTTCCGGTGCAGGGGTGGTCGTGCAGCAGCCGGGGCAGCGTGCGTTCCCGGATGCTCTCGCGGCTCGTGGGGCGGCCGCCGTTGATGTGGCGCATGACCTCCGGGTCGTTGTCGAGGGCGACCAGCAGATCGGTGTCGGCGCCGGCGTCCGTGAAGGGGCGCAGGACGAGCCGCTCGGTCTCCAGGAAGACGTCGGGGCGGCCGCTCCCGTCCCGGTCCGACACGGCCGACGCCCGGGCCAGGAAGGACAGCCCCTCCGGGCTCCGCAGGCGTACCAGCCCCTCGGACAGCGTGACCGGATCCCGCCCCTCGGCACGGGCCCGGGCGATGACCGCGTCCAGGTCCGCCACGGCCACGGCCAGCTCCCACCGCGGCGGCACGGTGGTGGCCGGGGTCGCGCCGGGAGCCTGGAGGAACGTGGCCCGGGCCAGGGGAGCACCGGTCGTCTCGGTGTAGAAGTGCCGGGCCCGCTCCGGCTGGTCGCAGACGAGGACCATGTGGTGGGGAACGGCGGCACCGCCTCGGGGCGGTCCCGCCCACCGCACGGGCCCGGGCCGCTCCCAGAGGGAGAAGGCCGCGCCCGACGGGTCGGTCAGGGTGGCGATCCGGCCCTGGTCCCCCGCGTCGAACGGCGGCACGACGAGGTGGGCACCGTTCGCGGTCGCCGCCTCCGTACGGCGGTCCACGTCGTCGACCGCGAGGTAATAGGCGGTGTGCGGTGGCGTTCCGGGCGGGTGGACCGGCTGGGCGAGGTCGCTCAGCCCGCCGATCCGGCGACCGCCCGCGGAGATCTTCACGACCCGGCGCCCGTCCTCCTCGCCGACGGCGAAGTCCCACCCCAGCACCGAGGAGAGGAAGGCGGCGGTGCCGTCCGGGTCGCGGGTCTTGAGGTCCATCCAGCAGAACTCGTTCATCGGGTCGGTGCCGTGTTCCTGTCGTCGGGTGCGTTCCGGAAACGTCCTGAGCTGGATACCGGCTGCCGGAACGCCCGTGCAAGCGGATTTCGGCCCGGCGGTCTCCGGCGCACCGGGCGGATGGACCACGGACCACCGCCACGGACCCTGGGCTACGGCGCCCCGTACACCGGCCGCGGCTTCTCCGCGTCCGCCAGCAGCCGGCGGACCGTTTCGCCCGCATCGGCCGGGGACCGGCGCGCGCCCCGGTCGTCGGTGGGGCCGGGGCGCCAGCCCTCCATGACGGTGATGCGGCCCGCCTCGGCCTCGAAGACCCGGCCCGTCACCCCGTCGCTCGCGGCGGAGCCGAGCCAGACGACCAGCGGCGAGACGTTCGCGGGAGCCATGGCGTCGAACTCCCCCTCCCCCGGGGCCGCCATCGCCTCGGCGAAGGTCTGTTCGGTCATCCGGGTCCGGGCGGCGGGGGCGAGGGCGTTGACGAGGACCCCGTACCGCCCCAGCTCGGCTGCCGCGACCAGGGTCAGGGCGACGATGCCGGCCTTGGCGGCCGCGTAGTTGCCCTGGCCGACGCTGCCGAGGAGTCCGGCGCCGGAGCTGGTGTTGATCACCCGGGCGACCGGCGGGCGGCCCGCCTTCGTCTCGGCGCGCCAGTGCGCGGCGGCGTGCTTGAGGGGCAGGAAATGGCCCCTGAGGTGGACCCGCATCACCGCGTCCCAGTCGTCCTCGTCCAGGTTGACGAGCATCCGGTCGCGCAGGAAACCCGCGTTGTTGACCAGGGTGTCGAGGCGGCCGAAGGCGTGTACGGCGGTGGTGACCAGGGAGGCCGCGCCCTCGGCGGTGGCGATGTCGCCGCCGTGGACGACGGCTTCGCCGCCCGCCGCCACGATCGCGTCGACGACCTCCCGGGCCGGGCCGGCGGAGTCCCCGTTCCCGTCCGGTCCGACGCCGAGGTCGTTGACGACGACCCGGGCGCCTTCGGCGGCGAAGGCCAGGGCGTGGGCCCGGCCGAGCCCCCGCCCGGCTCCGGTGACGGCGACGACCCGGTCGGCGCAGAGTCCGCCACGGTGTGCGGTGGGTCCGGTGGACGGGGTGGGTCCGGTGGACGGGGTGGGTGCGGTCATCTCATCTCCCCTGGAAGCAGGACTGGTTGGCGGGCGGGGGTGTGCCTGCTACCGTTCACCTAACAAATGTTTGGTGGAAAGGTAGCCGATCCTCCGATGAGTGTCTCCACCGCCTCCCCCCTCGACGGCGTCCGCGTCGTCACCGTGGACCGTCCCCCCGTCAACGCGCTTCCCGTGCAGGGCTGGTACGACCTGGCGGACGCCGTACGGACGGCGGGCCGCGATCCCGGGGTGCGCTGCGTCGTCCTCGCCGCCGCCGGGCGCGGCTTCAACGCGGGCGTCGACATCAAGGAGTTGCAGCGCGACGCGGGGCACGAGGCCCTGATCGGCGCCAACCGGGGCTGCGCCGAGGCGTTCGCGGCGGTGTACACGTGCGAGGTGCCGGTCGTCGCGGCGGTGCACGGCTTCTGTCTGGGCGGCGGCGTCGGCCTCGTCGGGAACGCCGACGCGATCGTCGCGAGCGAGGACGCGGTCTTCGGCCTGCCGGAGCTTGACCGGGGCGCGCTCGGCGCCGCGACCCATCTGGCCCGGCTGGTCCCGCAGCACCTGATGCGCACGCTGTACTACACCTCCCGGACCGTCACCGCGGCCGAACTGCTCGCCCACGGATCGGTCTGGCGGGTGGTACCCGGTCCTGAACTGCTCGACGCGTCCTTGGAGCTGGCGGCCGAGATCGCCGCCAAGGACGGCCATCTGCTGCGACTGGCCAAGGCCGCCCTGAACGGCATCGACCCCGTCGACGTCCAGCGCAGCTACCGCTTCGAGCAGGGGTTCACCTTCGAGGCGAACCTCGCCGGGACCGCCGCCCGGGTCCGCGACACCTTCGGCAAGGAGGCCTGAACCGTGACCACTCCCCCGCACGATGTGCGCGGCGCCCCGCGCGACAAGACGATGACGCCCGAGGAGGTCGTCGAGCGGCTGAGCAGCGGCATGACGATCGGGATCGGCGGCTGGGGGTCACGCCGCAAGCCGATGGCCCTGGTCAGGGCGCTGCTGCGGTCGCCGGTCACCGATCTCACGGTGATTTCCTACGGTGGCCCGGACGTGGGGCTGCTGGCCGCGGCGGGCCGGATCCGCCGCCTGGTCACGGCGTTCGTGACGCTCGACTCCATACCGCTGGAGCCGCACTACCGGGCGGCCCGGCAGCGCGGGGCGTTCGCGCTGACGGAGATCGACGAGGCGATGTTCATGTGGGGACTGCACGCGGCGGCGAACCGGCTGCCGTTCCTGCCGGTGCGCGCGGGCCTCGGATCGGATGTGATGCGGGTCAACCCCGAGCTGCGCACGGTGACTTCGCCCTACGAGGACGGCGAGGAGTTCGTGGCGATGCCCGCCCTGCGGATGGACGCGGCGCTGGTCCATCTGAACCGGGCGGACCGGCTGGGCAACGGCCAGTACCTGGGCCCCGACCCGTACTTCGACGACCTGTTCTGCGAGGCGGCGGACGCGGCGTATGTCTCCTGCGAACGCCTGCTGGAAACACGGGAGTTGACCGAGAACTCCACCGCTCCGCAGACCCTCCTCGTCCAACGGCACTCCGTCGCCGGTGTGGTGGAGACGCCGGGCGGGGCGCACTTCACCTCCTGCGCCCCCGACCACCCGCGCGACGAGCCGTTCCAGCAGGCGTACGCGGCCGCGGCGGCGGACCCGGCCGCCTGGGCGGAGTTCACGGCCCGCTTCCTGCCGCCGGACGGCGACGAGAAGAGCTACCAGCAGGCGGTCCGTACCTGGCACGAGGAGCGGAAATGAACACGTCCACGAACGGGGACGTCACCCGTGCCGAGTACTGCGTGATCGCCTGCGCGGAGGCCTGGCGGGGCGACGGGGAGATCCTGGCCAGTCCGATGGGCGCGGTCCCGTCGGCCGGCGCACGGCTGGCCCGGCTGACCTTCGCGCCCGACCTGCTCCTCACGGACGGCGAGGCGACGCTCGTCGGTCCGGGCGGCGAAGCGGAGGGCTGGCTCCCCTACCGCAGGCATCTGGCCCTGGTGACCGGTGGGCGGCGGCACGTGATGATGGGCGCGAGCCAGATCGACCGCTTCGGCAACCAGAACATCTCCTGCATCGGCGACTGGCAACGGCCCTCCCGACAGCTGCTGGGCGTGCGCGGAGCACCGGTCAACACCCTTAACAACCCGGTGAGTTACTGGATCCCCCGGCACTCGCCCCGGGCCTTCGTGGAACGCGTCGACATGATCTGCGGGGTCGGTTACGACAGTGCGCGGGCGGCGGGCGCCTCGGCCACCCGTTTCCACCGGATCCCCCGGGTGGTCAGCGATCTCGGGGTCTTCGACTTCGCGACGCCGGACCGTTCGATGCGGCTGGTCTCGGTCCACCCCGGCGTCACGGTCGAAGCGGTCCGGGAGGCGACGGGATTCCCGCTCACGATCCCGGACGACGTCCCGTACACCCGCGCCCCCTCCCCCGCCGAACTCGCTCTGATCCGCGAGGTCCTCGACCCGGCCCGCACCCGGGACCGGGAGGTCAGGGCCTGATGCGCACCGCCCTGACCGACCTCGTCGGCGTCCGGCACCCGATCGTGCAGACCGGGATGGGCTGGGTGGCGGGCCCCCGCCTGGTGACCGCGACCGCACGGGCCGGGGCGCTCGGCATTCTGGCCTCCGCGACCATGACACCGGACCAACTGCGTGCCGCCGTACGGGAGGTGAAGTCCCGCACGGACGCACCGTTCGGGGTGAATCTGCGGGCGGACGCGGGGGACGCACCGGAGCGGGTCCGGATCATCGTCGAGGAAGGCGTCCGGGTGGCGTCGTTCGCGCTCGCCCCGTCGAGGGAGCTGATCGCGGAACTCAAGGACGCGGGCGTGGTCGTCGTCCCGTCGGTGGGAGCCCGGCGGCACGCGGAGAAGGTCGCGGCCTGGGGTGCGGACGCGGTGATCGTGCAGGGCGGCGAGGGCGGCGGTCACACCGGAGACGTCGCCACCACGGTGCTGCTGCCGCAGGTGGTCGACGCGGTGGACATTCCGGTGGTCGCGGCGGGCGGCTTCCACGACGGCCGGGGCCTGGTGGCGGCGCTGGCGTACGGGGCGGCGGGGGTCGCGATGGGAACCCGGTTCCTGCTGACCTCGGACTCGACGGTCCCGGACGCGGTGAAGGCCCGCTACCTGGCGGCGACCGCCAAGGACATCACGCTGACGCGGGCGGTGGACGGGCTCCCGCACCGGATGCTCCGTACGGAGATGGTGGCGGAACTGGAGGGCGGCGCGGGCCGGCTGCGCTCCCTGTTCGGGGCGCTGCGCCGGGCGTCCCGCTTCCGCCGGCTCTCCGGGCTGAGCTGGCCGGGCATGGTCCGCGACGGCCTGGCGATGCGGCACGGCAAGGACCTGAGCTGGAGCCAGGTGCTGATGGCGGCGAACACCCCGATGCTGCTGCGGGCGTCCATGGTCGAGGGCCGCACGGACCTCGGCATCATGGCCTCGGGCCAGGTGGCGGCCCTGATCGAGGACCTGCCGAGCGTGGCGGAGCTGGTGTCCCGGATCCTGACCGAGGCGAACGAGACCCGGGCGGCCCTGTCGAGCCCATCCGGCACCCCCCACTCAGCGTGATACCCGAGCGCCCCCATCAAGCCCGTCCGGCACCCTCAACTCAGCGTGATGCCCGAGCGCCCCTATCAAGCCCGTCCGGCGATTGAGGACGGCCCCAGCCCACAACCAGCCCGTCGCGGATTGAGGACAGAGCACCGCCCCACAACCAGCCCGTCCGGCGATTGAGGACAAGCCCCGGTCCGGGGCTTTGGGGGGGGGGGGGGGCGCGGCCGG